>CBDUQU010000025.1:0-26337 GCA_965369445.1 uncultured bacterium | reverse complement strand
CTGATGAGAATCCATCGAGCATCTCGCTCCAACAACAACCACCCCACAAGGTATTGTCTACCAGGCTGTTGTCAGGCCCAGCCAGTGCAAGCTGGGATGTCTGTCGGCCGACGGCACTCTTTGTCTCTCTTCAATTTTCGGGGGAGCTACCCGGCACTGTGCGCTATAGATGAAAAGGAGCCCGGGTGAAACGGTCCCGACGACCGGATGCTTCTTACTTACCTTGTGGCGCTCCGGTTTACAGAAATCGGCTGTTGAGTGTCGACGAATGGCACTTCGGGATTAGTCAACCCTTACTGCGTATTATCAAACGGAACGAGAAGCGATAGCATCGCCGCCTCCAGAGAAGGGTCCATATCTGCAGCGGAATGGAATCTGCCAAAAGCGCAAAATTCCTGGAAAGCTGAAGTTTTTCTTTCTTCCAACCGATAAACTTATGTGTAGCAGAAACTGTACATTCGTCCTCAGGGGGACATAGAGACACAGATTCTCCGATCTCAAATTCTGATGCAAGGCTCTGATGACTCAAACCAATAAGATATTGATCGTTGACGACAATCCCCACATGTCCAGCCTGCTTTCTGACATTCTGGAGTTCTTTGACTATGGCGCGGTAGGGGCACAGGATGGCGAGGAGGCTTTGATGGTTCTGGGTAAGGTTTCTGTCGACCTGGTGATCACCGATCTAAAGATGCCCAGGATGGGGGGGCTGGATCTTCTGCGCACCATCAAGGATAAGTTTCCTGGTCTGCCGGTGGTGGTCATCACCGGATTCGGCACCGACTCCTCCGAGTCCGACGCCTATGCCGCCCACGCAGACGGATTTCTGGCCAAGCCTTTCAAGGTCGACGAGATAAAGGGGCTATTGAAGAAACATTTAGGATATCGGGACTGAGATATAGCAAAGCCCGGTATCTCCTTCCTATTTCCCTGATTCATTTCATTTCCGCAGCGACACCACAAAACGTTCCAGCCAAACCAACTCAGCTTTTTAGGGCAAGTTCGAAGAAGAGATTCTACTTTCCCTATAGAGGCCAATTTTAGTGAAAGAATTCACAAAAGCGTGGTTGACTTGGGGCATCTTTCGTGTTAAATTAGAATGTTGGTCTGGAAGTGAGACATCCAGTGAAGACATCCCGGAAAATGCAACTATTTTTCCATAAGAAGAATCCGTTGAAAGGTTGAGGAAAAAAGATGGGTAGAACATTAGCAGAAAAAATAATTGGAAGTCATGCCAAAAAGGACGTATCTGCCGGAGAGATAGCTTTGGTGAGCGTGGACGTCTGCCTGACCCAGGACGGTACCGGGCCGCTGGCCATAAGACAGCTTCAGAAGATAAACTTAGAGAAAGCCGTCAATCCCAAGAGGACGGTTCTGTTTTTGGATCACGCCGCCCCCTCACCCCGGAGGGAGCTGGCCAATGATCATATCACCATAAGGAAATTTGCTCAGAAGACCGGAGCCTGTCTTTCGGAAGTGGGCGAGGGAGTCTGTCACCAGATCATTGCCGAATCCTACCTTAACCCGGGCGATATCTTAATCGGAGCAGACTCGCACACTTGCACCGGAGGGGCGCTGGGCGCATTTGCCACCGGAATGGGCTCCACCGACGTGGCGGTGGGCATCGCTCTGGGTAAGACCTGGCTGAGGGTTCCGGAGACGTTCAAGGTGGAGGTTAAGGGAGAATTCCGGAAGGGGGTTTATCCCAAGGATCTGATCCTCTCCCTCATTGGCAGGATAGGAGCGGATGGGGCCACCTATAAAGCCCTGGAGTTTTGCGGCGACACCATCGAGAAGATGTCCATGAGCGGGAGATTCACCCTCTCCAATATGGCGGTGGAGGCGGGAGCAAAAGCTGGCTTGATAGCCTCGGATGAGACCACCAGGGAATTCTTAAAAGCTCAGGGAAGAGAAGACAAGTTCAAGAAGCTGGAGCCGGACAAGAACACGCACTACGAGAAGGTAATCCAGATCGACGCGTCTGAACTAAAGCCGGTGGTGGCTTTTCCGCATACAGTCGATAACGTCAAGCCGATAGCAGAGGCCAGGGGAACGAAGATAAATCAGGTCTTCATCGGCACCTGCACCAACGGAAGACTGGAGGATCTCGAGGTTGCCGCCCGGATGATCACCGGAAAAAAGAAACATCCCAGGGTGAGGATGATAGTCGTTCCGGCCTCCAAGGCGGTGTTTTTAGATGCTCTGGATGCAGGATACATCAAAACCCTGGTGGAGTTCGGAGCGGCCATCATGGCTCCCGGCTGCGGCCCCTGTGTGGGAGTGCACGAGGGAATCTTGGGTGATGGGGAGGTCTGTCTGGCCACCATGAACAGAAACTTCAAAGGGAGGATGGGAAACCCCGAAGGATTCATCTATTTGGCATCGCCCGCAACCGCAGCGGCGACCGCCATAGCCGGAGAGATTGCCGACCCGCGAGAGTTTTAGATCGAAACAACGGGGTAGCCGCAGGCTTCCCTCGGGCTGAGTCCCTTCCTTCGACCCTGAGGGT
Source organism: uncultured bacterium (assembly GCA_965369445.1). Classification (GTDB taxonomy): domain Bacteria; phylum Zixibacteria; class MSB-5A5; order MSB-5A5; family SM1-73; genus SM23-73-3. The sequence continues at coordinate 23,828 of CBDUQU010000025.1, read as the reverse complement.
CTCAGGACCGAAGGGCGGGACGAAGTCAGTCCGCGCCCGTCCGAGAGGGAATTAATTCTCTCTGAACCGAAGGTCACAGAGATTTCAGTTGAAGGAGATTCCAATGGCACTAACCGGAAAATCATGGAAATTTGGAGATGATATTTCAACCGATTTAATCGCTCCGGGAAGGTTATTTCACTTAAGGTCGAATCTACCAGAGTTGGCAAAACACGTCTTGGTGGATGCCGATCCGGAGTTCGCCAAGAAAATACAGAAGGGAGACTTCGTGGTAGGAGGCAGCAACTTCGGATGCGGATCATCCAGGGAGCACGCGCCCACTATCATAAAGCTGGCAGGGGTATCGGCAGTTTTGGCCAAATCCTTTGCCCGGATCTTTTATCGTAATTCGATTAATGTGGGACTTCCCGTGCTGATCTGCGATACGGACAAAATCAACCAGGGAGATGAGCTGGAAGTGGATTTAGAAAAGGGAACGGTAGTCAATAAGAGTCAAAAAGAGACCCTGACTTTCGCCCCGCTGCCTGATGTGATGATAAAGATACTGAACGATGGCGGCCTTCTGGCGCACATTGAGAAGCATGGTGATTTCAAGATCGATTGAACAAGAAAGGTTGATTTCGATAAAGGTCAAGGATTCAAGGGGTCAAGGATTCGAGGGATCCAGTGAGATGCTGAAAAACTACAGAGAGTTGATAGTCTGGCAGAAGTCTTACTAGCTGTGTATAGAGATATATAGGGTAACAAAAGATTTCCCAAAGGAAGAGAAGTTCGGCCTAACATCACAAATAAGAAGGGCGGTGGTGTCAGTTCCGTCCAACATAGCTGAAGGATATGGAAGAAAAACAACGCGAGAATATATTCGCGCTCTTTATATAGCCTATGGCTCGCACTGCGAGTTGGAAACACAGATACTGTTGTGTGGGGATTTGGGTTACATTAAGGTCGAAGATGTGAAGAAACTCCAGGAGGACATTGGAGAGGTCGAGAGGATGCTCAAGGCACTCATTAGGTCCCTGGAAAGAAAGGTCTCGAACCCTTGAATCCTGGGACTCTTGAACCCTCGAACCCTTCTCGACAACCAATAGGACCAGAATAATTCCACATGTTCAATCTAAAAACCAACAGGAGGTATTATGGCAGAGTTTGACAAGCTCACCGTTCCAACAGAGGGGCAGAAAATCACGGTTGAGGGCGAAAGCCTGAATGTCCCGGACAATCCCATAATTCCGGTCATCGAGGGCGACGGCATCGGGCGGGACATCATGAGGGCCAGCCGCAGGGTGCTGGATGCGGCGGTCAAAAAAACCTACGGCGGCAAGAAGAGAATAGTCTGGTTTGACATCTATGCGGGAGACGCCGCTCAGGCAAAATACGGAGAGGTACTTCCTTCAGATACATTCGAAGCCATAAAACACTTCGTGGTGGCGCTCAAGGGTCCGCTGACCACCCCGGTGGGAGGAGGATATCGAAGCTTAAACGTCACCCTCCGGCAGGTTTTGAATCTCTATGCCTGTGTCCGTCCGGTCAGATACTTCGAGGGTGTCCCCTCGCCGGTCAAGCACCCGGAGAAAATGAACGTGGTCATTTACCGGGAAAACACCGAGGACGTCTATGCCGGAATCGAGTGGGCCGAGGGAACCCAGGAGGTCAAGAAGCTGATCAAGTGGCTCAACGAGACATTTAACTTGAGCATCAGGCCCGACTCCGGAATCGGGATTAAGCCGATGAGCATCACCGGAACCAACAGGCTGATCAGGAAGGCAATAAAGTTTGCCCTTGAGAACAATCGCAGGTCGGTGACCATGGTGCACAAGGGAAACATCATGAAGTACACCGAGGGAGCCTTCCGGGACTGGGGATACAAGCTGGCCACTACCGAGTTCAGGGATCAGGTGGTAACAGAAGACGAGCTGTGGAGCCAGCACGACGGCAAGATACCGGAAGGAAAAATCGTCATAAAGGACAGAATAGCAGACAGCATGTTCCAGCAGATCCTCACCCGAACCGCTGACTACGATGTGCTGGCTACACCTAATTTAAACGGCGACTATCTGTCTGATGCCTGCGCTGCTCAGGTTGGCGGGCTGGGTATGGCTCCGGGCGCTAATATCGGGGATTTCGTGGGGCTCTTCGAGGCCACCCACGGAACCGCTCCCAAGTATGCGGACAAGGACATGGTGAACCCGGGCTCGCTAATCCTCTCCGGCTGCATGATGCTGGATTATCTGGGCTGGAAGGAAGCGGCTAAGCTCATCAACGACGCCATCGGAAAAACCATCCAGCAAAAAAGAGTGACCTACGACCTGCACCGGCTGATGGAAGGTGCCACCAAGCTCAAGACTTCGGAATACGGCTCCGCCATAATCGAGAACATGGGCTGATCTGATTCCCTAAGCTAAGAGACCAGCAACCAGAACCTAACTTAAGTTAGGTTCTGGTTCTTTTTTACTCCACACAGAGGTAGTGGAATCCTTCAGGCTTCCACGGTCGGCTATCTCACAGCAGAGCTGTGAGCCACCCGCCAATCTCCGCCCGAGGAATCGGCCTATGTCCGCGTCTGATTCGATCGCCGGCGTGCGGGTCAACCCGCCGGCCCTGCGCCCGCGAGCAGTTGCTCCCGCGCAGCCTTCCGAAACAACAACGCCGATCCGACCCACAGCGCGGCGAAGAACCCAGTCAGGATCAAGATATCCCACGGCCAGATCGGCGCCGTGGAGCCCAACCCGGCGATCAGCGCGATCACGGCGACCAACGCCTGAGCGAGCGCCGTCGCGAACAACGCGCGTGCCATTCCATGTGGCTGGAAGCGCGCGATGATGGCACCGATGATTCCGACGGCGAACACCCCGCCATACATCAAGTTGGCGTCGTTGCGGGCAGCCCCGATGATGCCAACGGCACCGTTCACCCAGAAGAGGAGGAATGCTGCCGCGAGCGCAAGGCCGATGGCGGATTTGTACGCGGTATTGTCCGGCTTCCTCGCTTTAAGGACCATGAAGACGACGATGAATGCTGCCGCGAGTGCAACAAGGGGTAGAAATTTAATCATTTTGTTTACCTGTCCTTTGATTTTTGTAAGTTAGCGACATTTTCTCTTTAGCTTACTTATATGGTACAAAGTTTCTACCCGTTGTAATTGAAATAGGGTTCTACGCTTTGTCAAGCGGCATAACCTAAGTTAGGTTCTGGTTCTTTTTTACTCCACTCAGAGGTAGAGGAATGCTTCAGGTTTCCACGGTCGGTTGGGGAGTGGGTTGGGGGTTGTTGAAGCGGCGCACTGTCAGGTCACACGTCTGAGAACCTTCAGCGGAAATTGCCGACCGCCGGACTTGCTGGACATACTGGACTTACTGGACTTTGTTTTTCGTTTTTTTCACGGTTGCTTGTCGGGCAGCCCCCCCGCCCTTCGACAGGCTCACGGCAGTGAGCGAAGTCGAACTGCCGATGGCGGGACTGGCAGCCGGACTTACAGCTACAACTGGATTTTGTTTTTCGTTTTTTTCACGGTTGCTTGTCGGGCAGCTCGCCCCGCCCTTCGACAGGCTCAGGGCAGTGAGCGAAGTCGAACTGCCTGCAGCGGGACTCGCAGCCCGACCTACGGCCGGACTCTGGTTTTCGTTTCTTTCATCATTCGAAGGTGCATGTGGAGATAGGAGATTGTCATCCCAGAGGATGGCGTAGCACCCGTTGGGTGTTTTGGCCTTTCTGAACCCCATTTTGGAGAGGAGGCGACCAACCCGGTGATAAGTGAGCCGGCATTCCTCGGATTTGCCATGATTGAGAGTGTCGGTAATGATTTTGACCGGAAGAACGCCGTTTTTCACCTGTGGTTTAAGCCCGAGGATGGTATTTTGAATTTGAGCTTCCAGGCTGGGGGTTTGTGGATACATTTTGGGCAATTCGTCTTCTCTTATTCCCTCGATTAGGTCCCAGAAGATTTCTTCGCCTTCCGAGGCTTTAGCCACCTTGCCTCGGAGCTGGATAGCTTTCAAGGCATCCTGAATTCTGGGCTTATAGGATTTCTGCTGTAATCCCTTGACGGTGTTGTGTATTAACAGATCCAGAAGCTCTAGGGATTCAGGGTCGACTGTTTCGGTGTCTTTATCAAGCACTGGTTTCATATGATTCTCCTTCTCCCTTACGGGGGGACGTGTAGGCAAATAACATTCGTCCCCCCAACAATACTGGAGCTATCCTTTTCACCATTAAAGGCATTGTGAATTTGCTCTTTGTGGTAAGAAAGGGTACGGGTTAGGTATGAGAATGCTTCGAAACTCAGCATAAATGGTTCGACGCTCAGCATAAATGGTTCGACGCTCACCATAAATGGGGTTTTATCTTGGTGTCAGGTGCGCAAGGCACTTAACTACGAACTGTCCCACAGCAGAGCTGTGGGACACCAGCCCATGAATGATTATGGTGTCCCGCTCTATAATAGTTTTTGCATCAAGAAGAAAATAAATGATATTAATAAGGCTCCAACAACACCTATTATAGCAGCAGTTTTATATGCCCCTTTAACATATTGTTGAATTTCGTTATGAATACTTAGCATTCTTGAATCCATATCCTTTTCAGCTTGTCTTCTCTCTTCAATTTCTTTATCCAAACCTTTTAATATTTTATCTATATTTTTATCATGTCCTTCCAGTATTTCTTGAAATCTTGTAAACCAAACCTCCCTATCACGAAATTCTGTTTTCAAATCTTCAAACTTATCACTCAATTTTTTGAATTCTTCCATTAGATTTTGAGCCGAAACTGGTTGGTATTTTTTCATCATGATAACAAGATCATCAGGAAAGTCCATAATTGCATATTCTGGAGGTCTGAAATCTTCAACTTCTTCCTCAGTTAATTCATAAAAAATCGCAGCGATCAGTTTTTTACCTGGACGTATTGGAAAGGGTGATGAAGAGAAGTTATAAAGCCCAACTAGTAATTTACCCTTATAAAGCGGATCTATACAAAAACCACCTAAGACCATAATACCATCATGACTTAATTTTCTTTTTGGACTCAGATTAGCTTTAATATTTTTAGGTAATTCCAAAATTTCTTCTGTTAATACAAATACTACCTCACCAGGCTCAACAAACAAATTCGCTTTATCAGTTTCAGAAAGGTTGTTAATGTCTATAGGTAGCCCAAATTTTGATTTTAGTAATCTTGAACTCAAAGTAAAATCATATTTTACACCTTCAGCATTATTAGTATTTCCATTTTTTATGAATGTCCCATTTTTAATGGCTTCTTTTAATTTAGTTTCAGGTATTATTCTTGGCATTCTTAAGCCTCCGTAGTGATTTAGTGTGTAGGTCAGGAGCTTTTTGCTTCTGACTTATTTTGTGGTCAGGTGCGCAGGGCACTGACCTACTAACTGCTATCTGACATATTTCAATTGAGATTTAATATGATCAAGTAATCCTTGAAACCAATATTTAATAGTATCCTCATCACGGATTCTGTGAAAATGCTCCCCCTTGGTACTCCATTGCCCGTTCATGGCAAAATGTATTCTACTAAGGTCGATACATTTTGACTTCTCTTGATCTATTATATCTGCAAAACCAGTACCTTCATCAATCGTTTTGACCAAATCCTCAAATGATTTTATAAAACGGAAATCAGGACAAATATGCCAATGCGGTTGTGGATGAGTCCCATTATTGAGGCGGTTATCCCATTCTGCTCTAAATAGTTGGCCTTTATTATCATCGGCAGCATCTCCTTGAAAAACTGACAAAGTTATTGTAGTTTCAAAGTAATCCTTTTCAATTTTTAATAGACTTTCTGATAGTCTATTTAAATAATCTTTTTTATTAATTCCTTCTCTAAGTTTCGTTTCAATTTCTACTTTCATAAAGTTTATTTCAACATAAAGCCAAAAATCATCAAACCATTTAATTACATTGACTTCTTCTCGAATATTTTTGTAGTTGTTAATGGCTTTTGAAAGAGAGTCTCCAGAAATGATAAACCTATTATAGCTCTTCTGATGTAAACGAAATGAAGATTCTGAGAAATAATTCTTGCACGACCTACTTATTTCTTTGGTTACTTTAATTGGGTCAAACATAGTTAGATAATTAAGCTTCAGGGTAGAAATATTTAAGCAATATATCGTCAAGTATGGTTCTCAATTGAAAACTACCCTCTGATAACTCTTTTGCAATTTCAATTAGCTGTGCATAAGCAGAAGAATTCTGTACCTCTGTTAAATTAGCGTTTGGAATAGGAATAAGTTTTGTGTATTTTTTTCCTAAATCCCAACCAACTAATAGCTGCTTAGAGTAAATGGATAGTAATTTGTCAAAAAACGGACTTGAAAAGATGGCAAGATAAAAGTAATAGGCATCAATATCTTTAAACTCCTTTTTAGGCAACCATGCATTTCCTCTTTCAACGGCAAAAATGCCCTCTTTGTCGAAAGCAAAGGAATCTGATTTACCAAATTCACTTGAGACTAATTTTTCTTTTTTAGCAAATTGCCAATTTCTGGGTCGAGTTAAAGACCACCATTTAGTAATACCTGCTCTTTTTTTTAAAATACGTTTATTGGGGTTTAGTCTGGTACTACAAAATTCAGGTACTAATTTATTCAATTGCTCTTCGGTTTTAATGATTAGGCCATCCTTATTATATGGATACCAAATATAATTTTTCTTTAAAATTTCACCATTCTTAACAGATTCGTTATCTACTGCTGGTCTGAAATATGTTTTTTCTTTTTCGGGTAATTTATCGTACTCTTTTTCTGAAATTTTGAAAACATTGTTATTTCCAGTCCTTATGCCTTGTTGAACATTGAAAACATCTTGAATTAGAGCTAACTTTCCTTCATAAACAAACCTTTGTATAGTTTTAAAAAGCTCGATTTCTTGAAAAGAAATAGGCTTCCAGTTTTCTTTAGTAATTGGGAATGAAATTGGCTTATATATACTGTGCTCTTTTTTATCCACGTGAGGTAAATTTGAATAATACATTTTTCGTAAATCACGAAGGGCATTTTGTGCGATTCCCTTTTCATTCCTTGTCCAAAGAACAAAAGGTGAAATATCTTTTTTGGGTTTATGTCCAACGATAAAACTAACATCTGTTAATGCATCTTCAAAAACAAAATTTCCTAACTTTCCGATTAAATTAATAGTTATTAAGTCATAAGCTTCATCTCTTAACTTCTTATAAGCATCTAATGCCAACAATGATGATGGTACTACACACCCAATTATACCGTCATCTTTTAACGATTGAATTGATTTATAGAAAAACGCACCAGCTTGGTTTGGTTTTCCAATAGTGCTTGAACCTAATACCTCTCTGACTGCTTCTCTGGAATTTTTCGGCATCTGTTCCCAAGAAAGAAAGGGGGGATTCATCAATATTAAGTCATAATCATTATCCCATCTTTCCTGTAATGAGTCTTGGACATGTTTGAGTTCAAATTCCAGTGCATCTTTCCAAATAGTCCTCTTCTCATATCGCAGGAGAAAATTGGAAATGTTAATTGCCGTTTGGGTGGAATCCCAGCCAATGATGTGAACCTTTCCTGGATATTCGTTTTCTTTCAGTTGTTTCAGAGCTTCGATTAGAAATTCAGAAGAACCGCAGGCAGGATCGAAGATTTTGAGTACTGGTTTATTATCATCAAGTTGTCTAATTGCATTTTCAACAATAGTACGGGCCAAGTAAGGCGGTGTATAATGAATACTTGAATACTGAGTTTTCGCTAAATCAATCTTCTTTGATAGGGTACCGTCAAAATACAATTGTCTATCAAAAAACAAAGCTTCCTTCTGTGCCTCTTGAAAGAGAATTCCGGATGAGTGTCTAATTATCAACTCCAACTCTGGCTTTATATTGAGGAAGCATTTTTTAAGTTTGTCAGTGTAAGAATCAAAGTTGTCAGGGATTTCAATGCTGGTTAATCCCCATTTTGCAAAATCTATTGAATTCACATCTTCCTCGAGTCCAGCTAAAAGAACAAATAAAAGATTCAATGCTTCTACTGCATCAGTCCTTTCCTGAGTTAGATTTCTTAATCCCTTAAATATGTCGATAACAAAAGGAACGATATCTTTCTCTGATTTGTAGTCGTTCGTCACAAGATATTTGTAGAACTTATCGAAATTACCTGCAACCTGCTCCTTTGTAATTGTCTCTGGTCTGTCTTTTCCCCAATTGAAAATATTAACGTTTGAACCGTTGAGAACTACAAAATGTTTTGTATTACTGGACCATGCAAGTGAATGATAATCGTGTGGGCTTCTTCCGTCTGTTTCAGTTCTTAGGCAGAAATTCCCAGATCCGCCATTGAGCATAATAAAGCTTTTCTCATGCATACGGGTGGCGATAAGATGAATAGGCAAAAGTCCAAACCTTTGCTTCCAAGTTGCTATATCGTTTAGATTTTTCATTTTTCCGTTGGAAAGTGATGCAATTGTTTTATTCGTTTGCTGGTGTGTAATGAGAGCCCAATATCATTTCATAATACCATCAAAAGACGCAATGTCATTGTTTTTTACGTACAAGCTGACCATGATTATAGGGTCTGTATAATAGGCGAAAGCAAAACGGTCTGCTCCAATGTAAGAAGTTGCCGCGACTCCTTGTCATTTCACTGGACCTCCCTGATTTCCATGTCGGGTGGTTCGCCGCCGTTTTGCTTATATCCAAAATCTAACTGTTTGTGCGATCTTGTCAAGAACTATCTTGTGTCCGGGCCTAATAGGGGAGCGAAGCTGATTGTCGGGCAGTCTGACGACAGCCCGACCTACAAACTGAGCCTTGTCAAGCCGATTCTTCTTGCTTTTTCAGAAAGATCGGCTATCTTATGAGTGGCGTTCTGTTTTCAAGTAACAACACAGCTATCTGACGAAAGATGGCACCCTCTGCTTAATTGCGAAGGGAAGGCGTCATGCGTCTCCATGTTGTCGTCATTTTTGCCTGGTTCGTAGTGTGTCCTCCTGCGTTCGCAGAGAATAACTTCGAGATTCCCCGGGGGGCCTGGCAGAGGACCATGGGGGACGTTCCGGCAGAATGTGCCAGCAACTGTCCCAACAGGGGGGTCGCGCTGGGAGGATTCGGGGCGGGTTCCTTCATGTACAATATCAGCGGTTCCTTTGGACCCTGGGCAGATGAAGTCGGGGAATACAAGAACACCTGGCTGCGCGATGCGGCATTTCATATCTATGAAAAGAAAGGGGAGAATGAGATAGTCAGGTGTTTATCCGCAGACACGTCAATGCTGTCGGCGTGGAACAGACTTCAGCCGGGAGAAGGCACTTACTTTGCTCTCCAGCCCAAGGGCTGGTGTGTGTATCACTGCTTCGACTCTGATATATCAGCCAAGTTCTTCAGCCCCATAATAGCCCGCAATTACCAGGAGACCTCCTACCCGGTGGCGGTCTGGCAGTTCCAATTCTCCAATCCGTCTGCCGAATCCACGGAAGTATCGGTGATGTTTACCTGGCCTAATCCTCCTTTCAGCGGCGGCCACCAGACCAGAACCGGTTTCACAAATACCCTGGTGGAGACACCCGGCATCGTGGGGATTGTGTTGAAGGCAAATCACCCCTCCAATACTCCGGAAACCCAGAACTCCGAATGGTGCATCGCTACTAAACAGGTCGACGATGTGACGGTATCCTACCAAAGCTGGGACAGATCAGGTGACGGAAGCGACATCTGGAGTCAATTCTCGGACGATGGCCTGCTCTCAGACTCCATCAACCAGCTCGATTCCGCTGCCGCAATAGCCGTCAAGGTTGTGCTTCCTCCCGGAGGGAACATCATCGTGCCCCTGGTGCTCTCTTGGGATTTCCCTGTGGTTGAATTCTTGAGCTATTATGCAGGAGGAACGAGCACCCAGTGGTGGAAAAAATACTGCGAGCACTTCGATACCTTGAGCGACAACTCTTTTGAAATCGCGGCGGAAGCGCTTCAGAATTATCAAGACTGGGAGGATCAGATCGATGCCTGGATGTCGCCGTTTGTTGACGATGCCAGATATCCCGACTGGCTCATCTGCGCCGCTTTTAATGAGCTTTATTACAACCAGTTCGGAGGCTCTTTCTGGGAATCGGGTTTGAAATCCGGCCATGCTGAAGAGTTCATGGGTCTGCATCCGGAGGATCACAAGAACTTCATCATGGAATCGCAGGCATACACGCTCTCCGGCAACATCAACGTGGGTCATTACAGCTCGATCGTCTATGCCAGGTTCTGGCCGGAGATGGAAAGAGATTTGTTGAGATGTCACGCCGATATCGTAATGCACTATGATATATGCAATCCCAGCGTTCCCTACCAGACCTCACCCGAGATCGGCGCGCCCAGGGACGTTGCCAGCGGCGTCTGCAGAATGGCGGATCCGTTCTTCATTATGGGGCCGCATGAATACATGAGCCGCCCTCAACCCTGCTGGCCGGGCTCTCTACACGTTCTGACCGACAACTCCTCCAAGTTCATTCAGCGCTGCTGGAGATACTTCTCTTTGTACAACGATATTGACTTCTTAGAGTATGTCTGGCCTGCGGTGGAAAGCACTTACGGCTTCATGAAGACGTATGATTGCGAGACAACCGGCAAGGATTCCCTGCCTGACGCGCAGGGATATGATAACACCTACGATAGCTGGCGGATGTGGGGAACCGACATGTACAGCGGCGGATTCTGGGTAGGGGCGCTTCAAGCCATAGACACGATGGCCGCCATTCTGGAAAAGCCGATAAGGGCGGAGGTAAGAGCCTGGTTAGAAGCTGCCAAGAGAAACTTAGACGCCCAACTCTGGGATTCGGCCGGGCTTTACTATCGGATCGACACGGAGAGTGATAATCCAACTGCGGTTTTCAGCGACGCTCTCTGTGGTCAGCGGTATTGCCAGGCTTATGGCTTGCCCGACATTCTGCCTGGCTGGAAGATGAACGCGCATCTCGAGAAGGTTTATGATATCTGTGTTACTCCCAACCCCAACTTCGGCGCCAAATTGGGCAGAATGCCCGACGGTTCCACCGTACCCAGCGGAGACAATTACGTCCATGAGTACTGGGTGGGAACCACATATTACGTCGCGGCCATGATGTACCGCGCCGGCTTACAGGATGAGGCGCTGAATACGGCTTTTGGGGCGTACTATCCGGTTTATGAGGCCGATCATCTGGCGTACTGGTTCAACACTCCGGAAGCCTGGCGAGACGGTGGAATCAATCCCAGGCCGAAATCTTCATCCGACCGGAAGGACGGCTACACAATTCCCGGTTCAGAATCATCCGAAGTTCAAGAGAACAACGATGAATCCGACCGTGCTTATCCTCACCAGTATCAACGTGCCAGGGCCGTCTGGGAGCTGATGTTTGAAATTCAGAGGGACCCCGGGTCATACCAATCCGGTGATGCCAATGGTGATGGGTTTCTCGACATGGCGGACATCATCTATCTGGTCAATTACCTCTACAAGAGTTGCCTGCCCCCCAACCCGCTGGAGGCCGGCGACGCCAACTGTGATGGAGCAGTCGAGCTGGGAGATGTGGTTTATCTGGTTAATTACGTTCTGAGAGCAGGACCACCACCGCAGTGTTAGCGCGTCTCCTCAACAGATCTCATCACCGCACCACAACTCCACCGGCACTTTGTAAAATAAGAAGTCCCACTACCTTGATGGGGTGTGTCAGGGGAGGGTGAGAGAAAAATTTAGAATTCGAAAAGAAAAGTTTAAAATTGCAATTCAAAACTCAAAATGACCTGCTCGTTGCTTTTGCAATCCTCTGACTTTGAATTTTAAACTGCAATTTTGCACTTCGTCCTGCCCTTCGGTCCTGCCTCGCACTGCCCAGACGGGCACCCGTATGGGTGAGTGCGCTTCCTTCGACATCCCGCCTGTGGCGGGAGACGAAGTGCGGCACGAAGTGAGACCTCAGGGTCGAAGGAAAGCTCAGTGTCGAAGGACATTTTGCTCTCTTAATTTTGAATTCTGTTCGTTTCCCCTTGACCCCCGCCTCTGGCGGGATTTTCAACCTACCCTCTCCCCCAAGTGAGAGGGACACGATTTGTCCGTGGGAAGTCGTCAAAGGATGTTTAGGGAACCTCACGAGGCGCCGAACGGGTCATCTCCGGCCAAATCAATCCGCCGTCTAGTAGACCCGACAATCCTCTGCGAGACAAGAAGGGCGGGGTATTTTGGCCAAAGGCAGCAGAGAATCAGTTATTCCTTTTGGATCCCCTGGTCTAGCCCTAGCTCGTAGACGTAGTCGAGCCCAAAATCGATCCTTCGGTACGGCAGCTCTCTTCCAGTCAATTCAGCTTCTATGATGTCACGCTGGTCGTTCTCAGGAACGAGATGAAGGGGGTAGCTGAGTTTGGAACCATTCTTGTGAAGCGTTACCACTAACGGGTCGACGGCACGGTCGCCTGTGCAGAGCAAAAGATAGACCGGGGTCTCAGACAGCCTGTCTCCCATTTGGCTCAAGAACTGATCCAGCTGAGAAATGGACCAGTAGGGCAGATCCCGTGGCCAGATGAAAGAGAGCTTATAAGGAACATTAGTAATGACGTGATCGTTTGAACTTAGACTGCTCTGAAGAAATTGCAAACTTGCCCTGTTGTGGTTCCCGGGATGCTCCATAGCCGGGAAGGATCCCAAACTTATCCCTCTATATATGCTTGCGGTGGATATCGACTGAATCCCCCAAAATAAGCAAGTGGCTAAGATCGCTAGATCAAGAAGCACCCTCTTCATTCTCCTCCCCTTAAACGCCCTACAGATATCGAAAACCACTGAAAAGACCAAGAGTGTGATAAACGGATACAAGGGCGTGGTGAAACGTGACCCTAAGGGATCAACCCGCACGCTGGCGGTAGTGCCTACGAGAAGTAGACTATAGAGAGCAACATAAAGAGCAAGCACCTTCTTAGGCCCAAGCGAGCGCCGAAAAGACCTTGAGGACAGTGTTACTCTGACGAAGAGAACTATGAAAAGAAGCAGACAGAGCAGGATGATTATGCTGAACCAGAAGAAGGGTGAGCTGAGTTTATTGACGGGGTTTATGCCATTAAAAAAGAACAGATACTTATCGAAGGCCAAGTCGAATGACAGAAGATCATGGTAGATCGTAACAAGAAAACGAACAAGCTGTTCGGGTAAAGAAAAAACAGCAGGCACTGATTCCCTCTTGAGAGTACCTAGGGAGAGGAAATCCAGGAGTACGTAAATGAACATGGGTAAAACAGACACTAGTCCAAAAACCAAGGCCTGTTTTATGCTCCTGGATATTCGACCCTGCCTTGACAGCAGGAGGATTATCAGAAGACCGGTCCCGACCAGTGAAAGACCGACGTAACGGGTCAGGAACCCCAGCCCGGCGAAAACGCCACTCCCAACCAAATATGTGCTCTCTCTCCTTTCGGGAGCGTTGAGGAAACGGATCAACATGAACATAAAGAGGAGGGACAGCACGATGTATACTGTCTCTGACCAACAGTAGGAGAAAGTATAAATTAGGGGGGCGAGGATCAAAAAAGATATGGCGCTCAGATGCGCGGTGGGTTTTCCCTGAATTCTCAGTCCCAGAAAGAAGATCACAATTAGCGAAACAGCAAAAGACAAAACCGAAACGATGCGAGCGGCGTCAACTCCTTCATCTCGTCCAAGAAACTGAACCACAGCTACCATCATAGGGTAAAACACGGGAAAGTGTGGGAAGATTGCCTTGATCGTCCGCTCTACTTCCATCTCTTTCAAGTGGTTGGCTGCGATCAGATATCTTTCGGAATCAACACTTACCCCCATTCCACCGGAAGTCATAGCGTACATTGCGGCCAACCCCAGGACCCCATAAAGGAGAGCATACAATAGTCCCCTGCTCTCGCCCGTTTTCCTCATCACCTCAAGGCACATCGAATTCGAATCCTCCTCAGAATCCATCCTCTAATATGTGGCCTGAGGGCGCGATTTCAGGAGACGCTAATCTTGCTTAGGATAGCCGATTATCTCCTCTTGCGCCGCTGAAAAACCCGCTTGTGGATTGTTCCTGTGCTTCGTATCTATCCCTTTTATGATAAGTGCCTTAATGTCACTCTATCAGATGCAGCCAGTTGATGAGGAGAAACTGGGCTCTGCCGATGAGGAGGGAGACTCTTGCCATCACGGTGTAGCCAAAGGAGGCGCCGAAGGAGATCATGATGAACCAGATGCCCAGTCCGGCGGTGAGTCCCAGGATCCCCTTGTGTTCTTTGGAGAAGTAGAAGTAGATCAGGGTGGAGATCACCCCGACAATCAAAACCGCCCCTGAGAAATTCAGCGCCACCGTGAAGGTGTTTCTCACCTGCGGAAGCACCAATCCATGCAGTTGCTGAATCAGGAAGATTCCCGCGGTGTTGCCCATCACGAAGGCTAAAGAGATGCGGGAGAGCCAGGCGATCTTAGGGATGAACCTGGTGAACATCAACACCCCCAGAACAGCTGGAATGATGAAGATGAACTTGGCCTCTTCAAAAAGTGGGCCGATAAGCTGTACCTTAATGACCGAGTGCCACACCAGTCCCACATAGTATCCGGCCGACAGCCCGGCGAAGATGTGCTCGGCAAACTTGTAGAACGGATTGTCCTTATACAGGAAGCTATAGATGCACAGCGTCAGAAGTGCGGCCAGCGTGATTCCGATGAATTCTAAGTTCATAACTCAATCAAATTTAAAATTCAAAGAGAAAAGTTTAAAATTACAATTCAAAAATCAAAAATGAAGTGGATCAAGCTCTCCTATTCTCCGAATTTTGACATCTCTTCATTTTCCCCCTCACCCTACCCACTCCCCCAGGGGAGAGGAACATCAACGCGGTAGCCGCCCGTACGGGCGAGAGATGTTCGCAGGCTGCCGGCCTCGCAATCCTCCATTTGTGAATTTCGAACTGCAATTTTCCCTTTTGCTTTTTTATTTTTGAATTTTCGATCGTTTGCCCACAAAATATCCGATGTTTCCCAGCACGATGAAGATGATGATAACGAGATGGATGATCGACTGCGGGTCCATTCCCCTTGTGGCCTTGCCGGGATTCTGGCTTAGTTTCTCGTATTCCGCCGCGCCCTTCATTCCGCCGAGCAGACCGACCATCTGTCCGGTCTGCAGGAAAGAGTAAGACTTGGGCGCCATCACCGCGGTCACCCCTGCCCCCATGGGCAAGCCAAACTGGGCGTTGACCAGGGAGACCCAGTAATCCACCGTAGCGTTGTCTGCAACCGCGAAGAGGAAGTCAACGTCATCGTAGTTCTTGACCTCCTGCATCAGAGGAATATCCTCCAATTTGGTATTGTAGTTGTCCCGCGGGAAGATGTCTGCGATTCTTCTACCCATGCCCAGCATAACCGCAACATAGCCGTACTTGTACCCTAAGTTCACGTAGTCCACCCCATATTCCTTGTCATATTCACGGGCCACGTCGTTGACCACCCCCTCCATTACAGAAAGAGCACCCAGGGGTATCACGGTCAGGGTGATCACCCGGATGTTTTTTCTGAACAGGTGCCGAAGCGCTGCATAAGACATGGGTTGGGTCTCAGGCAGGGTGGACGGGTAGTAGTCGAAGGTTAGGATCACCACCGAACCCTCTTCTAAGCTGTCCACCGCATTGAAGAGATTCTCAGACGACGGAGTCACGCCCAGCGGCAGTCCCAGGGGGAATATCAACGGGACAATTGCAGCCATCCCGATAAACAGGAAGATATACCTCCGGTCAATTTCCTGGAGCTTCGAGAACATTCCGGGTTTTTTGTTCACAGGTTAATATCCACCCTTCTTCTTTCTCCCTGAAGACCACCGATGCTAAACAAGCCATGTCCAGACCGAGCGGTCATCGGGTCTGAGCGCACCCCGGGCTAAATTCTTCTTATTTCGAATACCACCAGGTTCTCAGCATCGGGACAGCAGACCGAGATGGCATCCTTGTCCTTTTCCCAGAAGTGAGTACCACCGAACATCAGCGTTCTGGCTGCGGGTATCACCGTCAGCATCCCCTCGGTGCATAGACCGCCCGGTGCGATCCCACCCTTGAAGATAAACTCTTCTCCCACCTGGTGTCCCAGGGAGCATTTCCCTCTGATGCTCTTAACCGTGACTTTTATGTCCGGTATCTTTTCAGACGGACGAGTCATCATTCCTCCCTTCGTTTACCTCAAACTCTCGAGATCTTTATATCACCAAACCCGATCTTAGCGAAGATTCTCAGTCTCTTTTGAACCGTATCATAGCCCTCATCCTGGTGGTCCGTGCTTCTTCCAATGCCGTCCGAGGTCCTTCCCAGTACGTCGATATCTCCAGCACCACAGCTGGCTGAGATTTTGGCTTTCACCTCGGAAGGTATCCACACCCTGATGTCTCCGAACCCCAGGGCCAGATGAATCACACTCTCCCGCTCGGAAAAGCTGGCCGTTGTCAAGTTTACGTCCATATCTCCGAATCCCATCTCCACGTCCATGCCGTGTGGGTCCGTTCCGCTGCTGTCGATTTTCAAATCCCCGAAGGCCTTGGAATATTTACTGCCTTCCTTTATCTCAACCTTCTCATCCCAGGAGAAGTATCTTTTCTTCAACAAAAGCCATATCCCGACCGCGATCAGAATCAAAGGCCAGAGCTTCCCCAGAACAGACCAGAATGAGATAAACTCCAGGCTGTCTAAAAGGGCCAGAATTCCAACCAGTATAAGGACTATTCCGAAAACGATCGTCCAAAAACTCTTTCGTCTCATCTTCTCCTCCTGCAGTTCTGTGCAAGGGATCATTCGCCCTTTCACATCACTTATATAATGAAATCATCCTCCTCAAGTAGATTGCCTGACTGCATGGCCACTGCCGGAGTCGTTCGATCCAGCAGTCCGTTTTCTTCCATCCTCGGAGCGGAAAGGTACCTGTTCAAGAACATAATAAGTAGCACCGCAAGGATGAGACTTATTATCAGGGCTCCGATCAGGGCCTTATGGAATCTGGGCCTGACCTTGCGCTTGAATTTCGGGTCTTCTCTGTTTTTCGTTCTGCTCATCTGGTTTTGTTCGCGCCTATCCGGCGGGGCTGAATCCCTCGCCCTATGAAGGAGCGAAGGCAACCTGTCGCTCCGCATAGGGACGGGAATTTATCCCGTCCCGCCGAACATCGTGTCTACACCCCTCATCCGCTATCCTTTTCCCATATAGGTTCTCTCTATCCCTAAGATTATCCTCAACGACATGGACGCTGCTCCCAGAGCCGCCCCGATGATGATCCCCCGCTGCACCGCCAGGTTGGGATATGCCATTATCCAATCGGTGTACACGGGCAACTTGTCCCACATGAATTGCCCTAAGGGAATTCTTCCCAGCATCACTATCACTGAGGTGACCAGCAGGATGGTGGCCTCTTTGGTACGCGCCCGGAAGGCGCGATATGCTGCGGAGGCGATGAAGAATGCCAGAAGCGAAAACATGGTGGACATCATGGGAGCCTGCATGTTCTGAAACATCCAGTGATATACGGTACCCTCCCGGGTTCCCCAGATGAAGCTGGAGATCGACATGGTCAGAAGCATCAGAATCAAAAGGAGCTTAAAGCCCCATTCCTTACCTCTCTTGACCACCACCTGGATGTTTGCCCGCAAGATGCTGACGATCCCCAAAAGCAGGGTGAACCCGCCCACTATGGTCACAAAGGTGAGCAAGTTCTGGCTGAAGTCCTCGAGGTGCTGCTCCGGAATGAAGAAGGCAATCACCATGATGAATCCGGAGAGAAAGGCTATGGCTATGGGAAGCTGGGTTTTCATTATTCTCTTATGTCTCTGTCGTTATCGCTCCAAAAACAATCTTGCGAAAAATCCATCACCGAATTGGAGCAGTTCAAAGATTACACCGAGGACGATACATCCGATCAGGACGATCTTGATCAAGTCCTGTCCTTTCAGGCTCCCAAGCATCAAGGGCTCCTTGGAAAGACAAGCGCTGGCGGCGTAAAGTTCCTCGCCCATCAGGGTATAGTCGCAGGCAGCGATGAAGAAGGGGAGCTGCTCCGGCATGGCCGTCCCCGCAATCTGGATGGCGCCTGCCGCAAACCCGGTCTCGGCTAAGAGCAGAGACTCCGCGTAGAATGCCCCCATGTAAATGTTGGCCGCAGGTTTTTCTCGCAGCATTATTCCGTTCACGGCTGCCACGTAAGCAAACTGTTCTCCTGCCACGTACCGCACCATATCCGGCTTGAAGCTATCCGGCTTGCCCGAGTCTAAGTAAGCCCCCTTGACCACCTCCCCTGCCGCTGCCAGCGCCATGGGATAAAGCACCGGCACCACCAGTGGAGTCTCATACTGGGCGGTGATGCGGGCCACCCGGCCCAGTATGGAAAGCCCGGCGATGGTCTGAATCTCATCTAAATCCGAAATCCCCGGAATGAAAAGAACCGGCTTTCCCATCTCGGTGGCTCTTCCCACCGCCTCCTCCACTGCCTCCAAGCCAGCTAACTTGCGAATGAAAAGACTTTTGCCACTCTTAGCGCTGCGGATGTATAAAAGCACCGATGCGGAGAAGATCAAAAGCAAAACCAACATATTCAACCGATAGCTTCTGAACCAGTTGATCTTCGGCTGGGCGAAATCCGAATAAATCAACAGGGAATTCGAATCACCTCTCTTGGCTCTGAGGGCGTAAGAATACTCTTGGCCCCTCTTTAATCCAACGTCCGTAAAGGAAGTGGTATTGTCACCAACCATGCTGATAAGTTTGAGGCTGGTATCTCTTCGGCTGGCTCTGAAGATCTCGTATCCCTCTATGTCACCCATCTCTTCTGTATCATCCGGTGACAGCTTCCATGTCAAAGTCAAGCTCCCGCCGCCATCGTCAGGGGTATCCTTCAGCTCCAACTCGCCAGGCGGCGCGATGGTGATCGCGAGCGTATCCTGCTCGGATTCGGCCGACTGGGCGGTGGCAGCGAATACACAGAGGAGGGTCAATAGGGTGGCTAAGTACTTAGGTTTCAGGGTCCGGAACATGAATCTGATTCTGGGTTCTCCTACGTGAGTTTCGCGTCGGCTCGCGCACCCTGTGAGGGTGCGGCTGCCAACCACCTCTTTGTCATGCTGAGCAGAGTGAAGCATCTGGTTTTAGATTCTTCGCCCCCCGTGCGGGGGACTCAGAATGACAAAAGGGATACATTATGTTTACTTTGCCAACTCATTTTTCAAATAATCTATCACCTTGACCGGCGATGGGTCTTCCTTGTTCAATACGGCCAAATAGAAGCTGATAAAATCTCCCAGCTGAATTAAGGAGAACATTCGTGACAGAAGATTCTCTCCGGAGCTCTCCACCTCTACCACTTCCACCTTCTGTTCTTCAATAATGCGCCTGACGATCTCCATCCTCGCCTTGATGCGCGGATGATCCTCTCTGTCCTTCAGCATCACCACGATCAGATCGTCCCGGTAATCGGACAGGACCTTCCACCCCACCAGCTCATTATGGTTGAATTCCGGAAACACGTTATTGAAGGCCAGCATCTTGGCGTTTTCGCAGAACTGCCCCTTCCATCTGGTGGAGACCGCATCGAAATAATCACAGGAGGCGTAGATTACGGGCAGTTTTCGGTGAAGCTTCATGGCAAGCTTCTTCGCTTCGTTCTTATCGGTGCCGACTTCCGCCCGGTACTTGCTTCTATTCTCAGCCAGGAATTCTCTGGCTTCATCGATGTTTGCCTCTTCGTCTTCTACCAATCCGAATCTTTCCAGCATAGTTAGTACCGGCACAAAAGAGTAACCCAGGGCGGCTCGGGGCTGGAAGCCTTTGGGCAGGTGAACGCAAGGGATCTTTTTCCGGGAGGAGATTTCTTCAACTTTCCCGTTGGATGTCATGCAGATGATCTTAGCACCCCTTTTGGACGCATCTTCAAAAGCAGACAGGGTCTCCTCTGTGTTTCCGGAGTAGCTGGACACAAATACTAAAGAGGACGACCCCACAAAATTAGGGAGGGTGTAGTTTCTACAGATAAAGATAGGAATGTCCAGTCTGTCCGCCAGGTATGAACGGACCAAATCGCCACCGATGGCCGATCCGCCCAAACCGGCTACGACTACGTTATTTACGTCATCCTTGTCCCAGTCAGGAATCTGAACGTCTTGGGTCCGTTGCAGCGCATCCTCGAACTGCGAAGGAAAATCATAAATGCGGTCGTACATCCCCACCTGATCTAACTTCTTGATTCTTTCCAAATCGTCCAGAGGATGCACCGGCTATTTACCCTTTCATTCGAACCACCGACTCTGCTCAGATATTCCCGGACGGCCTTTCATTCCTTATCGGAACGAGCTTCACTCAAACACCGGGATCAAACCGGCCTGCTCTTGTTATCCTTTCCGAATCTTCTGGCGTAATCCTCGCTTAAGAATCTCTCTATCTGGTCCACGGTGGAAAGTTTGAGCACCTGCTGGGCGTGGGCTTTTGCCTCTTCAAGCTTCACCGAGCGGATGATCTTCTTAATCTCCGGTATGGCCATGGCCGAGGTGGATAGCTCGTCCACTCCCAGGCCCACCAGAAGCATGGTGGCCAACGGATCGGCCGCCATCTCTCCGCATAGGCCCACCCAGATGCCGTTGCGGTGAGCGGCATCAATGCTCTGTTTGATCAGCTTCAGCACCGCCGGATGAAATCCCTGGTAGAGATGAGCGATCTTCTCGTTGCCCCGATCCACCGCCAGGGTATACTGAGTAAGATCGTTGGTACCGATGCTGAAGAAGTCGCAGGCTTTGGCCAGCGCGTCACCAACCAGTGCGGCGGAAGGTATCTCCACCATTATTCCCACCGGAACGTTCTGGTCGAATGGAATGCTCTTCCGCTTGAGTTCTTCTTTAGCCTCCCCCAGAATGGCCTTCGCTTTCTGGAGCTCTCCTACCTCGGAGATCATGGGAAACATAATCTTGATATTCTTTTTGTCACTGGCCCTCAACATGGCTCTTAGCTGGACCTTGAACATCTCCGGAAGATCCAGGCAGGCGCGGATGGCCCGCCAGCCCAGGAACGGGTTGGCTTCGTAAACGCCCCGGGCATGTTCATCAAATTTGTCCCCGCCCAGGTCAAAGGTCCGCAGGATGACCGACTTGGGATAGACCTTATCTGCCACCTCCCGATAAGCCTTGTGCTGTTCCTCCTCGGTGGGGAAGTCGGACCGGGCGATGTACAGGTACTCCGTCCGGAACAAGCCCACGCCTTCAGCCCCGTACTCTAATGCAGAATCGGTGTCAGAGGGAAGCTCTATGTTGGCAGAAAGCTCTATTTTCTTCCCATCTTGGGTCTCAGCGGGAAGCAGCTTAAGCTGGGAAAGCTCTTCGGTCTTCTGAAGTATATGTTTTCTTCTCTTCTCGTATTCCTTGAGGGTCCGCTCATCCGGACAGATGACCACCTCTCCCTTCATTCCATCCAGGACGATGCTCTGTTTGTCCTGGACCTGATCGAAGAAGTTCTTCAGTCCCACCACGGCAGGGATTCCCATGGATTTGGCTAACAGCGCCACGTGCGAGGTTCCACCACCCATGTCGGTGGCAAAAGCTAAGATGCTCTCCTTCTTCATGTGTACCACGTCACCGGGGGATAAAGACCTGGCCACCAGAATCGCCGGAGACTCGAGGCTTTCGAGGGTTAGCCGCTTAATGCCCAGGAGATTATAGATGAGACGGTTGGCCACCGCATTTATGTCCATTATCCTCTCCTTCAGATATTCATCCTTGGAGGAGGACAATGTTTTTATAGACCGGTCGATTACCTTCCTGTAGACGAACTCGGCATTGTTCCGGTCCCTTTTGATTCTCTTGATCACCGCATCGTTGATCCAATCGTCCTCTATTATCATTATCTGGGCATCGAATATCTTGGCGTGATCCGGATCGATCCTCTTGGCCACCTTTTCCCTGATCTTAACTACTTCCTCCTTGCTGTCATGGAGTGCCCTTTTGAACCTGGAGACCTCGTTTTTCACCTCGGCTTTCGGAATCGTCTCCCGGACCACCTCGATGCTCTCGCGGTTGAGAAGGAAGACCTTCCCTATCACCACCCCGGGGGAGGCTGGAGTACCTCGATATATGGTGCAAACCTGCTTATCCGGTTTCTTCACCTATTCCTCTCCGAATTTCTCCTCGAACATCTTGGTCAGGGTCTCCACGGCCTGCTGCTCGTCTTCGCCCTCGGCTTTGATTGTCACCAAGCTCCCCGCCTCTGCCGCCAGCATCATCACACTCAGGATGCTCTTGGCATCCGCCTCCACGTCATCTTTTTTCAGCCTGATCTCCGACCTGAATTTGGACGCCGTCTGCACCAGCATGGCCGCCGGGCGGGCGTGCAGTCCCAATTTGTTGGTAACCTGAATCTCCATTTCGACCAAGACAGTACCTTTCTTCACTCAACTTAAGTACCTTTGCTCTTCTCCACACCATAGGGCAAACCTGCCCATCCTGTAATTTAAATCAAATGGCGGAGAAATGCAAGGGATTGGACAAATTCAAGGAACAAAATCCAAAAGTCTTGCGAAAGCTCGTATCTTATTTTTATCGGCAGGTTCGGCTCTGCATCAACTTCGGTCAAAACCAATGGCTTCTTGGTGAAGCTAAGCTCGCACGAACATCTTGCCGGAAAGCTGCTTGACTAAGCCTTTAAGCTCCAACGACAGGAGCATGGCTAGAGCCTGGGGCACACCGACAGAGGCCTTGGAGGCAATCTTATCTATGTGACAGGGCTCATCCGAGATGAGTTTGAATATGCTCTTCTCCTCCTCGGAAAGACCGGACAGATCTTTTTTCGTCTCCACAAACGAACCCTGTTCCCCCTCCTTGGTGAATATCCTCAACTCCTCCAGGATGTCCTCCACCGAGGTAACCAGCTTGGCCCCCTCCTTTATCAGCCTGTTGGTCCCCTCGCTGTTTTTTGAACCGAGGTTTCCCGGGATGGCGAAGACTTCGCGGTTCTGGTCTAAGGCGCACTGGGCGGTTAGCAGAGCGCCACTTTTGTTTCCCGCCTCAACTATCACCACTCCCAGCGAGAGGCCGCTGATCAGTCTATTCCGCCGGGGAAAATTCGGCGCCTCGGGTTTTGTGCCCAGGAAGAACTCGGATATGATCGCCCCCGAAGACCTGATTTCCCCCGCCAGCTTCTTGTTTTCGGGGGGATACAACACGTCTAAGCCCGATCCGAATACGGCCAGGGTCCGTCCCTTCTCCTTTAAGGCGGCTAGGTGACCGATGGAATCGATGCCTCGCGCCATGCCGCTGACTATGGTTATTCCCCTTCGCACCAGCTCTCTTCCGATCCTCTCGGTGATCCGTCTTCCGTAAGCCGAGGCAGAGCGGCAACCCACTATGGCCACCGCATTCTGATCCTCCTCTTTGATTTCTCCTCCCACGAAGAGAAAAGGGGGCGGGTCATAGATGGAGAGAAGATTCTTAGGATAGCCTTCATCTTTGAAGGTCACAATCTGCGCCTTAGTTTTCTCGCAAAGCCCGAGTTGCTCCTCCGCCGTCTCCCAGGAGACACTACTTTTTATGCTGGACGCAGTGACCGGTCCCACGTCAGGCAGTTGGGCCAGCTCCCTTTTGGATGCGGCCAGCACTTCAGCCGGAGACCCGAAATGCTTGACCAAAGAGACGTAGCGAATCGGCCCAATCTTGGGGACGGTAGAGAGAGCCAACCAGCTTTTCAGTTCGGAAGAATCCAAAACATCATCCTCGCAACTTCTTACGCTCCCGGGTGGATGTTATCATCCACCCCCGCCTCTGGTGTGCCCGTACGGGCCCACCTCTGGTGGGCGTTGCTACCTTTCCCTCTCCCCAAGTGGGCTGTTT
>CBDUQU010000024.1:0-26630 GCA_965369445.1 uncultured bacterium | reverse complement strand
CATCGAACATGCTTAAGAAGACGATGCCGGCGGTGATCCATAAGAACAGATTACGTCTATCTTCGTAGCACTGGAACTGCTCGAACTCCCAGTATCGGTCTGGATAATCGGGATTTTCGAAATTTTTCTTATGCTTGTTCATCCGCCCCCATTCGATGGCAGCCAGGGTGATAAAGGTCGTCTCCGCCCCGAATACCACCACACTTTTGAAATACTTGCGATTGTAGAACTGCCCCCATCCCGGAAAAGCCACCGATCTTAAGAGCGCCCCCGTGGGGGATTTTGTCTCGAGGATGCTGTCGCCGCGAGCCACCGCAACCTGTACCATCTCGTCAGCCGTTTGTGCCCATGACACTCTTTCCGACACCGGCAGGCATAAGCACAAGATCAAAAGCAAAAGGAAAGTCTTTTTCATTTTTTCTCTCTGCATTCCAACAAACATCCATTAGACGCAACGAACGTCACAAAGATAATAGCAGGGCCTATCACATTCAAGGCTTTTTTGGCAGCAGGCAATAATCGTGCTCGAAAGACCAAATGCAGAACCTCCCAACTCCTCACCGGTCAAGCTGAAGCTTGACACTCGTGGGCACCGTCTTCATGCTCCCCGAACCATTGCGGAAATGACTTGACTAATCGTATACGTGCCGTATATATCAACTCAGGAGGAAGCGAAATGAGCCCAGGTATTGCTGTTTCGGATAGATTAAAGTCGCTTTTGACGAAGGATACCAGGGTGGTGGTTTTGACCGGCGCGGGAATATCCGCAGAAAGCGGTGTGCCCACCTTTCGGGGCGAGGAGGGGCTCTGGAAGAAGTTCCGTCCGGAGGAGTTGGCCACCTTCGACGCCTTCATGGCCAATCCGGAGTTGGTCTGGGAGTGGTACGAATACAGGAGAAAGATAGTCGAAGAGATAAAACCCAATCCCGGCCATCTGGCCCTGGTTGATTTCCAAAACCACTTTGACCAATTCGACCTAATCACACAGAACGTGGATGGACTCCATCACGAGGCAGGGTCAAGGAATGTGGTTGAGCTGCACGGAAACATAAGAAAGAACAAGTGCATCCAGTGCGATAAGAGATATGAGTCTCTGGAGGGAACCAAAGAGGGCACACCACCGGAATGCCCCTGCGGGGGGAAAATCCGTCCGGACGTGGTCTGGTTCGGAGAAATGCTGCCCCAGGATGCTATCAGGCACGCGTTCGACGTATCCGAACGCTGTGATCTGTTCTTCTCGGTGGGGACCTCCGCTGTTGTGCATCCCGCGGCTTCGCTGCCCTCAATCGCCAAGAGAAGCGGGGCTTTTGTGGTTGAGGTTAACGTATCCCCCACCGAGATCAGCCATCTTGTGGATGAAGCCCTTCTCGGCAAATCGGGTGATATCTTGCCATCTCTGGCGAAATTCCTGAAATGAACAGACTGGACCAGCTTGGGGTTAGGCGTGGTTTTGTAGTTGCCCGACTCCCAGACGGGAACTCAGACGAGCCTATATAGGCGTCCGCTCATCGGGCTTTTTTGCTCAATGAATTGAGCGACTACGATGCGTCGACACAAAAGCTTAAGGACCGTCATGAAGGTCAAAGATATCGAAGATCGGATCGAAAAAGCATATGCCTTACTGGAAGAGTGCGCGGTGTGTCCCAGGAAATGCAGGGTGAACCGATTGAAGGGGGAGATCGGCTTTTGCGGGATCGGTAAAGACCCAAAGGTGGCCAGCTTCAATCTGCATACCGGAGAAGAACCTCCCATCTCCGGTTCCAAAGGATCAGGAACCATATTCTTTTCCGGCTGTAACTTAAGATGTAAGTACTGTCAGAATTTCCCCATCAGTCAGTTGCGAAATGGGGAAGAGATAACCACCCAGAAGCTGGCGGGCATGATGCTACATCTCCAGTCGAAAGGGTCTCGCAACATAAACTTTGTAACACCATCGCACGTTGTTCCGCAGATACTTGAGGCCCTCTCCTTCGCCTGGGAGAAGGGCTTAGACCTTCCCTTAGTATATAACACCTCCGGATATGATGCGATAGGATCCCTGCAACTTCTGGAGGGAATAATCGACGTGTATCTTCCCGACATGCGGTATTCCGACAACCGGATAGCAAAGAAACTTTCCTCGGTTGAAGACTACGTGGAGGTGAACCGAAAAGCAATAAAAGAGATGTATCGGCAGGTGGGAAATCTTCAGACCGACCAGGAGGGTATAGCCAAAAAAGGGCTGATTATACGCCATCTGATTCTGCCGGATAACCTGGCCGGAAGCGACGCGACTTTCCGATTCATAAGAGATGATATCTCCGACAAGATGCGGGTAAGCCTGATGGGGCAATATTTCCCCAGCTTCAGGGCAGGCGAGTGCGTATCAATAGACAGGAAAATCACCCCGGAGGAGTATGAATCGGTCTTGGAGAGTTTTTTAGACTCGGGCTTGAGCCGGGGATGGACACAAAAAGGATTTGAGCATGAATCCGAACGCGCTGAAGAATAGGTTTGTCATTATCTTCGTCCTAGCTCTTCTTTTGAGCGGTTGCACCTACTACAACACCTTCTACAATGCCAGGAAGAGCTTCAAGGACGGGGAGAAGGCACAGAAAAGAGCTACTGCTCAAACACGACACCAGGTGGGAAAAAACCACTACGAGAATGCCATAAAGAAAGCCTCCAAGGTCTTGACCTTTCATCCCAAGAGCAAGTGGGCGGACGATGCATTGTTCTTGATCGGAAGAGCCTACTTCAATATGGGAGAATACGTAAAGGCCAGAAGAAAATTCGAAGAGCTTCAGACCAGTTTTCCCAAGAGCAAGCTGGTGGATGATTCGCACTACTACATAAGCATGTGCCATTACTTCGCCGGCGAGGAGATAGGGGCCATAAATGCGCTAAAGAACATGCTGGAGTCGGTCAAGGTTGAAAAGAAGAGAAAGGCGGAGGCCTCTTTTACCATAGGCGAAATCTACTTTGAGAGGAAAGAGTTCGCGGATGCCATGATCTATTATGAGAAGACCTTAGACGAATTCGAGCCGGACACCCTCTCTTCCATAACCCGATTCCGCATTGGGGAATGCTTGTGGCAGGAGGAGGACTATGAAAAGGCCAGGGAGGCGTTCGCCCAGGTGGAGAAACTAAATCCTCCTTTAGACCTTCTGTTCGAATCCAAATTTAGGGAGGGGGAATGTCTCTACATACTGGGGGAGCATCAGAAGGGGATGGAAACTTATCTCGAGCTGTCAAACGAGGAGAGGTTTTCTCTTAAGTTGGCTTCGGTTAAGCTGCAGATAGCACAGGGATACTACTTCTCAGACGAGCTGTCTCTGGCCATGGAGGAAAATCTTCAAGTAACGGAAGGCTACGCCAGGACAGAGGAGTCAGCCAAGGCCTTTTTCCGTCTGGGGGAGATCTATCAGGAAGTTTTCGTCAATCTGCAAAGGGCCAAGGAGATGTTTGAGAAATGCAGTAACGAAGCTTCCCGATCAGAGATAGCCAAGGAGGCGCTGGCCAAAAGCGCCAGCATCTCCAGAATCGCCGAGTATCAGGAGGCGCTCTCCGACGAAGAGAGCGAGCAGTCCGGCAAATCGTTATTCCTCTTGGGCGAACTGTATCTCACTCAGATGGATCAACCCGACTCGGCTCTGGTGCAGTACCTGGCTTTAGCGGATAGGTTTCCCGAATCGGAGTACGCCGCCAAGTCACTCTATGCTGCCGCCTGGATTAAGGAAAACCTCATGCAAGATCCAACCGGGGCTGAGGAGATTCATTGGAGAATCATCTCCGAATATCCGGAATCCGACTACCTGAAACCGGCTCTGGAGTTTTTGGAGGAGTCGCCGGAGTCTTTCGGCTTTGAAGGGGACAATGCGGAGAGGATTTATCAGCAGGCGGAAAGATTTCTTTTAGTTGAGCAGGAGGTTGACTCCGCCCTGGCTCTGTATGAACGGATAATCGAGGAATTCCCGCACAGCCTGTATGCGGGCAAGTCTGCCTATGCCAAGGCCTGGACTATAGAGTATTACGCCAACTCGGGCGACAGCACGGCGATTTTTGCCTATCAGACCGTGATAGACGAGTACCCGCAATCGGAATATGCGGAGGAGGCCAAGATTAAGCTGGGACTTGCCCGAAGGGCCCAACCCACCCTGCCTGTAGCAAGGGAGACCACTCCCACCCAGGAGGAAGAGGACACCACCCTCCTTGCCCAACCTGATACCTCCGGTCCCCAGATACCCAAGGCGCCACCGCCGCTTCATCGAGGGGAGTTTGTCTATCCGGAGACGGAAATCATGTCCGGCATAAGAGGGGGGGTAGTGCTCAAGATCCGAATCGAGTTCGACGGAACGGTAAGTGAAGCCGAGGTGGTGAACTCGCTGGAGAATCCGTGGATAGACGAGGCGGCGCGAGAAGCGGTTTTGAACACGACTTTTGACACCGAAAAAATCGACATGAGAGACCTCGGCGGCTGGTTCCTTTACACCGTGGAGGTGAAGCCGCCAGGCGACCAGGACCCGCATACGGACCCGACGCTTCCGGGACAGCAACCACCGCAGCAATAGAAAGAGATAACATGCTTGCTCAGCTTTCCTGCACGGTACTCTCCAGAAAAGAGCTCTTGGATGACATCTTCAAACTCACCCTTGCCTCCTCCCATATCTGCAAGAAGGCAGAACCGGGGAACTTCGTTCACGTTAAGGTCAACTCGGGTGGCTCTTCCCTTCTCCGCAGACCGTTCAGCATTCACGACGTGGACAGGGTCAGGAACAGATTCGAGTTGTTGCTGAAGGTGGTGGGAGAGGGAACAGCTATTCTTTCACAGAAATCTCCGGGCGACACACTTGACCTTCTGGGACCAATCGGCAACAGTTTTTCCCTTCCTGCCAAAGGACGAGAGGTCATCCTGGTGGCAGGAGGAATGGGGATAGCCCCCTTGTGGTTTCTTTTCACCCGCCTGGCCGGAAGACTCTCCCTGGAGAATCTGACGGTCCTCCTGGGCGCAAAGAGCAAAGAGGAACTTCTGTACGCAGACAGGTTGAAAGACACCCAGGCTAAGCTCATTATTGCCACCGACGATGGCAGCGCCGGAAGAAAGGGTCTGATTACCGAAGTATTTCTCAAGGAGACAAGGAGAAAAGGCTGTGATCCTAAAAGGCTGGCCGTTTACTCCTGTGGACCCCACAAGATGTTGAAAAGGATGTCTCAAATCGCAAAGGGTCTGGACTTATCGTGCCAGATCTCCTTAGAGACACACATGGCCTGCGGCGTGGGAGCATGTTGGGGCTGCGTGGTCAAGGAAAATACCGAAACCTACAAAAGAATCTGCGTGGACGGACCGGTGTTCGACGCCAGGGAGGTCGTACTGGAATGAGCTTTCGCCTGGCATGCGGAGGGAATGGGTATATTAGAACAATCTCCGGAGGTGAATTTGAAGGGCAAGCCTGATCTTTCAGTCAAAATAGCCGGTGTGAGATTCTCCAACCCGGTGCTGGTAGCATCCGGAACCTTCGGGTACGGTGAGGAATACAATGATCTGATCGACCTCTCCAAACTGGGCGGTATCATCACTAAGTCCGTAACCGTGAACCCCCGGGAGGGAAACCCTCCTCCGCGCACGGTCGAGACCCCTGCGGGAATGCTTAATGCCATCGGTCTGGCCAACGTGGGAGTGAACAGGTTCATCAAGGAGAAGCTTCCCTTCCTGAGAAGACTTAGTACCCGAATAATCGTGAACGTGGCTGGCAGCACGATTGATGAGTATATCAAGGTGGTTAAGAGATTGAACCGCTGCAAGGGGATCGACATGCTGGAGATCAACATCTCCTGCCCCAACGTGAAGGAAGGAGGGCTGGCTTTTGGCGCCAGACCGGAATCGGCCCACGAATGCATAAAGCAAATCAAAGACCACACCTCGTATCCCATCGTGGTCAAACTCTCCCCTAACGTTACCGATATTGCCCAGATCGCCTGCGCTGTGGAAGAGGCTGGCGCCGACGCCGTTTCTCTGATCAACACCTTAGTCGGGATGGCCATCGACTTAGAGGAGAGGAAACCCGTTCTGGCAAACGTAACCGGCGGGCTTTCCGGTCCGGCCATAAAGCCGGTGGCCCTGGCGATGGTATGGAAAGTGGCAAGGGCAGTAAAACTTCCCGTAATCGGAATCGGGGGAATCTTCAACACGCAGGATGCCCTGGAATTCCTCTTAGCCGGTGCCTGTATGATTCAGATAGGATGCGCCAACTTCGTCGATCCGCAGACATCCATCAAAATCGTCAACGGATTAAGCGGATACTTGAGAGAAAAAAAGATACAGAGAATCACCGAGTTAGTGGGCAAATTGAAGACCAGTTGAAAGGACGGAGAGGGGGTCAGGTTCCGTGTTAAGCTCTCCGGAAAAAGCTAAGTAGGTAAGACAAACCAGGCGGGATTTTCATCCCGCCTGGCCCACAATAGAAGCTCAATCTTCAAAAAGGATAATCACCCTACAGCCCGCATGGGGGAGGACCACCCCTGTAGAGATAGGAAAGCTACCCTTCAAACATCACTTTCCCGTCTACAATGGTGCAGCAAACCTTGCCCTGAAGCTTTCTTCCCCCGAACGGAGAATTCTTGGACTTGGATTGAAACTTGGACGGGTCGACAACCCAGGAGGCTTTCGGATCTATGATAGTAATGTCAGCAGGAGAATTTCTCTTTATCCGACCGCCACCCAGGTTCAAAATCCTTGCGGGATTGACGGTCAGTTTGGCCGCGGCCTGACTCCAGGACAGCACTCTCTTGTTGATCAACTCGGTAATAACCAAACCCAGGGCGGTCTCCAATCCCACCAGACCGGGCGGGGCAAAGTCAAACTCAACTTCCTTCTCTTCGATCGAATGGGGGGCATGATCGGTGGCGATGCAGTCGATAGTGCCATCCTTCAGCCCTCGCCTTATGGCTTCCACGTCTCTTTTGGTCCTCAAGGGCGGATTCACCTTGGCGTTGGTGTCGAACGTCCTTATGGTCTCGTCGGTCAAGGTAAAGTGGTGAGGAGTGGCCTCGCAGGTGATCTTTACCCCTCTTTTCTTGGCCTGCCGGATCAACTCCACCGAGCCTTCCGTGGAGACGTGTGCGATGTGCATTCTTGCCTGGGTGAACCCCGCCAACGCTATGTCACGGGCAACGATTGTCTCCTCAGCAATGGAGGGAATCCCGCACATGCCCAGATTAGTACACACAAATCCTTCATGCATAACCCCATTGGCCGAGAGATTCAAGTCCTCGCAGTGAGATATAACCGGCAGGTCAAACATTCTGCTGTATTCCAGTGCATTTCTTAAGACCTGAGGATTAGAAACGGGTTTTCCATCGTCGGAGATGGCCACCGCCCCCGCCTGCACCAGATCATTGATCTCGGTTAGCTCCTCCCCTTTTCGTCCCTTGGTAATGCATCCTATGCAGAATATTCTACACTTCGCCTCTTTCGCCTTCTCGTAGACGAATTTGACCGTCTCCTGATTGTCGATGGGAGGTTGGGTATTGGGCATGCAGCAGATGGAGGTAAAGCCGCCAGCCACCGCAGCACACGAGCCTGTATATATGGTCTCCTCATCCTCCCTTCCCGGCTCCCTCAGGTGAGTGTGCATATCGATCAATCCAGGCACGACCATCTTCCCTTTGGCGTCGATTATCTCTTTTGCCTTGACCTTGCCTCTGGCCTTCTCTACTTTCTTTATAATTCCATCCCGGATGAAGACATCGGCGATCCGGTCGGTCTTCGTCTCCGGATCGATCACCCTCCCACCGGTTATGACAAGATCGTAGCCTGAGCCTTTCCCTTCTCTCGCAGACTTATTCAACTTTTCCCTCCCCTCCGCTTAAGAGGTACAGCACCGCCATTCTGATAGCCACGCCGTTGGTCACCTGATCCAAGATCACCGAATGCGGCCCATCCGCCACGTCCGGCATTATCTCCACCCCCCGGTTCATGGGGCCGGGATGCATGATGGTGAAATCCTCATTCACCCTGTTCAGTCTCTCTCTGGTGATTCCGAATTTATTGGCATACTCCCGGGGAGACGGCACCAGCCCGCCTTTCTGTCTTTCTAACTGGATCCTCAACACCATGACCACGTCTGCACCCTCCAGGGCTTTGTGCAGTTCGGAGTATACCTTCACCCCCATCCTTTGAATCTCTACCGGCATAAGGGTTGTGGGGCCGCATAGCGATACGTCCGCTCCCATGGTCTTGAATCCCCGGATATTCGACCTGGCCACCCGGCTGTACTTTATGTCTCCCACTATGGTTACTTTCAAGCCCTTGATTTTCTTATACTTGTCCCTGATGGTGAAGAGATCCAAAAGCGCCTGGGTGGGATGTTCGTGCGCGCCGTCACCTGCGTTGATTATGGAAGATTTCAGGCATTGGGTCAGAAAATAGGGAACCCCGGCGGCCTGGTGCCGCACCACTACCATGTCGGTCTTCATGGCCTCGATATTTCGCACCGTATCTTTGAGGGTTTCTCCCTTTCGGGCACTGGAGATGGAGGCGGAGAAGTTGACCACCTCCGCGGAAAGTCGTTTTTCCGCCAACTCAAAGGAGATGCGGGTACGGGTGGAGGGTTCGTAAAACAAGTTCACCACCGTAACGCCTCTTAACGTCGGAACGATCCTTATCGGACGGTCCAGAATCTCCTTAAAGTGCTCCGCCGTGTCGAGTATTAAGGTTATGTCCCTTCTGCTCATCCCCTCCAACCCCAGGAGATGCCTGCTTTTCAGTTTCATCCATCCTCCGCTTTCTTCGCTTTACAGTCTGTCCGAACCACAGCCCACCGCTCGCTGTAGTTTTGGATTTTCGACTTTAGACTGTGTACTGTATACTGCCTACTGTGTACTGCCTACCGGCCACTGCCTACTGCTTTAGGACCGACACGCTATCCTCTCCATCCACTTCTTCTATCTTAACTTTCACCCGGTCATCCTTGGCCGTGGGAATGTTCTTGCCCACATAATCCGCCCGGATGGGAAGCTCGCGGTGTCCCCGGTCTATTAAGACCGCAAACTGAATGCTTCTGGGTCTGCCGAAGTCTATGATCTGGTCTAAGGCTGCCCGGACGGTTCTACCGGTGTACAACACGTCGTCGACTAAGATGATAATCTTATCCACCACGTCAAAAAGAATCTCGGTCTTTTGAACCACCGGCTGTTCTAACTTGGTCTGCACGTCGTCCCGGTATAGGGTTATGTCCATCAGGCCCACCGGGATTTTCACACCTTCAATCTCTTCGATCAGCCTGGCAACTCTATCTGCCAGAGGCGCTCCCCTGTTTTGAATTCCGATGACTGCCATGTTCTCCGCGCCTTTGTTCTTCTCCACTATCTCATGGGCGATGCGGACCAACGCTCTCTGGATGGTCTTGGCATCGAGTACCACCACGCTTTTTGGTTTTTTGGGCAATTAGCTCCTCCTTTAAGCTCAGACGTGGTTCGACGAGCCCTGAACCGGATGCTTCAGGGCAAGCTCACCATCTGCCAAGCAGACAAAAAAATACCCTCCCTTAGCTTTCCAGAGGAAGGGCAGATATTTCAGGCCGTATTATTCTCATCTTACCTTTTCTAGTTTCGCCGAACTAGTTTAAAAGGTCGTCCATTCGTCCCCAATCTATTCATCGATTCCTCCCTGTCAAGTCTTTTTTGAAAGATTCTGTCCAGGCATTGAAATCAAGCTTGCCCGCAGGGCAAATGCTTTTTTTTCGTGAAGAAAACGCTTGACAAAACTGGGAAGCTTTCGTATCTTGACTTACCGAACGGTAAGTAAGGAGGCCAGCTCTATTTTGGATACAAAAGAAAACATCGTTAAAACAGCCTTAGAACTGTTTTTGCAAAAGGGATACGAGAGGACTTCCTTGAATGACATTGCCCGGGAGGTGGGAATCTCCAAACCAGCCATCTATCATCATTTTAAGAACAAAGACGAACTGTTTCACGAAGTTCTGTCGTTGTTCTTCACAGAAATGGGGAAATGGAGCAAATCCCGCTTCGAGTCATGTAGAACTCTGAAGGCTTTACTGAAAACCTTCTTCCAATCCCTAAAATCATTCAGGGAGGTGGCTGACATTCTCTTAGGAGAGCGCAAGCAGAAGACCCCCTACAGCTTTTTGGAGCTCTTTCTTGCCGCAAGCAAAAAGGACCCCCGGATTCGAAAGAGGATAGAGGACGGCTTCCTGCTTACTCGTAGGTTTCTTAAGGATGAACTGCTGAAGGCACAAAGAAGAGGAGAGATCCGAAAAGACATTGATTGTGAAACGTTCGCATTTCAAATCCACGCGCTGATAGAGGGAACGGGTCTGATTAGCTACCTGGACAAATCGGTAGAAATGGAAACCATCGGTGAAAAGATGTTTAACAATATCTGGAAAATGCTGAAGAAGTAGAAATTTTTTTGGCTTTACTGCTTACCTACCGGTAAGTAAAAGGGAAAGGAGAGGGGAATGGAAAATCAAAAACTGACTGCCTGCGTAAGGTTACTCGCGGCTCTGTTTATGGGGTTGGCTATTTCGGCCATTACACTGAAGGCATCTGTCATTATCCAAATCTTAGAACCCCGACCTCCCTGGATGAGCGGATTTATCACCCATACGTTTATGTGGATATTCTCCGTTCTGATTGCACTTATCTTAACAAAGGGAGGACTCAAGAATTATGGTTTCACCAAAGGGAAATTCCAACTGACCGGGAGAATATTCTTATGGGTTATTCCGATGGCCATCCTGTCCGTTATCGGTTTTTTCGCCTCCCGTTCCGGCCAGGACGTTAAGGGAGGGTTCGGACTCTCTCACCTTCAAGATATAATATTTATCTGGATTTATGCCAGCATTGCCGAAGAGGTTTTCACTCGAGGCCTACTGCAAAGTTATCTTTCTCCCTTAGCACGATACGGGATCAATTTGTCCAAAAAATTGCGCTTAAGCTTGCCGGTTCTTTTCAGCGGATTATTCTTTGGAATGATGCACATCGTTGCCATCGATAAGATGGGACCACCGGTAATAATATTCACATCAGTACTGGGAATTATTGCCGGGTATTATCGTGAGAAGACGGAGAGTTTAATTCCGGCTATCATCATTCACGCTCTTTTCAATATAGGCGGCATGTTGCCCATGTGGCTGCTGACCCCGCTGTTTTGACAATTGGGTTGAAATCGAGTCGTCCAACCTCAGGATTCGATTCATCGGTGTTAGGATTCATCCTGAGGGAAATCCCGATGACAATCAGCTTCGGCAATTCCTGATTCGACCTACAAGCTTTAAGCTGACAGTGCAACATGTCGACCAGCGAATACGTAGATGTTCTACGAACGACGCCCCGATGGGCCGATTCGCCACGAAAGGAGAACGGTCTGACAACGAATCAGAATTCCAACGACGTAATCCTGCTGACCGATGCGCCAGCCATTCCCGGGCTAACCTTTCGCCGTTTCCGCGGTGAGGAAGACTTTCCGGCTATGGCTGCGGTCGTCAACGAATGCAACAAAGTTGACCAGATCAATCATACGGAATCAGTTGAGGATATCGCGGCCACTTACAGGCACCTGGTCAACTGCGATCCGCGTGAGGACATGATTTTCGCGAAGATGAAAGGCGATGTGATCGGCTTCGGCCGGGTTTGGTGGATTCTCAGATCAGACGGTACTCGAACTTACCAGCATTTTGCCCTTCTTATGCCCGAATGGCGAGGCAAAGGTATCCGCCGCGTCATGCTGCGATACAATGAACGCAGGGTGCGGGAAATCGCCGCGGAGCATCCAAAGGATGATCCGCTCTTCTTCGAAACCTGGGCAGCCGATACCGAGACCGACTGGGATTCTCTGGTGCGCGCGGAGGGTTACAAGCCGGTGCGGTACTTGTTCGAGATGGTGCGCCCGAATCTGGAGAATATTCCTGACCTGCACCTGCCTGAGGGTCTGGAAGTGCGTCCCGCCAAGCCGGATCATTATCGGAAGATCTGGGATGCCGCCGGGGAGGCGTTTCAGGATCACTGGGGCGCCAGCGAATGGCGTGAGGAATGGTTTGAGCGGTGGCAGGAGCAATCCTTCTTTAGTCCCGACCTGTGGCAGGTGGCCTGGGATGGAGATGAGGTCGCCGGGATGGTCTTAAACTTCATTCACGAAGAGGAAAACTCTGAATACAACCGCAAGCGGGGATATACCGAAGAGATCTCCGTACGTCGGCCCTGGCGGAAGAAAGGCTTGGCCCGCGCGCTCATCGCCCGGAGCTTCAAGCTGCTTAAGGATAAGGGTATGACCGAGGCCGCATTGAGCGTGGATGCGGAAAATATCAGCGGAGCGTTAAAGCTCTACGAAAGCATGGGGTTCCGCACGGTGAAACGCTACACCACCTACCGCAAACCGCTGGATTGATTGTCGCTAATCCTGCCTAACGAGATATAGCGGAAGGCTTCAGCCTTCCATGCATTTGGTGGAAACCTGAAGGTTTCCGCTACCCTCAAGAAGAGCTACCAAGGCAATCCAGCAGCTCTTCCTCACTGAAGAATTGCCCGCGGACCTCAATCCCTTTTTCTCCCAGCTTCCGGACAAGCTCCAGCACTTGGGGAAAGTCAAACCCCAGAGCTCTTATCCGATCGGTGTCCTCGAACAATTTCTCCTTGCCACAAAATGCGAGTAATTCACCGCGATCCAGGAGGATGACTTTCTCAGCCAGTTCGGCTATCAGATCCATATTGTGGGAGATCAAGATTATGGTCACTCCTGCCGAGTTCAACTGTTTCAGTAGTTTCTTAATCTCGCCGGTGCTTTTGGCGTCCAACCCGCAGGTGGGTTCGTCCAGAACTAAGATCTCAG
Source organism: uncultured bacterium (assembly GCA_965369445.1). Lineage (GTDB taxonomy): Bacteria > Zixibacteria > MSB-5A5 > MSB-5A5 > SM1-73 > SM23-73-3. Next base: position 13,804 of record CBDUQU010000024.1, on the reverse strand, counting down.
GCTTAAGAGCCAGTATTCCTGCGATGGCGACTTTTCTTTGTTCGCCGCCGCTTAAGAAAAAAGGAGACCGATGGGCGAATTGCTTGAATTCCAGGCCCACCTGCTGCATCGATTCTCTCACCCGACCATCTATCTCTTCTTTCGAGAGCCCCAGGTTCTTCGGACCGAAGGCGACATCTTCGCACACCGTGTCTTCGAACAACTGCCGTTCCGGGAATTGAAAGACCAAGCCAACTTTCTGCCTAATCTTCTTCAGATCAGCTCTCTTGTCTTTCAGGTTCACTTCCTCAACCATCACCTCTCCGGACGTGGGAAAAAGAAGCCCGTTTAAGTGCTGCACCAGCGTGCTTTTGCCGGAGCCGGTTGGCCCGATCAAGCCGATAAAGTCCCCCTTCTCTATCTCCAAGTTTATTCGATCCAGCGCCTTTCTTTCGGTCGGCAGACCCTGATCGTATAGGTAAGTCACTTCCTTCACTGAAATCTGGGGTGAACCCTCGTCCACAGTCCACGGTCGACCGTCCACGGCTCCCCCCCTTAACTTCATCTTGTGAGCTTGCAGATTCCCGCTGATTTCATTCGCCAGATCATCTATCGTGAGGCACTCCTCCGATATGCTCCATCCTTTTTGCCTCAAATCGGATGCGATCCTTAAGGGAAAAGGCGCTTCAAGCCCTACGTTCTCCAATTCCTCTTTCCGTCTCAGCACCTCTTTTGGCGGGCCGTCGTGAAGAATCTTTCCTTGATGCATCACCAGGACTCTATCAGCGGGAACCGCCTCCTCCGCGAACTGGGTGATGTGGATCACGGTCACCTTCTTCTGTTCAACCAGCTCCTGGATCAACGAGAGCACCTCTCTTTTTCCTTGAGAATCGAGAAGAGAGGTTGGCTCGTCCAAAATCAGATACTTGGGTTCCATAGAGAGGACGGCGGCTAAAGCTACCCTCTGTTTCTCTCCACCCGACAATCTGTGCGGAGAGTGATTCCTGCATTCTCTTAGATGGAAACGCTCCAGCGCCCACTCGACCCTTCTTTTCATCTCCTCATAGGGTAAGGCTAAATTCTCTAATCCAAAGGCGATTTCTCTCTCCACCGACGTGGAGATTATCTGGTTGTCGGGGTTTTGAAAGACCATTCCCACCTTCTGGCGAATCAACCTCTGTGATTTCTTTTCGCGGGTATCCAGACCGTCTACCCGCACCTCTCCTTTGTCCGGTACGATTAGCGCGTTAAAAAGCTTCACCAGCGTGGTCTTGCCCGACCCGTTGGAACCGATGACGGCAACCGATTCTCCCTTCTTCAACTGCAGGCTGACAGTGTCTAAGGCCAATATGGATCGGCTCTCATCCCTGTCTTCGGCAGAACTTTCAGCCAGCCGGTATCGATATGAAACGCCCTTAAGCTCAATCACATTACGGAATATAGAGGCGATAGAAACCTTTGTCAAATGAATCCGTGTGTAGACCGTGGGAGAACCAGGACCTAACTTAAGTTAGGCCCTGGTTTCATAACAGCTTCCGCGTTGGATCAACAAGGACCTCAATATTAGGGTTGACATAGTCCATACCGGGTCTTATATAGACACGGCAGCAACGGCGTAGCCGGGTATCATAAAGTGGCTATTGCAGCGTTCAGAAAGGGCAGACAACCAAAGAAGGTATCGCGCAGTTGGGGCCAAGAGTCGAGCACAGATGCGAAAATTCTCTTGTGTCTGGTCGCAAATGGTCGTATACTGATACAAATTTGCTCGTGGGTTGATTTGACGAAAGGTCGTTTCTTGATCCTCATCAGCACAGGATAGCCATGAGTCCTAAAAAGGGATTCGGTTTACGCAACAAGATAGTGGTCGTTCCCATGGGAGATTTGGATTACTCCATGGTGAACAAGTTGGCTTCCCGCCTGGTCTCCTATTTCAGCGTAGGCGTGGACGTCTTGCAGGGAGTAAAGATCCCCCAGGAGTCCCTCAACCAGCAGAGAGGTCAGTACTACTCGACCGTCATCCTGACCAAGCTGGAGCTGATGAAATCGGCCCCGGGAGAGAAAATGCTGGGGTTGGTGGAAGAAGATCTCTACATTCCTTCCAAGAACTACGTCATCGGCCAGGCGGATCCGGCCGGCAGGTCGGCCCTGGTTTCTCTTTTCCGCTTGCGGCGCGAGAATTACGAGATGCTGGATGAGGCCAAGGTTCTCTACGCCCGGCTGCTGAAGGAGTCGGTTCACCAACTTGGGCACCTGTGGGGATTTAAAGGTTGTCGCAACCCCAAGTGCGTGATGTATCTCACCGAGGACATAAACGAAGTGGACCGGAAGGGAAACAAATTCTGCGACAACTGCCTAAGAAGAGTCAAGGTTCGGCTTAAATAGAATGTGCAAAAGATAATCTACACTATCGGATCTTCCAACCGCACCCTCGAAGAGTTCATATCACTCTGCAAAGAATTCAAACTCCGGGCAGTAGTGGACGTCAGGAGATTTCCCGTATCGAAGTTCGATCATTTCAAGAAGGATAACTTGACCTCACATCTTCAAGAAGGGGGGGTAGAGTATTTCTATCTGGGAAACGTCCTGGGGGGATTCAGAGAGAAAGGATACGAAGAGCACAGCAGCACCCCGGAATTTCTCGGAGCAATTGAGAGATTGGAAGCGATCGCATCAGAGGTTACCACCGCCTTCATGTGCGCGGAGAGACTTCCCTGGAGGTGTCATCGAAACATCATCGCCTCTAAGCTGAGGAAGAACGGGTGGCGAGTGATTCACATTCTGGATAAGGAGAAGACTTGGGAAACGGAAAACGCGCCAACTCTTTTCGACCAGGATATCTAAAACTCCAGGAGAAGGGGGAGCTTTCTCGGAGAATCGAAGCTTTATGGGCGAAATTGGAGAGCTGTGATATCTGCCCGCATCAATGCAAGGTCAATCGGCTTGAAGATCAAAAGGGCAAGTGCAAAACCGGGAAGAAAGCGACACTCTCCAGTTTCGGGCCGCACTTCGGAGAGGAGAGTCCTCTGGTGGGCCGATCCGGGTCCGGAACCATATTCTTCACCCAGTGCAACCTGTTATGCATCTTCTGCCAGAATTACGACATAAGCCATTTAGGGCACGGTTATGAGGTCGATGAGCAAAAGATCGCAGAGATCATGCTTTCTCTGCAAAATATGGGATGTCACAACATCAATTTCGTGACGCCCACCCACGTGGTGCCTCAGATCGTGAAAGCCCTCCCCTCTGCCATCGGGCAGGGATTAAATGTCCCTCTGGTCTACAACAGCGGAGGGTATGATTCCGTCCCCACGCTGGAGCTTCTGGATGGCATATTCGACATCTACATGCCCGATCTGAAATACTCAGACGATAAGATCGGACAGAGATACTGCAACGCGAAAGATTATGCTAACAGGGCAAGAGAGGCCATAAAGAAGATGTATGAGCAGGTGGGCGATCTGATCATAGATGAAAGAGGAATAGCACAGAAGGGGCTTTTGATCCGTCATCTGATATTGCCCGACGACCTGGCAGGGACTAAGGATTCTATGAAATTCATTGCCGGGGAGATTTCCAAGAACACCTATGTTAATTTGATGGATCAGTATCGCCCCTGTTACAAGGCCAATGATTATCCTCCGCTGGACCGGAGCATCACCGGGGAGGAGTTCAACCGGGCAGTGAAGATAGCTCAGGACCTCGGTTTGGAGAGGTTAGATGGCCTGAGAAGTTTCAGACTCTCTTAGCTGCCCACTAACGCTGAGGTAATGTTTGAAGAACCGGGGGAAAGGGAGCACATGGAGTGTTCGCCTTCAGGCGAACCATACACAACTCATCTGGTGTCCAGAATCTCCTAGGTCGGGCTGAAGCCCGACACTCCAGAATACGTCTATCGGTCCGAGCTTTTCGGGGCAGCGAGGAGCATCGTTTTCACTTGTTGTCATAGTTACCTTCCCTCATCATTTGTCAGAAAATGAACAACTCCATGTCTACAGTTTCCCATTCCTGGCGCGTCTCCGTTGACGAGGCAAAACAAATCCAGCAGAGGCTTTCTGAACGGGTTGTCGCCAAGGACGATTTCAGGAAGATCGAGAAGATCGCGGGGGTCGGGGTTGTTTTTTCCAGGAAACAGGACGAAGTCCTCGTTGGGGTGTGTCAGTCTGTCCTTCCCACAGCTTGAGATAGAAGAGACGGCCCTCCACAAGCAGAAGGTGAGCTTTCCGTACATCCCGGGACTGTTCGCATTCAGCGCGGGGCCGGCAATTCTCTCCGCCATAAAGAAGATGCAAAGACTTGACCTGATAATGTTTCCCGGACGTGGTATCGCTCATCCCAGGGGATTGGGTCTGGCAAGCCATTTGGGTGTGCTGCTCGACCTCCCCACTATTGCCTGCTCCAAAACGCCCCTGTGGAGAGACTACCCCGAGCCATCTTCGAAGAGGGGCTCCTACCTGTTCATAGAAAGGAAAGATAAGCAACTTGCAGGGGCGGTGGTGAGGACCAGAGAGAGTAAGAAACCGATTTTCGTGACCCAGGGTCATAAGGTTTCGATTCAAACCGCCGTGAAGATCGTGCTTCAGTGCAGTCCAAAATACAGAATGCCGGAGCCGTTGAGACAGGCACACATGTTGGCAAGGAAGATGGCGCAAAGCCTCTCGGCGGCTGGACTAACCAGGCCAAGTTGAGACGCGGGCTCAGGCGAATCGGACAATTCTCTTGCGATTAGGCGACCAATCGCTTATCTTTGAGCGTTAGCAGTTGGATAATTCAACGGGGGAAGAAACACCATGAGTTATACGGAGAGGTTGTTCAAGAGGCATTTGATCGTCAAAATCTTCCTGGCGGCTGCTACGGCAGTTTTTGTCTGTCGGTTCGTCTTCACAGAATGGATCACCGATTTCCGACAAGCGTGGGAATTTCTGTTCGGAATCACGCCAACTGCTGCACACTTGGCTTTATGGCCTGTTTTGGCTTTGGCAGCGGTGAGCTTTTCTAGGAAGGCTGTGGGGTTTGGCCGAAGATACGCGCGTACACCCTCAACAGAACACCTGCTGTTGCCAGACAAGGTTTTGTGGTTTCTCGCATGCAGTGCACTTGTCCTCATCGTGTGTGGCCTTGTTGAGGGCTGGAGTTGGCGGGAAATACTCCGAAGCAACTACTCGATTATGGCTGTTCCTTTCGCTTTTGTGGCGTCAGGTATCTTGGTCCCGTTTCTCATTGGGTGTTTCACGCAGCCTGCGACCGATCGGGAAGCCGTGGAACCCCGACAGAAGGATGACAGTGCTTCGGATAGTTTTCATGACAGCCCCATAAAGAGACCCGAGGAAGATAGCCTGGGGAGAGGGGCATTCGTCGATTGGATGTTTCAAAGAATCAAGGAATACCAAAGCCAACATTCACTGGTGATTGGGCTAGATGGAGGCTGGGGAGACGGGAAAACGTCAGTGTTAAACCTCCTTAAACGTAAGCTAAGGAGAGAAAGAGACGGGATAGTCTTAGTTGATTTCAACCCGTGGTACTTCAATGATGAGTCTCTTTTGGTCAAGGAGTTTTTCAGAACGATCAGTTTGGAATTGTGCGACCGCTACCTTATACCACATCTCAGCCAATACATGCGATCAATTGTCAAACTCCTGCAGGCGACTACGGGAAGCATAGGCCCGATTGGGTTGGGTTTTCAACTAGCCCCTTCCACAGTTGCAGATGAGATTCTCGACTTGAAGAACAAGGTGCAGAATTCTCTGAGGAGTCTGGACAAGAAGGTTGTCATGATTATCGACGATCTAGACCGCTTGACTCCAGAGGAGTTGCGACTGGTATTCAAGCTAATTCGCCTGTGCGGTGACTTCCATAAGTTTATTTACGTGCTCTCCTTCGACCGAGAGGTGATCTGTGACTTACTAAGGAAAGCTGAAGTGCCTCAGCCGCAGGCCTTCTTAGAGAAGATAATACAGATGGACGTTCAACTCCCTGAGGTTGAAAAGAAAAAAATAGATGGCTTTTTCACTGACGGGCTCGAAGGCTTCTTTGAGGAGTTCCAGGTACACTTCAGGGATCGGGACTGGGAAAGGTTTGGTGAGTTGTATCACGACCACATCACACACAAGATCGAGAACCTTAGGCACGCCAAGCGACTTCTGGATGCCACTCGATCGAAGGTCCTGGAAACCAAGGGAGAGGTAAACGTGGTAGACGTGATAGGCCTTGAGGCGATCAGACTCTTCGCCCACCCGCTGTGGGAAGATATCTCGGAAGCACCCCAGTATTACGTGTTTCCCTGGGACCCTGAGTCGTTTGTGTGGAGACTTAAGCAGGGCCCCGATGACGAGCAGGGCCTTAAGCTGGCCAGAGCGCGCCTAGACGCGACGTTGAAGAATGTGGAGGCGGCCTCTCGTACGTTGGCGCAGGGCACGCTCCAATTTGTGTTTCCTTCGGCGGGTGATGCACTCGAGGGTAGGGCAAGCGACAGCGATCAGCTGGGCCCCGAGTTTGAGAGACAGCAACGGGTGGCACATCCCCACTACCTCCGGAAATATTTGCAGCAGGGAGTGCCAGCAGGGATCGTGAGCGATGTTCTAGTCTCCGATACGATTGACAATCTCAATGGCGCTCCGAATCTGGATCCCTCTAGTACACGTTTGTTGGAGACCTTTCATAATCATTTGCAGAATGGGGTCCTGGAGCAGTTTCTCTGGAAAATGGTAATTCACGTGCAAAGCCTCACTGACAGGGGGGACGACGTGCTTCTGAGAGGTGTTTGCCGATATTCGGACAAGTTCCCAATGGAGGACACAGAGGGTCATGGTTCAGCCATGGCAGTTGGTCGCCGTCTCATTTATGCTGTTGCCAACAAATACCGGGGTTCCGACAGGATGCAGCATATACTGCATGGTGCGGTGCACTGGGCGACGAGTATGTACCTGGCTGCAGACCTAATATCCTGGTGCACTCCCGAGCGCAACCCTGATATCCAAAGCTGTGAAAACATCGATTTGTCTGTACTAGAGGACACTTACAAGGCGCGATTCAAAACCGAGTACGTTGATACACGCAAGGACATATTTGAGGCCGAACTTAAGGGGCTCCCGAGCATTCTTTACCAGGTTCAAGACCGCCCATTGGTGACAGCCTATATTCTCTCTCTTTTGGGCATCAACACACGCTACACCGGCAAGCTGCTTTTCATGTATGCGCAGAAATCATCTGAACCTAATCGCCGCAGCTGGAAATTGAGCTACGAGGGCCTCGTACAAACCTTTCAGGTCGATAGCTTATACGAGCATATCAAGGCATACAAGGATGAAGCCTTCGACAACGACGACGAGAAGTGGGCGGTGGAGACATTCTTGAAGCTTCATGAACAAAAGACAGAGAGTCCGCAGGCTTCCCAGGGTTAGGACGAGATCATCTCCCAGATTTCTCCAACTATGGCGGGATGAATTCCCGCCTCTATGGGGTATCCCTCAAAAATACATGTCGCAGGACCCTTGCACTTCCGGGGCGAGTCCCCGCCTCTGGCGGGATGTTTCACATGAATCGCCCCTGCCAACACAACTTCTCGGGTGGATAGTTTCAAAATGAGTTGACAATCCTTTTGAGATGAGTTAACATTAATTAGGTTCCGAGAACAATCTTCCCGGATTGAGGTCATGCCAAAGGTTTTGATCAATCAATACAAAAGACAAGACGTCTTTCGCTGCTCCCACACAGCGCATTTCCGCTTTGAGAAGAACGTGTCGGTTTATCACGTGCTAAAGGAGAAGAAGTGCTTTCCCGAAGGGTGCATCTATTTCTTGTGGAAGTGCAGGTTGCTGAACAAAGGCAACTCCTGTCCCAAGAAATATCGACACGTGGGAAGAGACTGCTTCTCCTGCAAGAACTACTTCGATGAGAAGATACTCCATCAGCCGGAGATCATTTTAGATAAGGAAGCATATAAGAAGTTTCAGATCGATCTGGAGGAGTTTGAGGATTGGCTGGAGCAAAATGTAGGCAGATGGGTGGAGTTCTCCGGAATAATCAACTCGGTTAAACCGCACTTCAAAAAAGTCAGATACGGGTCAAGAGAGAGCCTTAGTTTTCCTGGATTCCTGATAAGCTTCAGAGAAGGATACATAGACAGGACCTTTTTCGATGATAACATCTACCTGACGGTGAGCAGAAGAACCCAGCAGAACCTAAAATTCGCCAAAGGGGACGAGGTCGACTTCCAGGCACGGCTCAGAACCGACCGGGGAAGGATAGTCTTAGAAAGAGTCAGATACGTGGAGTTTCCGCACAAAGAGAAGGAAGAATCCTGGACTCAGAGCCAGGCTTTGGTGGCGAAAAGCACTGGAACGGAGATCGAGTGCCAGCCGGAAAAATGCGTGATGTGCGAGAATGGGTGTCTTCTGGACGTGGTTGAGAAAACAGACAAGATTTCTCCTGTCAAAAGGCATCTTTTCTGTCTCCAGGGCATAGAGAACCCGGAGGAGTGTCTGTATCACCTGGTTAAGAGAATGAAAAAAGAGAAGGAACTGAGATATTCGCCGGAAGGTGAAAACCCTTGAGTTTCAGTAATCCCCCAAAGTCCGGGGATTCCCAATTCCTCGACGTTTCTTAACGGCAGGAATCAACCTCAATATGGCCGGTCATTTTTCTCCAGAGTTGCTTGATCAAATCCGCGACGCCAACGATGTCGTGGACTTAATCTCCGAATACGTCCCCCTGAAGAAGAGGGGCAAGAACTACGTGGGATTATGCCCCTTTCACTCGGAAAAGCAGCCATCCTTCACCGTCACCCCGGATAAGCAGATCTTCTACTGCTTCGGCTGCGGCGAGGGAGGCAATGTCATCAGCTTTCTGATGAAACACGATAAGCTGAGCTTCCCCGAGGCGGTCAAGGTGTTGGCGAAAAGGGCGAGTATTCCCCTGCCTGAAAAGAGCTTCGATGCAAAAAGAGCAAAACAATTAGACCGGCTGTATTATGCCAACCAAACGGCTAACGAGTACTTTCTCAAGAATCTGCATCGGGAAAAACCGGGAAAAAGGGCCAGGCAATATCTGAAGAAGAGAGGATTCGATCCAGAAACTCAGAAGCTCTTCTCTTTGGGCTTTGCCCCTATGGAGTGGGAAGGACTGGTAAATTACGCCCGGACGAAAGGAATCGAACCGGAGACGCTGAATCAGGCCGGATTGGCCGCGCCCCGAACGCAAGCGTCCGGCTATTATGATCGCTTCAGAAATAGGATCACTTTTCCGGTCTTCAACCTCTCCGGAAAGATCGTCGGCTTCGGAGGAAGAGTCTTGGACGATAAAGACGAGCCCAAGTACTTAAACTCCCCTGAGACACCCATTTATCATAAAGGCAAGATTCTTTACGGGCTGAACCTCTCCAAGGACGAGATCAGGCAAAAAGAAAGCGCTATCTTGGTGGAGGGAAACATCGATGTGATCAGCTTGTTTCAGGCCGGAATAAAGAACGTGGTCGCCTCTTCCGGCACCGCCTTCACCCAAAACCAGGCCAGGCTCCTCTCTCGATACGCGGAGAAGGTCTTTCTCTTCTTCGATGCCGACACAGCAGGACAGTCCGCCACCTTTCGGAGCGTGGATTTGCTGTTCAGCGAGGGGTTGGAAATCCTTGTGGTGAGCTTAAAACAGGGTGAGGATCCGGATTCGTTTGTCCAGAAATTCGGCCCGGATGCGGTGAGCGAAGAAATCCAAAAGGCTAAGTCTTTTATAGATTTCAAATATGAATCATTGGGCAAGGATTTCGAAGAGGTCTCCATGAAGGAGCAGGAGAAGGTCATACGTGATCTGGCAGAAACTGCGGGAAAGATCACCGATGAGATCAGAAGGAACCTGTTCATCAAGAAGATCGCGCAGACCTTCCGGATGGACGAAGCGCCCATACTTAAGCTGGTGGGCAAGAAGAGAGCGTCCGCAGTCCGCAGTCGGCCGTCCGCCGCCTCAAAAGCGGAGTCCAAGGCTGATGTCCAACCGAGCCGGGAGGAGGAAATCGAGAGGGGGCTGTTGAGGATTCTGATGGAAGATCGGAAGCTCTTGAAATTGACCACCGGGAAACTGGACTCCGATGATTTCTCCAACTCAGAGCACAAGGAGATCTTTGGGCTTATCAAGGCCGAAAAAAAGACCGCCCCTGCCGTGCTCCTGGACAAAACAGAAAACGAGAAGACCAAAGATCTGATCCTTAAGATATCAGGCATCGATCTGGGTCCGGCGGAGTTCTCCCTCCAACTGGACGATCACCTCGCAACTTTGGCAAAGCTGAAGAAGAATCGCAAGATATTAGCCCTGAAGGACAGCATACAGACGGCTCTGCAAAAAGGGGATATAAAAACCGCTGATCGGCTCACCAAGGAATTCGAGAAACTGAAAAAGACCTGAACGGGCCACAACAGACAAAAGTAAGGTCGCTTCAGTCGCCGCCCACCGGTTTCCTCCATTAGCACGTGCAGAAGACTCCGCTGGTTCGTATGGTTAACATGAATTCAAATGTTCGAGAGGCCCGAGATGCCGATGAAGACCTCCCTCTATAAGTATCCCGCGATCTTATATGCGACCTTGATCTTCATCCTCTCTGCCAGCCCGTCTATTAGTCCGCCGCCTGGATTCGTTTTTGAAGACAAGATCTATCATTTCATCGAATACGGCATCTTCTCTATCTTTCTATTTCTCGCCTTCTACACCTCTGGAAGGGAGTTTTTTAGAAAACACGTCTTCCTTCTTTCTTGTCTGATTGGAATGGCCTATGCCGCCTCCGATGAGATTCATCAGAAATTCGTGCCAGGAAGAAGCAGTGAGTTTCTCGATTTCGTGGCGGACTCCCTTGGAATAGTCTTAGTCCAGATCGGAATCTGGCTGTACCTGAGGAGAAAGCGAAGTAAGCTTACCGTCCCATAGCCTGCCTTAAGAGCCGAACCCCGCTGGGCACACATTTTTCCTGTTGCCAAAAACCCCAAAATTCACTATATATAGCACAGATTCCGATTGGGCACAGTTAACCTGTTTTTCGGAAAAACTTCAAAAGCAAGGAGAGAAGGAAACATGGCAGACGATCTGAAGAAAGCTTATGAGAGGCTCCTGAACCTGAGCAGGGAGACCTCTCTCTTGTATTCATCCATGGCCGTCTTAGACTGGGATCAGAAGATCTACATCCCCAAAGGAGGCGTTGAGCATCGGGGAAATCAACTGGCGCTTCTGGCAGGGATGAGTCATCAGAAGGCCACTGCTCCGGAGATCGGTGATCTCTTGAAGCAGTTGGAGGGAAGCTCTATCGCCAGCGACGCGGATAGCTTCGAAGCGGCCAACATCCGGGAGATAAAGCACTCCTACGACAAACTGGTGAAAATTCCGCAATCCTTAGTGGAGGAGCTAACCAGGGTCACCACCGTGGCTCACCAAGTGTGGGCGGATGCGCGAAAGAAGTCGGATTTCTCCATCTTCTTTCCCTATCTGGAAAAAATCATCAAGCTCAAGCACCAGCAGGCTGAAGCCGTGGGATACGAAAAGCACCCTTACGATGCTCTTCTGGACGATTTTGAGCCGGGGGCGACCATTGAGCAGGTGGCGAAGGTGTTCGCGGACTTTCGCGACGAGTTGGTGGAGTTGGTGAAAGCCATAATCAACTCCGGCAAGCGCCCGGATAGCTCTATACTCTCGCGGGATTATCCGGTCGACCGGCAGGAGCGCTTTGGCAAGGAGGTGGCTGCAGCCATCGGGTACGATTTCGACAGAGGAAGGCTGGACGTCACGGTCCATCCCTTCTGCACCGGCATAGGCCCGGGTGACGTGCGTATTACCACCCGGTACAACCCCAATCATTTTGGTCAGGCCTTCTTTGGCATCATGCACGAGGCTGGCCACGGCATTTACGAACAGGGACTGAATCCGGAAAGTTACGGCACTCCGGCCGGCGATTCGGTGTCGTTGGGAATCCACGAATCTCAATCCCGAATGTGGGAGAACCTCGTCGGCCGTAGCAGACCGTTCTGGAGGCATTTCTTCCCCAGGGCACAAAAGCTCTATCCGGAGGCTTTGGGTAACGTGAAATTCGACGATTTCTACTTTGCCATAAACGAGGCCAAACCCTCCTTCATCCGGGTCGAGGCGGATGAGGTCACCTATAATCTTCACATACTGGTCAGGTTTGAGATCGAACAGGCATTCTTCGGCGGCGATCTCTCGCCCAAAGACATACCCGCAGCCTGGAACGAGAAGTTCAAAACCTACTTTGACATCGCTCCGCCGGACGATGCCAAAGGCTGTCTTCAGGACGTGCACTGGAGTGCGGGCTATATCGGCTATTTTCCTACCTACTCGCTGGGGAATCTCTACTCAACTCAGTTTTTCAACCAAGCCAAGAAGGAATTGGGGAATCTGGAGGAGCAATTTGTCAGGGGAGAATTCGGTAAACTAAAGGGCTGGCTGAGAGAGAAGATTCATCGGCAGGGCCAGCGCTACCGGGCGGAAAAGTTGGTGGAGGTGGTCACCGGCAAGCCGCTCTCGCACCGCCCCTTGATGGATTATCTCAAGGCCAAGTACGGCGAGCTTTACGGAATCTGACTCTAAGACAGAAAACCGTCCACAGTCCGCGGTCGACCGTCCGCCGCTGTGTAAAGACTATCTCATTGGCTGGCGGCACCATGCGTGAGTTATGGCTTAACACAAGACCTCATGACAAAGGAACTGGCTCGGCCCTTTCAAACGGCGCCTTGTGGCAACACGTATTTCAAGCACAGATTTTGAAACGGAACCTACCCCGAAAGGAAAAGTCATGAGAAGATACCTCATTTGCCTGCTTGCTCTTGCGTTTATCATATCCGTGGCACCGGACAACGTTTTCTGCTCCAAGCCCACGGCGGGTGGAGACAAGGAGAAGATCCCTTCCGAGAAGAAGAAGGCCGAGCTTGTCTGGTACAAGTACGATGAAGGACTGGCCAAGGCCGCAAAAGAGAAAAAACACCCACTGGTGCACTTTTACACCAACACATGTGGGTGGTGCAAGAGGATGGATAGAGATACCTTCAGCAATAAAGCAATCATAGAAGTGATGAATGAAAGCTACGTGCCCATCAGGGTCAATGGTCAATCCGGCGAGAAGGTCAGGGTGGATGGAAAGCAGATTAGCGAAAGACAGGTGGCCGGTAAGTACGGCGTGCGAGGCTACCCGGCGACCTGGTTTCTCAAGCCATCCGGAGAACGGATCGCCCCCCGCCGGGGATACGTAAAGCCTGACGAGTTTCTATATATTCTGAACTGGGTTAAGGACGATCTCTACGAAGAGATCAGTTTCCAAGAGTTCGTAAAACAAGAACAGAAGAAGCAGGAGACCAAGAAGAAAGAAAGCAAATAGGACGTCATAGCCTTAAGCAGATCTAACCACCCCCCGACCCTCCCCTTGTTTAGGTGGGGGCTTTCCTTTCTTGTCCCAATCCACGTCTCAGTCAGTCTTTCAGTCGCCGTCGCAATGAAAAGGGGGATGAACCATGCCGATGTGCAGCTAGCTGAGCGCGGCCTGATTTTGATCTCCAGCGAACCGGCATACAGCTTCCAAGAGTAAAACAACTGTCAATGGACTTGTCCTGAAAGAGTCGTCTGAAGGATGGAGCGGATCAAACGGATATTCACCAACCCAATCTGTTCCATCCGTTTAATCCGTTGACCATCGCCTGTTTTCCATCGGTGAAGCCCGCCAGCCTGACACACCGCAAACTTCCGTAATTTCAGGCACTCGGCAGAAAGAGCCATTCAGATTAGAATGGGAGGTCATCGTCCTCGGATTTGGTCTCCCCCGTCTGAGGCTCTTCAGCCGTTTCAGGAATCT
>CBDUQU010000023.1:0-26711 GCA_965369445.1 uncultured bacterium | reverse complement strand
TGAAAATCGACCACGGCACATCCGAAGAGCAGTACAACATCCGGAGCTTCATCATCAGATCGCTGGTGGACACCTTCGACAAGTATCCTTTCCCCCGCCAGGGGAAGTATCATCATCTGTACGTGGAACTGGCAGGCGACATCCTGGGTGGTGACTTGGTTTACCGAAAGGCCTTCACCTCGCTGGAGTCTTACTTCCCCCTGCACCGCAGGGTCAACTTTCATCCAAAGATAGCCGTGGGCATCTCGGACGGCACGGTACCAGTGAGCGAGAAGTTCACCTTGGGGGGCAGCCATGATTTCTATGGCTTGTTCGACGAAGAGCTAAAAGGGGACAAAATGTTTGTGGGAAGCCTGGGGCTGCGATTTAAGTTCTTCCACCGCTTATACTGGACACTGCGCTACGATATGGGAGAAGTGTGGACCAAGCTGGAAAGCATCAAGCTTAAAAGGCTGAAGCACGGCTTTGGCAGCACCCTGGCGCTGGATACTCCTCTTGGTCCCCTGCAATTTGGCTATGGCGTGGCCACAAATGAGTGGGATAAATTCTACTTCAGCTTCGGATATGACTTTTAAAAGCTGAAATGAAAAAACCAGAACCTAACTTAAGTTAGGTTCTGGTTTACCTGCCAATCACCTTTCTTGTGCGCAGGCGCTCACGACTGCATCCCGAACAGAATCACCCTGATTGAATCTTGGTGTCATCAAAAAGCCGAAATGAGGGCAGCCGTAGTTTGAAAGCGGCAAATTGGAGTGTTCACCTTCAGGTGAACTGAATTAAAGCTCTCGTTCGGAGAGAGCTTCCGTCTTCAGCTGAAGTTGTAGATCCCGTTTAGGCGTAGCTTGACACTTCACGGTAGCCCTGACGTGGTTTTATGATATAGTGGGCGGTATTCTCTGAAGGGAGAGAAAAGGGGCGTGGGTCTAAACTTGCCTCGGACGATGGACATTAGGTGATGACCAAAGCCATACTCAACCGAAATCAGACTTGCACTGCTTCTGGTTTCTCGGCATATGCCTTCTCAGCAAAAACGCGTTTAAACGCTTCCACCACCTTGGGATCGAATTGCGTGCCGGCACAGCGGTCCAGGTCCTCCAAAGCCTCCCAATGGGTCATGCCCTTGCGATAGGGCCGGTCAGTCACCATGGCATCGAAGGAGTCTGCTACTGCCAGTATCCTTGCCCCCAGGGGAATCTGTTTGCCCCGTTTTTTTTCAGAGGAACTAATCTCCACAAAATAGGTGTGATGAGCTTCCACTATGGGCATGGCCTCCTTAAGCACTCCTCCCACCACCGAGAGAAGCTCCTTTCCTTTTTGGGCGTGAGCATCCACCTCTTTCTTCTCTTCGTCCGTCAGGGCGGCGGCTTTCTTAATCAGGTCGGAGCTTATCTCGATCTTGCCAATGTCGTGCAGCAATGCGGCGACCTTTATGTTCTCCACCTGGTTTCGGGGCAGCTCCATGGCGATGGCAATGTTGGTGGCATAATCCGCGACTCGCAGAGAGTGACTTCTGGTGTATTTGTCGTAAGACTCAAGATATTTGGCCAGGATCTCCAGAACCCCCACATAGGCGTTCTTCAACTCCTGAATCTTCTTTTCCTTCTGCTCATAAAGCGTGCCTACCACGTAGCCGGCCAAGATTAAGAATCCTCCCCACAACATTAAATCGCTGACCAGAAGCACGCTGCCGGTTTTGTCCTGGAAAATGTGGGGGCTGTTGACAGCGGTGAAGGCAATCAGGGCCACACAGAACACCGCAGTGAGGATAGACATCCTCCTGCCCAGAACGTATCCGGAAACCAGAACAGGAAGATAATAGAAGTTCAGAAAAGCCAACTGTTGAAATACGAAGAAACTGGCGGATACAACTATCAGCGATACGACCAGGACCAGGATTTCTTCAAAATGCTTGAAGACGAAATCCTTGACTTTTTCCATGGGACCCCCCTGCATAGAGGACGATTTAACGTTACAGCGTGTCGAACAGGCGAAAAGAGAAAAACGTTGTTGAAACCTTGGCGCTTTCGTTTCAATTTAATTTATCGGTGTGAGCACCTTCGGCTTTAGCATGGTGAGTCAGATTCCTTAGGGTTGATCCTTGAGAGGGGTGGGGTGATGGTTCTATAGCTATCCAGCGCGAGCCTTCAGTCTGCAAAGCAGATGGTTGATTTGAGGGCTTGTGCGCTCAGCGCAAGCAGCTGGGTTCAACCCTGGTGTCCCTTTAAGTCCACGTTAAGGGATTGCTTCGTCGCCTCGCCTCTGGCGGAGCTCCTCACAATGACAGGTCTGCCTTGGGTCATTGCGAGTCCCCCGTACGGGGGACGAAGCAATCCCCTGAATCTGAGCACGCTGGTTCGGAGCCGCGTTTTTTAAAGCGATTGAAAGGGTCTTGAGAGGTCACCGGGATTAAGGCCCGTACAGTAAAAAAAGTGGCGCAGGTCCGGTTCCGAACCTGCGCCACCTGGTAAGTCAGCTGCCTTGGGTGGGCCTAATCACATATCGGTGGCGGCCCGCCCTTGAAGAGATAGCTCACCAGATAGACTACGTCCCCCACGTTTATCACATCATCAGAGTTGATGTAGCCTGCCTGGAGAGGTTGAGGTTCTGCTCCACCACGGTAAAGGTAGTTGGTCAAGTAAACCACGTCACCCGCGTCGATCATCTTGTCATCATTAACGTCACCTGGGATAAACAGAGAGAACGTGAACGGCTCAGGCTGAAAATCGCTCTGATTCCCGGCCAGATCAAATGCCCGAACCCTCCAGTAATAGGACGTATCGGGGTCAAGAGACTGTCCATCCGGAACGGTATAGAGATCGTCCACCAGGCTGTCAACTGTGGTCACATCAGCGGTGAATTCGCTGTCAGGCGAGTATTGCAGCGTAAATCTCTCCGGCGCGGAGGATTTGATTTCATTCTTGACAAGCACAGGCTTCAATAGAGACATTGCCGACGACCATCGGAAAGTTGGCGTGGTATCACATATAAAGGTATCATTTGCCGGATAAATCAGGAATGGTGTCTCCGGTGCTTGTGTGTCCACAGTGAACATGAAAGAAGTCTGATACCCACTGGAGTCCCCACTTTCCATCACCGCCTGCACCCGCCAGAAATAGGTGGTGTCGTCCAAGCTCATGCCGCCCGGGAGTTCATAGAATTCACCGGGGATATCCGGTATGGTTGTAACGCTGGTCAGGAAAGCGGTATCTTTGCAGTATTGCAGGGTATAACTGATACTGGAAGGCGAAATGGTCTGGTCGCTTTTCCGGTAACCGGCGGACCACTCGAACCGGGGCGTATCGTCGTTGATATAGGAGAGATCTTCCGGATAAACAAGATCAGGGGGAGAGAACTGATCAGCAGCGAAGTATATGTTCCAGTCGCCGTCTCTGTCAGATCCCCAGATGAAGCAAGGATTTCCCAGCGCATCGAATAGAGATGCTGGCTCGTAATCGTTGCCTGGGTCAGTGGTAACCTGCTCAGGCAAGGACCAGCTTGATCCATCGTAGAAGCTGGCAAACACATCCCAGTTCCCGCACCAGTTGCTCATCCAGGAGAGCGCCAACTGCCCCGAATTATCTGCCGCCAGACCGGGCATGATATCGTTGCCGGAATCAAAGGTAATTTGAATGAGGGAGGACCAACTCGAACCGTCATGATAGCTGGCGTAGACATTTGCGTCGCCATCTCTCCAGCTGTGCCAGGCCACCCATACGTTTCCGGAAGCGTCTGAAGCTATGGTTGGAGCCAGGTCGTCGCTCTGATCAGTAGTTATTGGAATCAACTCAGACCAAACTCCCTGGTCATAGTGAATGGAGTAGATATCCCAGTTCCCATTTCTGTTAGTGGACCAGACCACCCAGAGCCCGCCGAAAAGGTCGCCTACGGCTACCGGATCAGAATCATCGTGCAAGTCACCGGTTATGGTCATCCGGGGCGACCAGGAACCGTCATAGTATCTGGCGAATATGTTGGAATTGACATTCTGGTTAACCGTTCTCCACCCCTTCCACACCACCCAGACTCTGCCCTGCGTGTCTGCGGTCATAGCTGGTTCTACGTCATAGTCCCCCCCCGCAGTTATTATCTGTGGGGATGACCAGCCACCGGGAGTGTGATAGCTGACGCTGACGTCCATATTCGGATAGTAGCCAGCGTTCTCTGTCAGGCTCTGCCAGGCAACCCAAACATTGCCCAGGATATCCGTGGCCATGCTTGGATGGAAATCCCAGTACTGACGAACCACCACCGCCTCGGCGGAAGACCAGGACGTGCCGTTGTATGAGCTGGAGTAGATGTTGGAACGCACGTCCCTCCCCGTTTCCCAGGTAGCCCAGATGGTGCCGGAAAGGTCGCTGGTCATGGCCGGACTTCCATCTGAGAACGAGTTGGTGGTAACCTGCATGGCGCTCCAATCCGAGGTCCCGCATCCCTCCGGCATCTCGGTCGAGTCGCTGGTTTGCGCTACCTGGGTCTGAACGCCAATGGTGAGGGTCGGATCACCCAAAACGTTCATCCCGAAATACCATCCCTGCTCCCAATCCTCAAAACCACCCCAGACCTGGGTTTCAAACCACTGCTTGAAAGCCTCACCAATGCTGTTGCCTTGACCCAGAGGCTGATAAAAGGAGAAGAAATCGAGCATGCTCCCGGACTTGGTGCTGCCGATTGCCAGCAGGCCGTAATTATCAACGAAGATATACCAGTTTCCCAGATTATTGGTCTCCATGAATTTTGTGTTAGAGCAGGC
This sequence comes from uncultured bacterium, assembly GCA_965369445.1. Lineage (GTDB taxonomy): Bacteria > Zixibacteria > MSB-5A5 > MSB-5A5 > SM1-73 > SM23-73-3. The sequence goes on along the minus strand of CBDUQU010000023.1, from coordinate 21,961 downwards.
GAAGAGATTGTAGAAAAGGGCATGTGGCTGCAAGGCATGAACCTCGAAATTGTACACGCTTCCGCCTCCTGGTTCAGAGTATTCGATCTTGAACGTGTGCGCCCAACAGGAAGAATGTGCACAAAGGTGAACCCATTCGTAGTCCTCGAGTAGTTTCTGCTTGTAGTTGGTGGCGATAGTCTCATTGACATCGGTTATAACGGTCACATCGCCGTAAGCATAGTTCAGGTCACAATCGCCGAAATAGTCCCAATCATCATCCACGAAGGATAGAGCTCTATGAGGAAGGGAGAGACTGCCAATCCGATAGTTATGATTTTTGGTGAAGTAATTCTGGACAAGCTGGGCTTCGTTTCCCCAGACTAAACTGGAGGCTGCCAATCTTCCCACCCATATTTCCGGTCCGACGTCTCCTGAGCCTGCAGAGAGACCTTCCAGGAGTCCATTGAAGTCAGAATCTGACCAGGTGCCGTCCAACTCCATGAAGTAGTAATCGATGGGAAACTCCTCCGGGTCCCATACGTTGAGCTCACACCACGCTACGGGCAGATCCCCCACCAGCAGGGCACCGACCAGTCCGGAGTTGATCCATCTATGTCTGAGGCTATCCCGCAGATCCTCATAATCCCCGCCCGACCAGAGGATCTGCTCCACCGTGTAACCGTCATGGACCAGATCAAGCGCGTATTGGTCTATTGATGCCTGAATCTGAGTAAAGAGGTCGGCGTTGATTATTACCGCCACCAGGAGATCCTTTGTCTTCGGGATATGAAGGGGTTTGGGCGAGAATCTCTGAATGGTTCTAACCCTCAGAGGAGCCGGCGGAAGCTGCGAGACCTGGAATTGTTGAAAGCTGGTCGGCTGCCGGTTAAGAGGATCGATCCACTCAAGTCTTTTCACTTTCCTGGGGTCGATCTTTCTGCATTCTCCCAGGGTGGGCCAGATGGAACTAAAGCACGATAGTAGGAATATGACTGCTATGCCCCCCGTCACGATTCTCTTCAACATCTCTTTCCCCTTTCTTCTGCCACTACATCAGAAACAGCACCCATTAAGATACGTCGATCGATTTCTCCTGAAGTTTAAGCTTTTGTGAAAGCAACAAGTCTGTTGGCTGCTCCGTGAGTTCACAAACTGGCAGATCTTTAGCCTGTATTGCATAATATAACAAAATTCCGGCACTCGTCAAGCATAGATGTCAGCAGACTGTGTGGAGAATAATGTCGAGCTCAGGGATAGGGCGGGGGTTGAGCCCCCGCCCTGACAGCAGTGACAAAACCAACCTGTCATACTGGGCAAGCGGATGCTCCCGTCTGGGGGCGTCCGCGCATGGGTGGCAGGCATCACCGACAGCCAGCAACATGGATATTATCTGCCGGTTTAGCCGCAAACCCCAAGTCTTTCTTCAAAAAAACGGACATCAGTGATTTGGTGATCCGTAGAAGTTGTTTAATTGAGATAATCTCGTATATTTAAGCCCAGAATGGAATACATGAATTCGGAAGCAAAGCCAAAACGCGACCTAACCACTGGATCGATCACCAGGAACATCTTCTATCTTGCCGGGCCTACGGTTGCCACCATGTTTTTGGAGACTGCTTTCTCCATCGCGGATATCTTCTGGGTAGGGAAGTTGGGAGCGGTGTCGCTGGCGGCGGTGATCTCCTCTGCTTTTTTGATCTGGATCATCTATTCCCTGGTGGGAGCCATCTCTATCGGAGTTACTGCCCTGGTGGCAAGATTCATCGGAGCCAGCCAACCCGACCAGGCCGCCTTCAGCGCCAGGCAGGCCTATCTCTTTTCTATCCTCTTCGCCCTGGGGGTGAGTATTCTCGGCGTCCTGTTCGCCAAGTGGGCCTTCATTCTGATGGGAACGGCACCGGATGTTACTCACCTGGGAGTTCGATACCTCAGGATAATCTTTGCCGGGGCCATCTTTTTCTTTCTGCTTGACGTGCTGGCAGCAATCTTTCGGGCATCCGGCGACACCAAGACCCCCATGCTGATTATTATGGCCAGTGTGGGGTTGAACATCGTTCTGGATCCGGTGCTGATTTTCGGATGGGGTCCCTTTCCGCGAATGGGGACCGATGGCGCTGCTTTAGCCAGCATATTCTCTCAAGGGGTGGCAGGTGCGCTTTTCATTCTGCTGATCATCCGGGGGAAGCTGGCTTTTAAGTTTTCGCTTCTGCCCAAGCTGGATTTGGACCTATCCATGGTCTGGCGGATTTTGCGCGTCGGCATTCCAGCCTCGTCAGCTTGGATACTCTTCAGCGTGGTGTACCTGTTCATAAACAGGATCGTAGCTTTATTCGGAACCGAGGCCATTGCCGCGTTAGGGATCGGCAACCGTATGGAGTCGATCTCCTTTCTGACCTGCTTCGGCTTATCCATAGCCGCCTCCACCCTGGTGGGGCAGAATCTGGGAGCGGGCAAGCCCGAAAGATCAGCCCAGGCCGCCTGGCAGACCGCCGGGATAGCGGTTTTGTTCACCGGCTTTGTAGGCGTAATGTTTTTCGCCTTCCCCAGGCAGATCGCTTCCATTTTTATCTCCGATCCACAAGTGGTTGAAATCGGAATCGGGTACTTGAGAATCCTGGCCCTATCCCAGATGTTCATGGCGCTGGAGATAGTGTTCGAGGGCTCCTTTGCAGGGGCGGGCAACACCGTTCCTCCAATGATCGTCTCGATCTCAGGCTCCTTAGCCCGCATCCCAATAGCTTATCTTCTGGCGGTTCACTGGGGCATGGGGATAACCGGAGTATGGTGGGCCATAGCTTCAACCAGCGTGGTCAAGGGAATCGTGCTGACCTACTTGTTTAGCCGGGGGAAGTGGAAAACCCGGAAGATTTGAGACTTGACAACTCTTCGGTTTGCGTTATACTAATAATAGAAGAAGGATGAAGTGCTGAATCCTGAGTTTTGCCGTTCCCTCTGGGAGGTGCGCATGAGAAGCGCAACAAAGTACCTTGTATTCGTCTTTGTATTGTTTTTCTTCGAATGGGGTTTTGCCCTTGAGCCCGAGTTGGTTCTTGAGATGCCGGTCGAAGGAAGGATAATTGGCGGTGACATTTTAGACGGGAAGGTGGTCTCCTCGTCACGGGAGAAGCTATGGGTGTCAACGCCTGAAGGGAAAAGGTCTTTTCAGATGAGTCTGGAGCCGAATCAGGGGGTGGTTGCCTCCGACGACGGGGGGTTTTTTGGAATAACCACCTACTCCAAAGACGTTCCCGCAGGTTTTCTGGGGGCTGAGAGCTTTGAACTTTATTCTGCTGATGGAAACAAGCTGTGGGAGATCGAGAATCCTGAGGTGTCCGAGTTTTGTGTGTCAAACGGAGCTAAATTGATCGTGGGGATCTTTGCTGGTGAGGAAAGCCCGGAATCTCGTTTAGCCTTCTATAATCAGAGCGGGGAACTGATCTTAGGTCGGACAGTTGGATTTCTCAACGGAGTTTCTTTTTCAGCAAATGGTAAGTACTTCCTCGTCAACAGCGCAAAAGATGGTCTGATGTCGTTTGATGAATCAGGGCAGCTTAAAGACAATCTTGGACCATGTGACAAGTTCGCCGTCTCCCCGGACGGGGATTGGGTGGCAACGGCATCCGATGGACGACTTAGGTTCTTCGATCAAGGCAAGCCGATAGAAGTTTCCCTTGAGATTAGCCCGTTTGTCAGGGCAATGTCCTTCTCCCCGGAGAGTGAATATCTCGCCGTCCTCGACAAGAAGAATCTGTACCTATTTGAAGTCGCAGGAGGTAAGCTGCTCTGGCAGCATACTCTGGATCAACCCGAGCTGTCGTTCATCTCGGCGGACGTATCTCCCGGGGCAGAGAGGATAATCGCCGGGATAGATTTTGATAAGGGCAGAGAGGCTCAGTCGAAAGACAGACATACCAGGGGATTGGTTTATATTTTCGACAGGGAGGGGAAGATCACCTGGCAGAGAGAATTCTCATACCAACTCTGGAGTGCTTTCTTTCCCCGGGTGCAGTTCTCCTCTGATGCAACTAGATTTTCGGTCATGACCAGAGAGAAGGTATACGTGTTTGCTACCAGCCAGCCGGAAGAGTGATCTTTCCGCCGGGCCGATAATCCCTCCCCCAAAAGCGCCTCATTCTCTCTGGGTCTTGCAAAAAGTATGAAAGTCCTTGCACAGAACCATAGCTAAGACTTGGTTTTCCATTACCACTCTCGCCTTGGCTTGAGGTAAGAGATTTTTTCGCTCGTCAGTAATCCCATACACAACAACAGATTAACCTCGCCGTCGCAAATCTGACGGTCGGGAGAGCATCTCGATTCGACGGCATATAATTTGCTTAAATCACCAACTGAAATGATTTTTCACTGATGCTGAAGTCAAAGAAAGCGAAACCATGAAGAGCAACTTATTCAAACTTGGATTTGTTCACCTGGATGATCTGATCTTTCACCAGACCTGCGATTTTGGCCGGGTCCGCCGGCTCGCAGATCAGATAAAACGGGAAGGACATCTGAAGAATCCTGTCTTAGTGGCGGATCTTCCCGCGAAGAACAAAGCGGACGGCTTTGCACTTAAAGAGAGTCGAAGACTCCTGGTTCTGGATGGGATCGATCGGGTTTCCGCTCTGAGGCTGTTGGGTTTTCCCGATGTGCTTGTCCAGAAGGTGGACTACATGGATGAGAGCGTGGAGCTTTCGTCTTGGGATCATCTGATATTCAAAATCAGCAAGAATCAACTGACAGAGAAGCTCAAGAAGCTGGATATTGAAATCTCTCCCTGCGAGTGGAGTTGGAAAAGGGAGGCTTTGGAGGATCCGCTAACCGTCTGCCATCTTCTTTTCCGGGATTGTTCCGGACTGCTGCTCAGTCAAAAGGATACGTCTATGGAAAGACGGGTGAGAAATCTCTTCAGCATCATCGCAATCTATCGCAGCTCTTGGGAGATTTATCATCCCGTCCTGGATGTCGATCCGTCTTCGGTGTTTGATGATTTCGAGATGAGTACCGTCATAAACACTCTTCCTGTATTCAAAAAGGAACAGGTGCTTGATTTGGTCTCCCGCGGTATACTCTTCCCCTTCGGCGTGACCAGGTTTGTGATTCCCCAATGGGTTTTGGGCCTGGAGATCTCCTGTTCGGTTTTGGGGTCCAACGCGCCGCTTTCGGAGAAGAACCTCTTTCTAAAGGAGCTTCTGTCTTACCGGATGAAGAGCAAGAAAGCCAAATTCTATCAGGAATCGGTTTTTCTTTTCAACGAGTAACCTACTGCCTCTCTGGCATGAACCACATGGTTCGTGCCTTAGGTTGTTTCTCATCAAACCCTCATTTCCCCAGCCAGCGAAATGAGGGTCTTTTTTTGTCCGGTCGCCACCCTTTGAGGATAGACGCGGTTGGTGCAGGGAATCCGAACCAGCACCTAACTTAAGTTAGGTGCTGGTTTCATTTCCCATCGTCAGTTCGCACCAAAGATAAGAGGCTGACATCCTCACAAAATGTGAACCGCCAGACCGAAGATTCGTACACTTAAACGTCAGTCACTTCTTCAGACTTGCAGAAAACGACGAAGTTTGGTATCCTTGTTTCCTGGCATGGTCAAGACGAAACTGCAATGGGTCACCGAACTAGTTGAGGTCCCAATAAGGAGATTATCATGAGACGCTGTCTGGCTTACCTTGTTGTTTTCTTGACGTTGAGTATCAGTAGCTCTTTTGCCTCATCGCTGGATATCCCCTCTCGAGGAAAGGGCATAAGTTTCGGCAATTCGAAGAGGTTTGATGGAATCCGTTTCAATCTTGTTGACAGAGGGGTTGAGAGGATCAATGGGATAAATCTCACCTTCTGGATACCGAAAAAGAATCCTGATGCGGTTATGAACGGTCTGGCCGTGGGCTTGGTCGGGTTGAGCGCCAGGGAGTTGAAGGGTATCTCCTTCGGTACGGTTGGTATGGCCGGTGAGAAGATAACCGGCCTGTCAGTCGGAGGCATAGGGCTGGCCGCCGGAGACATCGAAGGAATAGCCATCGGTGGTCTGGGCATAGGAGCACAGGATGTAACGGGTCTCATGATCGGAGGGTTGGGTGTCGGCGCTCAGGATATAACCGGTATCAGCATTGGAGGTTTGGGGGTTGGCGCTCAGGATATAACCGGCATCACCATCGGAGGTCTGGGCGTTGGCGGTCAGGATATAACCGGCATCACAGTCGGTGGATTAGGAGTAGGAGGCCAGGATATAACCGGTATCACGATCGGTGGAGTAAAAGTCCAGTCCGACAACATGACCGGTCTGGCAGTGGGAGGATACTGCAAGGCCAAAGGAAACTTCACCGGCCTCTCCATCGGAGTTTTCAACTACGCCGGGCGGCTTAAAGGGGTGCAGATTGGCCTTCTCAACTACTGCGGGAATAATCCGCCGCCATTCAGGCTTCTACCGATAATCAACATCCATTTTGGGGACGATCACCCCAGGCACCGGGATTGGGATTAATCTCGCCGCCCACCGGGCAATTTAGATCGCCCCGTGTTAGTTTAGTGTCCCATTGAGCCGCTTCCATCATGCCATATCGCTTAGGGCACGACTTCCCTTCGTTTCCGTCCAACCTGTCTTTTCCCTTGCAGAACCCTCCTTACACTTTATATTGGAAAGAACTAAAATGCCAGCTTACTTCGGGTCGGACTTTGCCAGGATTTTTGAAATCGAATCTCAAGCTGAGGAGGGCTAATATCTTGAAGGATCTTATCGGTAAGACCGGAATCGTCTTGATTGCGCTGTTATTCTTAGCAGTGCCATTGGTTTTCGCTCATACTGAACCGGCGAACGATACTCATGAAGAAGAGGGTGAAGGATTGGAGTTTGGCGTGATATCGGGATTGGTAACCCTCATCTGCGTGATAAGCACCGTCGTGGCCGGGCGGCTCATGAAGAAAGGGAAGGTAAAGGTGAGGACTCATCACACGCTGGCTTATGTTACGGTGGCGTTGGCATTGTTTCACGGCATCTACAATTTCGTCACCCATTAGAAGAGAAGAGGAGAGTGTATGCTCTATTACGTCCTGAAGTTTACAATATCAGCCCTTCTGATAGTTGCCATATCTGAGATCTCAAAGCGATACTCTTTGACGGCCGGAATCTTAGCTTCCCTACCCATCGTGTCTGTTCTGGCAATGATCTGGCTCTACATAGACAAGGCCAGTGTCGAGAGGGTTTCCCAGCTTTCGACCAGCATCTTCTGGATGGTCTTGCCTTCTCTATCATTGTTCATCACGCTTCCTCTGCTTTTGAAGAACAAAGTGCCTTTTTATGCGGCCTTGATCATTTCAGCTATGGTCATGGTTCTCCTTTACTACCTTATGATTGTAATTTTAAAGAAGCTTGGGATGATGGCATAGGTGGTCCTTGATATGCTGAAGCTAATTCAAGTCGATTCCAAAGAACATCTTCCCCAGGCGCGGGAGTTGCTAATGGAGTATACCGCCTCGTTGGGTTTTGAGTTGCACTTCCAGGAGTTCAAAAAGGAGATGGCAGAATTCCCTGGTGAATACGCGCCGCCCGATGGCCGCTTTCTCCTTGCCCAGGAGGGTGAGAAGACAGCCGGATGTGTGGCTCTGAGGAAAATATCGCAAGGCGTGTGTGAGATGAAAAGGCTATACGTGCGGCCGGAGTTTCGAAAGAAAGGGATCGGGAAAGGATTGGCAACGGCCATCATCGAAGAGGCTTGCGAGATCGGTTATAAGCACATGCGCCTGGATGCCGTCCCGTTCATGAAAGAGGCGATAGCGCTTTATCTTTCGTTAGACTTCAAGGAAATTGAGTCGTATCGCTATAACCCCATCGAAGGTGCCAAATTCATGGAGTTGGATTTGAGTTGAGGCCGCTTGGCCGCACCCTGGCGCTTCACAAAGCCCTCAAAGCGCATAATGGAAAAACAGAAACAAGCTTATCTTTATGCCATCACTGCGGTCTTATTCTGGTCGACTGTTGCATCTGCCTTCAAGGTCTCCTTAAGATACTTAGATTTCCTTCAACTGCTGTTTTTCTCCTCGATTGCTTCTGTAGTGATTCTCTTCCTGATTCTACTGGTCCAGAATAAGCTGAGTCTTTTCAGAGAGTACTCAGGAAAAGATTATCTTCGATCCGCCATGCTGGGTTTTCTGAACCCGTTCCTTTACTATGTGGTTCTGTTCAAGGCATACTCCCTGCTTCCGGCGCAGGAGGCCCAGCCGTTGAATTACACCTGGTCCATCATGCTGGTTTTGTTGTCCATCCCTTTGCTCAAGCAAAGGATAGGATTCAAAAGCATCCTGGCGATCTTCATCAGCTATTTCGGCGTTTTTGTGATCTCAACCCGGGGAGACATACTTGGGTTGACTTTCAGTAACCCAACCGGCGTGCTTTTGGCTTTGGGAAGTTCAGTAATCTGGGCGCTGTTCTGGATTTATAATATCAAAGACAAGCGGGACGAGGTGGCAAAGTTGTTTTTGAATTTCTTGTTTGGGTTCGTCTTCATACTGATAGCGATGCTGCTTTCCTCAAGACTGCGAATTCCGTCCGGCGCTGGACTCGCCGGGGCAGCTTATGTGGGCATATTTGAAATGGGGATCACCTTCGTGCTGTGGTTGAAAGCTCTGAAGCTATCTCGAACGACGGCGCAGGTGAGCAACTTAATTTACCTTTCACCATTCGTATCTCTGGTACTAATTCGTTTCGTCGTGGGAGAGACAATCTTAATCTCAACCATAATCGGGTTGATCTTCATTGTGGTGGGGATAATACTACAACAACGTGTTAGCCGCTTGGACCCCTCTGGGGGAAAGAGACTCTGAGAAGGGACTGTTCTAAAGGAGGAATGTTGACGAAATCACAGAGGGATAAGATGAGAAATGAATCTCCGAGAAAAATGATACCAGGGGATATGTGGCAACGGTTCGGTTCGAGGCTGAAGACAGAAGGCACCATGCAGGTGCTTCACGCGCTCTTTGACTATGTGACCAAGGGCTTGGCTGACAGAATCGACGAGATAAGACCGGACGACGGCCGGGCGATTTCGTTCTTCTGCGAAGGACGCGAGTTTCTGACCATCAATGTGACTCGAAAAGACCTGCGGGTTTACATCCATCCCAAAGCTGGCGCCTACTTTGATCCTAAAGCGAAGTTTAGCGTCGAGAAGTTCAGGTTCTGGGACACCTCATTCCACAAAGCATCAGGCAAGTACCGGGCTCTAAGCTTCTGGATTTCTGAGAAGAAGTATCTTTCCGCTGCCAAGAAGATCTTAGATGCAATTCCGCGAACCAAGTCGTCGTAGGACGCCTTGGCGGAACTCCGTAGGCGTACGCTTTAGGGCGTGGGTTGGGTCTAAGGCTTGAAAAAAACATATCAGCATATGCAATAAATCGCCGATTCACTATCGTATACGTGTTGTATGATCATTACAACGGATGCCGGGTGGGGTAGCGGGTCACTTTCACCTGATCTATAAGTAAGGAGGTGCGCCCTCGTGCAATCTTACAAGAAGCTTTTTGGCGAGTTCTTTAAGAAGAAAAGACTGGAGAGAAACATCTCTCTTCGCCAGTTCTGTCTGGAAAACGGTTTTGATGCAGGGAACACCAGCAAAATGGAAAGGGGCTTACTAACGCCCCCAACCAGCAAAGAATCGCTCGCCAGATACGCGGGTGCCCTTGGTCTGAAAGAAGGCACCGACGACTGGAGAGAGTTCTATGATAGGGCAGCAGCGTGCAGGGGAGAAATGCCGGTCGAGATTCTTGGAGATGAAGAACTGGTTCAGAAGCTTCCCCTGTTCTTCAGAACGCTTCGAGGGGAAAAGGTACCGAAGGAAAAACTTGACGAGATAGTTGCTCTAATAAAGCGAGGCGGTTCGTAATTGAAGATCCCACTTGAGAAGCTGCGCAAGGACGACATCAGACTCCACTCAGATCAGTTTAGTTCCACGTACAATGCCGATAGAGAAGTGCCTGTCCCGATTGACACCATTATCGAATCAAAGCTAGAAATCGATATTGTGCCAATGGCCAATCTGAAGGAAAGCCTTGACAATGACGCATTCATCGCCCGGGATTTTACCACCATATACTTGGATCAAAACATATACTTCACTTTCCCGATGCGCTACAGGTTTTCATTAGCTCATGAGATCGGCCACTTCTGGTTGCACAAAAAAGTCTACGAGAGTTTGGAGTTTAAGTCTGTAGACGAATGGTTGGAGGTATATCTGAGTATCGACGACGAAGACTATGGCTGGCTGGAATATCAGGCCAACATGTTCGCCGGTTTTGTGCTAATTCCTGACTATGCCCTCCAGCCCAGATTCGATAATGCTCTTCAGCGCACCCACAAAGAAATCGAATCGGCTAAGAAAAGCAACCTCATGCGTGATCAGTACATCGATTTTGTAGTGAGCCGCATTGCGAGGAGGCTTGCTCCCTCCTTCAACGTATCCGCCGTTTGTATGGAGAAGCGCATAAGTTTAGATAGTAGATACGCGTCTCTAATTCCGTAAGAGGACCCCGTCTGCTTTCACAATCCGTCACGAAGCGCAAGGCATCGGCCCGCTGCGGAAGAGATAGTTTACCAGGTAGACCACGTCGCCTACGTCGACAGTTCCATCGCAGTTGCAGTCGCCGGTCTCCATTATCTCCGGGGGCGGTCCGCCTCGGTAGAGATAATTGACTAAATGTACCACGTCCCCTAGCTCGATGCTGCCATCGTTAGTAAGGTCTCCCCTCAGGGCGTTCACCGTGACCCAGAGATAATCGTCATCCACGAAAGAGGGATTGCCCCGTGAGGTGGCCTGGCAGGTGATCACGTCGACCATCGAAAGTGCGGCATCATGGGGAACGCTCACCGTGATCTCCACGCTGTCCTCTTCTCCTGCGGTCAGCTCTGTCCAGTATGAGTAGGGAGTCAGATTCCACCCATGTTGTTCACTTATGATAGCGTCGAAGGTATCTGTCACCAGGCCGGTGTTTTCTAGAACAAACTGGACAGTCACGTCGCTGGCGTTAATGGTGCTCTCATCGGGTCCCGCCTCCACCAGAACCCCATGCATCGTGTCGGATTCGGGAACCTGGCAGAAGAACATGGAACGGCCGTGCGTGCCGGCCACTAACTTGCGGGTTGGCTCGTGGAAGGCCAGATTATGTACGGTGGTTACGGGGAGTCCTGTGCCTAAAGGCGCCCAGTTTCCTCCTAAGTCTTCGGTCACATAAACGCCGACATCCGAACCGACATAAAGAACGGACGGATTCATCGGGTCGACGATAACGTCGTTGATCGGTCCCTCCGGAAGATTGGAGGATATGGATTGCCAACTCGAGCCATAGTTGGTGGTGCGATATATGTGAGGAAGCGTTCCACTGATATCGTGCCCGGAATGGGTGACGTAAGCAATGGACTCATCATAGGGGTCCACCGCCACCCGGGTGACCCAGCGGTCGGGCAGCCCGGCATTGATGCTGGTCCAGTTTCCCCCGCCATTGGTGGTTACCCACACGTTGACGTCGTCCGTGCCCACGTAAATCACCTGGGTATTGGAGGGTGCAACGGCAATCGTGGTGATGGTTCCGTAGGTTAAGTTTGCGGGGCCGGGACCGTTGGTCAGATCACCGCTTATGGGATCCCACCATGCTCCCCCGTTGGTGGTCTTGTACAACCGGTGCGATCCATAGTAGAGGGTGTTGTGGTCTACGGGGTCCATAATCACCGGAGTGCACCAATTGGTGCGATCATCCAGGTCTATCCCATCCATCACGTAGTACCAGCTACCGCCCAAATTCGTGGATTTGCGCAGCCATCCCCATTGGTATTCTGCATATATCACATTGGAGTTGGTGTAATCCACGTTGCAGTAGAAGCCGTCCCCGCCATGAATGTGATTCCAGTCGTTCAGAGCGCCGGTCAGAGTGCGGAGAGTACCGTTGTCCTGGGTTCCGCCATACAATCGTTGCGGATTCAGATAATCGATGGTGATGGCATAAAACTGGGTGGATGGCTGGCTGGTGCAGAGGCTCCAGCTGCTTCCTCCACTGGAGGAAAGATTCACACCGCCGTCACAGCCTAAGTAGACTTGGTCGGGATTAGTCGGGGAGATGAACATGGCATGATGGTCCACATGTACCGAATACCCAACCTCGGACCAGGAACTGCCGCCGTTCGTGGTCCGGTAAAGATATACTCCCATGGCAAAGATCTTGTCAGGATCAGTGGGGTCGACCCGAACCTGTCCGAAATACCAGCCGAATCCTCCCAGGAAACCTTCCAGCGCGTAATCGTTGGTCTGAGTCCACGATTCTCCGTAGTTGGTGGACTTGTATACGCCCATGAACTCGCCCGGATGATTGCAGTAGATGGCGTAAATCACGTTGGGTGACGAGGCACACACCGATATGCCGATGCGCCCGACATCAGGGCCTGATGCAGGAAGCCCGTTGGTGAGCTGGTACCAGGTGTCTCCGCCGTCAGTAGATTTGTGGATTCCGCTGGTCCAGCCTCCCACCTGCCGGTAGGTAGAACCTCTGATCCTCTCCCACATGGCGGCATAGACGATTTCGGGATTGGTCGGGTCCAGGGCGACGTCTGTGGCCGCTGTGGAGTCGGAGATGTACAGCTTCTGGTGCCAGGTGTTGCCCCCGTCGGTGCTCTCATAGATGCCTCTTTCCGGGTTGGTACCAAATAGTTTTCCCCCCGCGGCAACGAATATGACATTCGGATCGAGGAGGTCAATGACTATCCGGCCAATGTGATAGCTGTTCTCCAGCCCCATTAGTGTCCAGCTTGAGCCGCCGTCGGTGGATTTGTAGATCCCGGTTCCGGGATAAGAATCTCCGCTTGCGTTAGCCTCACCCGTGCCGCAGTAGAGGATGGAAGGATCGTCCGGATGTATGGCCAGCGCTCCGATGGAGGGGGTTCCATGGTCGTCAAAGATTGGAGTCCAGGTGGCACCGTTATCAGTCGATTTGAAGACGCCTCCGCAGGCCGCTCCGGCATAGATGGTGTTGGGATAATCCGGATGAATGGCTAAGTCGGTGATCCTGCCCGGGATGTTGGTCGGCCCTGCCTCTGACCAAACGACTGCGTCTTTGGTGCTGGTTTTTGCTCTCATCTGCTGCGCCTGTTGCACCGAGGCCAAGTACCTGTCGATAGGTATATCTCCTAAAGGATACGCCCTCTGCATGAAGAACCAATCGTTGGGCTTCTTCTCCTCTTCTTTGTCCTTTTCTTCTCCCTCCTCCTTCTCAAAAGAGGGCATCTCCATGCGGGAATGAAAAGGCGGTATGTTATCCGAAACAGCCCACACGATGGCAATCGTGAAGCACAGGGCGAAAGCCCAAATGCCGTATTTTTCCTTCTTTCCAAGCATAACTGACGCTCCTTTTCGATTAGGGCAACATCATAATGAATCGATATGCGAAAACAGCAACCCTACATTCAATTTAACTCCAAAATTAAATACGGCAAGACCTTTCTACTGTTCAAATTCTTCGCATCCCCAACGTCAAAAGCCCGGCTGCTTTCATCCCGGAAAAGCACTTGACTTCCAACCGGGATCAGCGTAAGATATCAACGTGAGACCGTTATCGTGTGTGTGAGCGAGAGGTCAAAAGATGCGGAGATGTTCCTTTTCGCCAACCCGATAACATGGTAGTCGCACCCTTTAGGGTGCGAGTTATTTCGGATTCTTGAGATGATGTCGAAAACGAAGCTACTCATAGCCGGAGGCCTGATTCTCTGTATCGTCGTTTTTCTACTCCTTCGAGGACAGATGTCGTCCCCTGACTTTGCGGAAGACAAATTCGTCGAAGTGTACGTTCAGTTCTCCCTTGCTGCGGAGAAGTTTAAATCAGATAGCCTCGCCCTGGCAGAAGAACGACAACGGATTCTGGAGCAGGCTGGAGTCACCCGAGATGAGATGAATGATTTTGTGGACCGATTGAATCAGAGACCACATGAATGGGGAAAGGTGTGGGAAAAGGTAGTCCAGCAGTTAGAGGAGAAAAGGCAGGAGCTCAAACGACCATGAATGCGTTTTTTATGTGATCTATATCCTCCTTACCCTTCTGGCAACTTATAGCCAGAACGTCAAATCTAAAATCGCAACCAGTTGTTTTCTCCTTTTGAATAAAATCGTTGGCAACCTCGATCAGATTCTTCTGCTTCTTTAGAGTTACCCTCTCATGCGGTGCTCCGAAGCTTTTTGATCTACCGGCTTTGACCTCAACGAAAACGATGGTGTTTCCATCCTTCGCGATCAGATCGATCTCCTTGTGTCCGTAACGATAGTTTCGCTTTAGAATCTGGAAGCCTTTTCTTTTCAGATACTCCTCAGCCAGGGCTTCGCCCCTTTTTCCGAATTCTTGTTTGTATCTTTTCATGATGGGGGCGCTTGGCGGGGCTGAATGCCCTTCAGGATGAACCCCGCCCTATGAGTTTCTCGAGTTTTCTCTCCACATAGCGGCGGGAATTTATCCCACCGCGGGGTGCGTATCCAGATTAATCTGATTTGTCCGGCACAGCTTGACCAGCTTGAACGATTTTCGATGGATCTCGCACGGACCGAACGCCTGCAAAGCTTCCACGTGGGTCCTGGTGCCGTAACCCTTGTGGTCAGCGAAGGAAAACTCCGGGTACTTTTGGTGGTAGTCGAGCATGATCCTGTCCCTGGTAACCTTGGCCACTATGGATGCCGCCGCTATGGAGAGACTCTTCGAGTCCCCTTTTATCACCGGCATCTGGGGAAGCGGAAGGTTTGGGATCCTTTGATTTCCGTCCACCAGGATGAATTCGGGCACGTTCTTTAGCTTCTGCACTGCCTTGAACATGGCCTTCAAGGAGGCATTGAGGATGTTCATAGCATCGATGGCCTTCTCTCCCACGATCCCGATTCCGACTTGGTCGGCTCCTTCCATGATCTGGTCGAAAAGCCTCTCCCTTTTCTTGACAGTCAATTTCTTGGAATCATCCACCCCGGGCACAGAGAAATCCTGGGGCAAGACCACGCATGCCGCCACAACCGGTCCCGCTAACGGACCGCGCCCAACCTCGTCCACGCCTGCCACCGTTCTGAACCCCTTTCTCCACAGGTTGCTTTCCAGAGAAAGCAAGTCGGCAGGTCTGTTAGCCATCAGACTTCTCCCCGGAATTCGATACTAAAGCAAACTCTAAGTTCGACCTCTTCATCCTCGTTTTCGGTTTTACACTGGAAGGTCAATCAGCTTTTCCTCGATCTTACGAGGTGGCTGCCTTATTAAGAAGATAACATAATCATTTGTCAAGCAAAAAATCCTATCCTTACTCCAGGCCACAAATACCTCGTATATGAGTATGGTGGCAGGCGTCGTTATGCGCTGTGAGAAGCCGCGGATTCTGTTTGCCGACTGCGCTTTGCGGTGAGCGGTCGTAAGGAAGCTATCCAGAACCGTCTGCATTTCTGTTTCGTGAGAGAAGTACAGCACTCCAAGTCTCCGTGGATTATTCCTTGACATTCTGCAGCGGGTTCTTAAAATTGGTGATGCTATGGGAAAGAAGAACTCAAAGGAGGTCGATGCCCATCCCGCTGGCCGAAGACTGGGGGAGGAGTTTCGGGGCATTTCCCACAAGATCCAACACTATGCCAATCGTGGCCTTCCGAGAATTGACTTCGCCCGCGAGGTCGCGGCGTTGCTGATCGACTTCTCCGGCTGCGATTCAGTGGAGCTGCGGCTTAAGAGACACGACAGGTATTTCCGCTGCGAGACCACCCGGAACGGCAAGCCGTCATTCAGGTTCGAGCAATTGCCCTGCAGCAAAACCGGGGACGGTAAGATGATACCTTGTTCCCGAGACGACTCCGTCTTGGAAAGCCTGTGCCGAGACGTTATGCTCGGCCGTATTGACCATTCTTTACCTTTCTTTACCGAGAAAGGCGGTTTCTACACAGGCAATGCACGCACGACTAAACTCGACCATACCGGGTCCCGTCAACAATCGAATAGTAAAGGATACGGACTGGGAGGGAATTGTCGGTCGTTGGCCCTCTTCCCGCTCGTGATCGACGAGGATAATGTTGGGCTTCTGCAGCTGAAGAGCAGGAGGAAGGACTATTTCACCGGGGAGGAGATAGAATTCTACGAGGGCTTAGCTCAAATGCTTGGAGTGGCCTTAGCGCACCGAAGCGCACAGGTGGGTTTGCGTGAGCGAATCAAGGAACTAACGTGCCTTTATGGCATAGCGCAACTGTCCGCACGACCCGCGATATCGCTGGAAGAGATTCTGCAGGGTATCGTAGAACTTCTTCCTCCCGCTTGGCTATACCCAGAGATGGCCTCGGCAAGAATCATTTTAGAAGAGTGCCGTTACACCACACCTGGCTTTCAAGAGAAGCGGCAGATGCAGACGGCAGAGATCGTTGTGAGCGGGCAGCCACGAGGCATTGTCCAGGTGGCCTACGCAAAAGAGATGCCAGAGCTAGACGAGGGTCCTTTCCTCAAAGAGGAGCGAAGCCTGATCGATGCCATTGCCAGAGAGGTGGCAATCATCATAGAGCGAAGACAAGCTCAAGAGGAAAAATCGAAGCTCCAGGATCAGCTAAGGCACGCTGATCGTCTGGCTACCATCGGACAACTCGCCGCAGGCGTGGCTCATGAATTGAATGAGCCCTTGAGCCATACCTTGGGGTTCGCTCAACTTGCACAGAAATGCCCGGGATTGCCCAAACAAGCGGAGGAGGATATTGAGAAAGCAGTGATCGCTTCCATGCATGCACGGGAGGTGGTCAAAAAGTTGATGTTATTCGCCCGGCCGATGCCGCCAAAGAAGACCCAGGTCAATTTGAATCAGTTGGTTGAGGAGGGGCTCCATTTCCTCGAGTCTCGTTGTGTCAAGGAGAGAATAGAGATGGTGCGTTCATTTTCGCCTGACCTGCCGGAGGTAACTGCCGATCCGACGCAGTTGACTCAAGTCCTGGTCAATCTGATTGTCAATGCCATTCAGGCGATGCCGGACGGAGGTAGGCTGACGGTGCGGACACTTGCCGGGGAAGGACACATCTCGTTGATTGTGGAAGACACGGGCATCGGTATGAGCGAGGCGGTTACGAAAAAGATATTCATTCCGTTCTTTACGACCAAAGACATTAACCAGGGAACGGGTTTGGGACTGGCCGTGGTTCACGGAATCGTGACCTCTCATGGGGGCTCCATCAAAGTTTATAGCAAAGTCGGACGTGGCACACGATTCGAGGTGAAACTGCCCTTGACAGGGGCACCAGACGTGGAGGAGAGTGACTAAGATGGCATCTTCTGTCGAGAAAGAGCGTATCCTCGTTGTTGATGACTCGGAACAAACACTGGAAGTGCTCCAGAGAAACCTGACGTCCAAGGGATACCGGGTTTTCACTGCCGCCAGCGTGGGTGAAGCCATCAGGGTTCTTGAGAATACGACGGTTGACCTGGTCGTAACGGACCTGAAAATGCCCAGGGTTAGTGGTATCGATCTGATAAGGCATGTCCGGGAGAACTACAAGGATACCGAAATAATGACAATTACCGGTTACCCCTCGATCGAAGGGGCGGTCAAGGCGATCAAGACCGGGGCGGAGGAATATCTTACCAAACCCTTTACCGACGAGGAACTCTTTTCCGCGGTCCGGCGGACGCTGGACAAGCTGCATCTGCGCAGACTGGGAGCAGCCCGATTGCAAAAGATGCCCTCGGCGCCTTATGGTCTAATTGGGGAGTCGGAGGTGATGCAGAAGGTCTTGACCACCATTGCCAAGACTGCATCAACCTCGGCGACCGTACTTATTTCGGGGGAGAGCGGAACGGGCAAGGAGCTGGTGGCCAGGGCCATACACTATAGCAGCACAAGGGCTTCGGCTCCGTTTGTGCCGGTGAACTGCGGGGGTATTCCTGAGGGTCTTTTAGAGAGTGAACTCTTCGGACACGTCAAAGGGGCTTTCACTGGAGCCACCGAATCCCGCGCAGGTTTCTTTCAGACCGCCGATGGCGGGACCATCTTTCTGGATGAAATCAGCGATACCAGTCTGTCCATGCAGACCAAGCTTCTCCGGGTGCTTGAAGATAAAGAGGTCTACATGGTCGGAGCCTCCCGTTCGCGAAAGGTGGACATCAGAATCATCGCCGCAACCAACAAGGATTTGGTCAGTTTGGTGGGGAAGGGAGTTTTCCGCGAAGACCTGTTTTTTCGCCTCCATGTGCTCACTGTAGCCATGCCCCCGTTGCGGGAGAGAGGCGACGATATTCTACTGTTGGCTCATCATTTCGCAGCTAAGTTTGCTGAGGAATTCGGAAAGTCTACGCTTCGATTTTCCGATAATGCTCTGCAAGTTCTGAGAAATTACCACTGGCCTGGTAACGTGAGGGAACTTGAGAACGTGGTTCAGCGTCTGGTGGTCATGACCGATAGTGATCTTATCGAGGTTTCCGACCTGCCTTCACTCATGCGTTTCTCCGCCCTGCGGGAAACGGGCTTGGATCGAACCTTAGCTGAAGTGGAAGCCGAATACATTCGTAATGTCTTGGCAAGCGTGAAGGGCAACAAAACAAAAACCGCCGAGATACTTCAAATCGACCGAAAAACACTTCGAGAAAAGCTGAAAAAAATCGAGGGACCATCCTCCTTCTGACTTCCTCTCTTCCGGGGAGATTCTCCCCGGCGATTCAAATCTCCTCAATAATTTCCGATATTCTCTGCCGTTGCGATGAGCTTCCATAAAAGCTCACCATAACATCCCCGCGTACGAATCCCCTTGATTCTCTTTGACTTAGACCATCGACACACTACCTGCGCCGTTTCCTGCACCGGGGAAGAACGGCCCCGAATTGAAGTGGCATGGGTTTCGCTATGAATTGGGGTGCAGGTGTGAGCCAAGGCTAAAAAAAGAAAGGAGGTTAGCGCTATGGCTCCAATTCAACGGGTAAAAAATGGCGGCAAGCCAAGTACCACAGAAACGAGAAGAGAGATGAGAGGTGCCCAAGCTCCCCCAAAGCGTATGGCGACGGAGCAGGCAATGCCAATCTCAAAACAGAGGGAATGGAAGTTGCTGTATGCACCTTATCCGGTCATATCCGCCGACAACAACACTTCACCAATGAAGGGGCCGGGGACAAGGTCCAGTGCTGAAGAAGAAGATTCGGCCAGGTACAAGGGTCTGTGTCGGAACTGCAAGAAGCAAGAAACGTGCGAGCTTCCAAAGCCGGAAGGGGGAATCTGGCGGTGCGAGGATTACGAATAGAATGACCGAACCGCCGTCATCATCCTCCACAGGTTTATTTTGGAAGGATTAGTGCTAGGCAGGAAGAATCAGACGTTTAAAACATAACACCAGTTGATCAAGCGTGCCACGTAGTTTGCCCTTTGACGTGGGGCAGGCACGAAAGATGAAGGAGGTAATCATGAAAGCGTCTCCAGCGGACATAAACCGCACTCCCGTTCTCGAAGAGAGAGCCGGGAGGAAACAAGCAAGTGTGTACAATAACGTGGTCAGGCAGTTCGACAAGGCTGCAGATCTGATGAAGTTAGACGATAACATTCGCAAGATCCTGGCCATGACAACTAACGAGATTGTAATCAACTTCCCGGTGAAAATGGACGATGGGCGGATCGAAATGTTCACCGGCTACCGGGTGCAGCATAACAGCGCGCTGGGTCCCTTCAAAGGAGGACTTCGTTTCCATCCTGCAGTCGACATCGACGAGGTACGGGCCCTGGCAACCTGGATGACCTGGAAATCGGCCATAGTCAATATCCCATTTGGCGGGGCCAAAGGGGGGATACAGCTGGATCCATCCAGGTATTCGATGACCGAGCTGGAACATATCACCCGCCGCTTTACATTCGCTCTGGGCAGCAACATAGGGCCGGAGTATGATATTCCAGCGCCGGACGTGAACACCACCGCCCAGATTATGGCCTGGATTCTGGACACCTACCTCTCCACCATGCCCCCACACGAACGACAGCGCTGCACCCACGTGGTTACCGGCAAGCCCATCGAATCGGGTGGCAGCTTAGGAAGGGATAAAGCAACCGGACAGGGTGTAGTATTCACCATCGAGGAATGGGCCAAGGATAACGGTTTTGAGTTGAGGGGTGCCACCTACACTGTTCAGGGGTTCGGCAATGTGGGCTCTTGGGCCGCCGTTTTGATGGAGAAGCACGGATCGAAGCTAATCGC
This sequence comes from uncultured bacterium, assembly GCA_965369445.1. Lineage (GTDB taxonomy): Bacteria > Zixibacteria > MSB-5A5 > MSB-5A5 > SM1-73 > SM23-73-3. Next base: position 1,799 of record CBDUQU010000023.1, on the reverse strand, counting down.
GGTTGAGGATGTCAGCGGGGCCATAGCAAATCCGGACGGCATCGATCCGGATAACCTGATTGACTATGCCAAAAAGAACAAGGGCCTCATCTCCGGCTACACCAAAGCCGAGCCAATCGACCGCAAAACCCTCTTGCAGACACAGGCAGACATCTTTATTCCTGCCGCACTGGAAAACCAGATCACAGCCGACACGGCTCCCTGGTTGAACGTCAAGCTTGTGGCTGAAGGAGCAAATGGCCCCACTGATCCCGACGGCGACCGGATCCTGCAAGAGAAAGGAATTCATGTTATCCCCGATATCTTGTGCAACGCCGGCGGCGTGATCGTGAGCTACTTCGAATGGCTGCAGAACAAGCGAAGCGAATTCTGGGAGCTTGAAGAGGTAGACCGCAAGTTGCACAAAAAGATAATTGTCGCCTACGAGCGAGTCCGTGACGCTGCCAAGAAGTATAACACTGATTGGCGCACGGCCGCCTATATTGTGGCCCTGTTGGCTCTGGAGAAGGTTTACAAGGAGCGCGGAATATTCCCGTAATCTTGAAGGTTTTGCAATTAGAGGGGAGGCCTTTTTCGGCATTTCAATGCCTGAGGAAGGCCTCTTTGTTTTTCTAAGCTTCCTCCGCAAGTCAGGAGCACCGAGCTCCTGATACGATTCTGAGGCAGAAACAGTACTTCATTTCACCCTCCCTTTTATTCCCTCCCATCGAGGGAGGGAAGTTTATCATGTCCGAAACCGCCGCCCGAGGCGGAGGATTTCGGACCTACTTGCTTTCTGTCTCTTTTTGGCTCTGCTTTGCCTGTTCCAATCCCTCTTCTACGTTTAAGAGCGTAGTCTTAAGAATTCTTTGCGCCTTGTCCGTTTTTAACCCGCCCCGGGAGGGCCTTTTTGCTGGTAGTCAGCACAATAGGGAAATTCGCCCCGATTGAGCGCCCTAGAAAGCAACAAAACGGGGCATTTCTATCCATTTTCTCTTGACAAAAGTGCAAAAAAGCGTATCATAAAAGACTGTTCGCTGTGCATCTGGCAGCGATGCGAAAACAACTGTAACGGAGGAAGGCGATGCAGGACCAAACCGATCTTGTCGATTCTTTGGTCAAGAAACATGGAGAGAAGAAAGATGCTCTGATACCTCTCCTCCAAGATATCCAATCCGATCTCAACTGGCTTCCTGAGGACGTGCTCAAAACTGTTGCTGAAAAACTGCAAATCCCTCTTATGGATGTTTATGGGGTTGCCAGCTTCTACAGGACGTTTAGTCTCAAGCCGCGGGGTAAACATATCATCACCGTCTGCGTGGGAACTGCCTGCCACGTGAGGGGAGGACAGAGGATCGTGGACGAAATCGGGAGAAGATTGGAAGTTGCTCCAGGCGAGACAACCCAGGATAAGAATTTCACGCTTGAGACCGTCAATTGCCTGGGATGTTGCGCCTTAGGCCCAATTGTAATGATTGATGGTGAATATTACGGCGAGATGACTACCAGAAAGGTTGGGCCTGTCCTTGAAACATATCAAGTTGCCCCAGGAGAGTAGATTATGATTCAGGTTAACGTTAAATGTCCCCACTGTGGGAAAAGCTTGATGGATGAGGAGATAAAAGTCGACGATCATCCCAGCGTGAAATTGAACGTCCAGTACGGCGGGGAGCGAGGAAGACTCCGTCTCAGTTCATTATATGGAAGTTTCAACATAGACTGTCAACTGTCAATACCGGAAGGCGAGGTAGCGAGACTCTTCTGTCCCCATTGTAATGCGGAGCTTACCGGCCCACGTATGTGTGAACAATGCGATGCTC
>CBDUQU010000022.1:0-27021 GCA_965369445.1 uncultured bacterium | reverse complement strand
TTCGATCGTAGATGGTTCCCCTTTTTGCTTCCAACTTGATGTGCAGCCGTTGCTGCCCTTGGGCGATCTTTTTGTATTCCTCCCCCTTTAGTACCTGGATGAAGAAGAGTCGAGACAGAATCAGAGCCCAGATGAGGCTTCCCAACGCAAAGATGGTGACTGACCTTCTTCTGGAAAGCTTAGTCCATCCCGAGCGGACGCGCCTTCGACGGTTCGGGCGAGGCCGCTTTCTTGCTTGTGCTTCACGGCTCATTTTCGATCTCTTTTGCCAGGGCTTCATCTCCGGGGAGGAGAGTCTTGCGAAGCGCTCTCAGCCTGGCCCAGACGTTTTTGGCAAAGCCCTGAGTCTCCAAGTAGGTGGAGTCGGGCAGTTCACGAATGAGGCCCATCTGATCTAAGCCAGGATAGGCAAGTCCCATCTGCATGCCCTTCTTTTCTATTCTGGGGATAGAACTGAGATTGGCCACTTCAATCTCCAGGTACTTGCGAACCTCCTGCATTCTCTTGGTTTCCAGCCTCAGTTCCTTGGCCTGGGCAGAGAGGGTGATGACCGTCACCCTTTGCCAGATATACACGCAGGATAGGAGGATCAAAGTGAGAACAATCAGAAACAGGCGAAGCCTGGAGCGCCTTTCCCTTTTTGCAGTTAAACGACCCCTTGTTGATTTTTTTCTCCTCACACTTCCTCTCCGTAGCTGCTGTTGGGTTGGGTTACTCTTGGCCTTGATCCAATCGATCCTCTCTTCGCCTTCGAACGGGTGGATATGAACCCCTGATATGCGCGCTTCTTCTTGTCCGATTCTCCTTATTCTTTACCCCACCCGGCACCCAGCTTCTCCGCCACCCACAGCTTTGCGCTTCTTGCGCTGGGGTTAGCTTCGATCTCCTCCGGCGTTGGCACTGTGGGCTTGCGGGTAATCACTCTCAGAGTGGCTTTGGCCCCGCAACCGCACACCGGTAGGTCGGGCGGACAGATGCAGCCCCTGCTCTCTTGTCTTATCTTCTCCCGGATGAGCCGATGTTCCAGGGAGTGATAGGAGATCAGAGCCAATCTTCCGCCGGGCGCCAGCAGACCTATTGCCTGGTTCAATCCCTCTTTCAACTGGTTCAACTCATCGTTGACCTCTATTCGTATCGCCTGGAATACCCGGGCCAACGATTTGATCCGGTATCTCTTGTCTATTGCCGATTCCACGATATCTCTTAACTGAAAGGTGGTCAGGATGGGAGACCTACTTCTCCGGTTCACGATGGCTCTGGCGATCCTCCTGGAGAACTTCTCCTGGCCAAACTCCCAGAGAATCCGGGCCAGCTCGGTAAGAGAATAACGGTTGACCACCTCGTAAGCATTCTTGGATTGCGATCGATCCATTCGCATGTCTAACGGTCCATCCAATTGAAAACTGAAACCTCTTTTAGCATTCTGCAGATGAAGCGCGCACATACCCAAATCAAAAAGGAATCCTGAAACCGACCTTACGTTCAGATCCGCGAGGAGGTCCTCTATCTGGTTGAAGCGAACATGGGCAAAGCGGATTCGCTTTTCATATTTGGCTAACCGCCCTCTGGCAATCTCTAAGGCATTTTCATCTCTGTCCGTACAGATCAATTTCGCTTTTCCCTTTAGCTTTGAGACAATCGCCTCTGCGTGTCCGCCGGTTCCTACGGTGGCGTCGACCATGACGTCACGCCTCTCAGGTATAAGACCCTCCAAGACCTCCTTCACCAAGACCGGTTGGTGCATGGTTTTCTTATTCCCATGGATCCCTTAACTTGCTTTGTGATGCCGGGGCAAAACTCCCGGCAGCTCTTGTTTTGCGCCTGTTGCTCCTATCAGGTTCGCGGAGTGCTTGATGCAGGTAGAGCGTCCTGGCAAAAATGCAACGGTCAGACTCAACTGATTTCGTTTCAAGGCGGACCCCTCATCACCCTCAAGGGGGAGTGCGTTACACTGATCAAGCCATCAAAGCTTTAAGCAGGCTCTGCCTCTATCAAAAAAGCGAAATCCTATGGTAAAAAAGCGAAGCGAATTTTAGCCTCAAGGAAGCTTAAAATCTGTATATCTTCTCCGCCACTTCCTCAAAGCTCTGCTTGTACTGTTCTCTATACTTCTTATAAACATCAGGCGCCCACAGCTCGATCCGGGACAGGATTCCCAGGATCAAGACATCCTTTTTGATCCCGGCAAGATCCAGGAGCCGCTGGGAGATGGTGAGTCGCCCCACCCGGTCGAGTCTCGCGTCCTCCGATACCGGAACGAATACCCTCTCTAAGAACCTGTGCTCGCCTAAGTCTACCTTCAAGTTCCTGAGCTTCTCTTCCTGCTTGGCCCACTCCTCTGAGGGATAAAGAAAGATGCAACCGTCATATCCCGGTCCCATCACGAAGTTGTCGTTGGAGGCGGGGGGGATGCCTTCCCTGAGCTTCTTGGGCAGTTTGAGCCGCCGCTTGCCGTCTATGGCCGATGTGTAGGTACCTTTGAAGGAAGTCATGGAGAAAACACCCTCTGTATCTCACTTGCGCTCGCAGACTGCAAGTCAGACTATCTTCTGGAAAAGTCTCTGTGGGTTGTAGTGTTACTTCAGGTGCTGAGTCATTCCTTTGCGACGATGATCACTCTCCAGAAAATACTGCAAACCTGCGCATCTGCCCACTTCCACCCATTTCAATCCTCATCCGCCCATTTCCTGCCTATGATAGAACCAAACGTTACCCTTGTCAAGTAAAAAATCCTCTTTTTTGGAATATTTTGGGACTCTTGTGGTTCTGTCGATGGCCTGCCACAACCTATGGGATAGTTCCCATACTCTGAATCCTGAAAAAAGAGAGAAGCATGGTCGGGCTGCGTGTCGCCATTGAAGTTTGTCAATCTAACCCGTTGATGAAAGTTGGATTGGAACAGAATCACTTGTCCCGCCAAAAACTTCTCCCACCGGCACGCCTGTTGCAAAGTCTCATGGCGTGGATTTGATTCCGTCCCGAAACTGGTCTTGCAAGGGGGCAATTGTGAGCAGAAACTTAACAACTCTTTTATTTCTGATTATTCTCTTTTTTGGTTTTTCAGATAGGGGAGAGGCCCAGGTCACCTATCAGGTCTCCTTCTCAGAGAGCGACTTGCTTTTTGAGCAGAGAGACGGCTTTGACTTAGTCAGTTTGAGAGGGTGCATTAGATCACAAAAGATCGGCTCTCCGGATCTTCCCATCCGGATGATCCATCTGGTGCTCCCCGACGGCAGTGAGGTGACCGGGGTTTTTGTTGCCGATGCACATCCCGCAATTCTGGAAGGAGAGTTCTCAATTGGTCCCGTCCAGCCGGATGTCAGAACAGATGGCCTTCCGGTGAAAGACCGGATAGGCCCCGATCCGACAATCTACGGTTCAGATTCTCCGTATCCTTCTCAACTTGTGGAATTGGTCCACGACGGCATGATGAGTGGGAATCATGTGATCAGCCTGGCATTGAGTCCCCTGCAGTATCGTCCTAAGTCGCAGGAGCTTGTCTTGTATACCCATTTAGAGATCAGAGTGGAACTGGGGAGCTCGGAGGAAGTTGGCCTCTCTTCGCGAGTGCAAAGAAGGTCAGCCAGGGCGCAGGAACTACGTGAGAAGATTCTCTTCCGGTTCGTAGACAACCAGGACGACGTATCCAACTGCATGGGCAGGCTACTCGGTCCTTCACTATCCGGAGCAGATTCCGGCAGCTTTAGTTATCCGGAGTACCTGGTTGTCACCTCCCCGGAACTTCGGTCGGCATTTCTACCCCTGGTGACGTGGAAGATCAAAAAAGGGATAGAGGCTTCCGTGGTGAACATCGATAGCATCCTATCGAGTCATTCGGGAAGAGATGATGCGGAGAAACTCAGGAATTTCCTAATCGAGGCTTATCAGAACGGGACCAGCTGGGTGCTTCTGGGCGGAGATGAAGACGTCGTCCCGGTCAGATATGCTTATCCCAGCAATACCACCACCATCCCGTCGGTGACAGATCAACAGATTTGCGATCTCTACTTCTCCGACGTAGACGGGGAGTGGGATTTAGACGATGACGGCATCTGGGGTGAGCCAAATCAGGATACCCCTGACATCTATCCGGATCTTTTTGTGGGAAGAGTTCCGTGTGACAACACTGCGGAGGCAAACGCCTTCGTGGAGAAACTACTTACCTACGAGCAGAACCCCGGAGACGGGGAGACCGGTTATCTTACCCGGGCGCTGTGGATGAGTTCCGACCAGATGACGGACTGGGATGGGGGAGACGGGCAAGAGAGCATACTATCCCAATCCATACCGTCCCATTTTTATCAGGACCTGACCACCCTGACAGAATCGCCCACGGGAGATGCTCCGAATCCGGCAGGTCCGGATGGGGAGACGTGTATAGAGGTGATGAACCAGGGTTGGGGGATCATCGGGGTTTTAGCTCACGGGAAATCGAGCGGCTTCGTGGCAAAATCTCATCTCACCAACGGCACTCCCAAGTCCTGGGTTACGACTTTTGTGGGACAAAACGACGGCCACGGGCATATGCCCAATCTGCAAAACGAATCGAAGTACGGGATAATGTATTCTATATCCTGCAGCCAAAGTGCCATAGACGTGGACAAATATCCTTACCTGGGAGGAGAACCCAGCTTGGGCGAATTATATCCGCTGATCTCCCGAAAGGCCGGGGTGGCATTTTTGGGTTACTCCAGATGGGGCTGGGTGAGCATTTCGCAGAAGCTTTTTGAGAAGTTCCTGGAGAATCTCTTTGCCGGCGACCCGGGATATCACATCGGGGTGGCGGAAGCGCTCTCCCGATGCGCTTATCCCTCCTATCGGGACATAAATTACGGGCACAACCTGTTCGGTGATCCGGAGATGCCCGTCTGGACGGATAGTCCGTCGAGTCTGGCGGTGATTCATCCGGCGGAGGTGACTATGGGCCGGACAAACTTAAGCCTCCTGGTCACGTCCGAGGGGACCGGCGTGGGTCAGGCTTCGGTCTCTCTGACTCTGAGAGGCAGAAGGATGTTCCTGGGGGAGACCGATCAACACGGTCAACTGACCTGCGAGCTAAACTTGGACGACGTCGGGGAGATGAGCCTGGTGGTGACTAGGCCGAATTTCATTCCCTACCAGGACTCCATTACCATCACACTGTCGGCAGACGTGGATGATGACGATGCTCAGTCTGGCATCCGGTCTTTCCAGCTTTCTCAGAACTTTCCGAATCCCTTCAATCCGGTGACCAGTATCCAGTATTCAGTAAGCAGTAGGCAGATAAAAACGGCGGACGGCGGACTTGTCCTGAGCAAAGTCGAAGGACAGCCGACGGCCGACCGCTCCTTTGCCCACACCACCCTTAAGATATACAATATTCTGGGGCAGAGGGTGAGGACCTTGGTGGATGAGCCCAAGAAGAGTGGCAGCCACCAGGTGATCTGGAATGGGAAAGATGAGGAGGGAAAAGACGTTTCCAGTGGAATATATTTCTATGCATTGGAAGTAGATGATTATAGAGAGACCAAGAAGATGACTCTGGTGAAATAGAATCGGGATGGCTTTGCAACACAACCTGTCAACTTAGGAAGGACATACTCGTCTGAGTTTCATTCTCTCATTCATCAACCTGCTCTTTCGCTTGAATCCAAAGGTGGAGTGTCTCCACCTCTGGCCGGGCCATCTGGAGTGTCCCCGCCATTGGCGTGGACACTAAGTCTGCCTAATGGACGTGTTAAAAAAGTGGTTTTGGAGTGCGGAAGCTTGTCGAAGCGAAGCGTAGATCCCGCTTTGCGGGGCTTCCGCGGTTTTCTGAGATTAGGACTTATTATTGCACTGGCAGTCAGATTCCTATTGAAACCACCCGGACGGGCACTCCGGTTCGAGTTTTTCCAACAGTCCCTAAAAGAGGGGCGGGGGTTCGGCCCCGACCCCAACAAATGCAGTCTGCCTAAAGGCAGACACTCCGGGTTTTCCTGATCCTATCGTGTCAAGGCTCGGCGTCCTTCGTTGCCAACCGCCTGGGTGGAGGGTCCGGCAGGAGCAATGCTTGAGGAGCTGATTCCAGATAATTCTTGACAAGGAGGCTTATCCTTATATTTTTAGATCGGCCGAAATGTTGGTTAAGGTTCGTATGATTTGTTTCGTATGAGTTTGTGTTCGGGCCACGATGGGGGTGTAGCTCAGTCGGTAGAGCATCTGCCTTTTAAGCAGGTGGCCGGCGGTTCGAGTCCGCCCACCCTCACTATGTTATCCGAACATTCTCCCCAGATGTGTCGTAATATTAATTGTATCGCCGATTCGCAGATGATGGCGGAGGAGTAATATGATCAAACTCTTCAGCTTAGAGGGTAACAAGCTCTACGATTGGACCCTGAAGAAGGGGAAGTTCACCGTCGGCCGAAGCACCCAGTGCGAGCTGGTCATAAGTGACAGCACCGTATCACGACAACATGCCCGGATTGACATCGTTGATGAGAACACCGTCGACCTGAACGATTTAGGAAGTCACAACGGGACCACGGTCAACGGCTATGCCATCACCAACTCTGCCAAACTGAGCAATGGCGACATCATCTCTTTCGGACGCGTGGAGTTCAAGATCGCTATTGGTGAGAAAGAAGAGCTCGCAAGTGATACCTTCAGTGTGGCCGAGTCGTCCGATGACGACATGAAAAACGCAACCGTCCTGCCGATAAAGGAGGCGCTACAGCCGCTTCCCGCTAAGATCGTAGACAACCCCCGGGTATTCCAGGCCATCTCTGAGATGGGGAGGATGCTGATTTTGCCGGGGTCGGGTGAGGAGATGTTTGACAAGGCATTGGAGCTGCTGCAGGGCGCCATTCCCACTGAACGGGTGGCCCTGCTTCTATCCAAACCGGGAGGCCAGGAGCTTTCCTTAGCTGCCAGCCGTTTCTCCGGAAGACGCGCCTCGGGTTCGTTTACCATTTCGCGCACCATCGTACGAGAGCTTCTGAATCAGAAAAACGCCATCTTAATCTCGGATCCCCAGGCCGATTCCCGATTCGCGGAGCAAAAATCAATCGTGGGTTCAGGCATAAAATCGGCCATGGCAGTTCCTCTGTTTGATGAGGGAAGGGTCCTGGGTATCTTGTATGCCGACACCACCAACCCCCTGCATCGGTACACCGAGGATTTCCTGAGAGTGACGGCGACTTTTGGGAACATCCTGGCCGCCAAGATCACCAATCATAATCTCTTAAAAGAGCGGCAGGTCAAAGAGGTCCTGGAGGCCGAATTGAAGGTCGCCTCCCAGATTCAAAACCAGCTTTTGCCGGCGAAGCTCCTGGATATCAAGAACTATGGTCTGAGCGCGTTTCAGACACAATGCAAATCCGTCGGGGGAGATCTCTACGATGTAGCCGAGCTTGCCGACGGACGAGTTCTCTTCTTGCTGGCGGACGTTTCAGGCAAGGGCATGGGTGCGGCCCTGCTGATGTCGAATGTGCTGGCCGCTTTCCGCATCATGTACGCCGCGCAGGATTTCCGCCTGCTGGATGCCGTTTCTCAGGTCTCCAGGCAGCTTCTCAAGTTCAGTCGCCCGGGGGATTTCGCCACCCTGTTTATTTGCGTGCTTTGTCCGAAAACCAACACTTTGGAGTATATCAACGCGGGCCACAACCCTCCGCTCATGGTGAGAAGCAACGGAAGGATGGAGGACCTGGAGCCATCCGGCATTCCTATCGGAGCGTTTGACATCTCTAACTGGAAAGAGGAGACTCTTAAATTCGAGAAGGGGGATTTTCTTTTCATGTTTACCGACGGTGTCTCCGAGGCGACCAATAAAGACGGCGAGATGTATGAAGACGACAGGTTGAAACGGTTCCTTCTCAATTCCCAAAACCAATCTCCGGAAGAATTGACCGAATCTGTTCTGGATGAGATCAAAGACTTCATGGGAGAGGCCCCCCAGAGCGACGACATTACCATGATGATTCTGCGCAGAGACCGCTGAAAAACAAACTTCTTGATTTTCCAAAAAACTCCCCTATTTTAATATAGATAAATTAGGTATAGATAAGCTCGATTCAATATCTAGGCGCAAAGGCCATGGCTTCTGAATCTGATGATAACGGTTTGGACAAAACCCGGTCATTTAGAATACCTGCCCAGGGGACAGTGATATCTCATTATAAGATTATTGAGAAGATCGGCGAGGGTGGGATGGGAGTGGTTTACAAAGCAGAGGACACCAAACTCAAACGTACCGTCGCGCTCAAGTTCCTGCCACCCGAGTTGACCCGTGACGCTGAGGCCAAGGAACGTTTCGTGCGCGAGGCGCGAGCCGCTTCGGCATTGGACCATCCCAACGTCTGTACCGTCTACGAAATCGATGAGGCCGATGGACACACCTTCATATCCATGGCCTGCATCGAAGGCCAGAACCTCAAAGACAAGATCAGGTCCGGTCGGCTGGAACTGAGCGAGGCTCTCTATATCGCCTTCCAGGTAGCTTTGGGCCTGCAGGCGGCCCACGAGAAAGGAATCTTTCATCGCGACCTCAAGAGCGGCAACGTGATGATCACGCCTAAAGGTCAGGCTAAGATTCTGGATTTTGGCCTGGCCAAATCTCCGGGTGGTGCCACTATCACCAGGAGTGGAACGACCATGGGCACGCCGGCCTACATGTCGCCGGAACAGGCTCGAGGTGAGCCGGTGGATCACCGAACGGATATCTGGTCTTTGGGGGTCGTCCTGTACGAGATGGTAACGGGAGAGATGCCCTTCAAGGGTGGGCACGAGCAGGCGGTGATATATTCCATTCTGAACGTGGATCCTGAACCGATAACGAATCTTCGGTCGGATTTGCCCACGGATTTGGAGAGGGTTGTCGAACGGGCCATGGCCAAACATCCAGACGAACGTTACCCGCGAGTGGAGGAAATGTTAGCTGATCTGAAATCGGTCCGGGAGGGGCTGGACTCCGGCCCAACCAAGACCCTTGCAGCCAGGGCAAAGCCATCGCCCTCCATCGCCGTGCTGCCGTTCGTCAACATGAGCCCGGAGAAGGAGAACGAATACTTCAGCGACGGAGTAACCGAGGACATAATCGCCCAGCTTTCCAAGATCGGCGACCTCAAGGTTATCTCACGCACCTCGATCATGCGATACAAAAGCAGCGACAAGAGTCTGCGCGAAATCGGAAAGGAGTTAGGCGTTGCCACGATTCTCGAAGGGAGCGTGAGGCGCGCCGAGAATCGGGTTCGGATCGTGGGCCAGCTGGTCGATGCACGAACCGACGAGCACATCTGGGCGGAAACGTACGATCGGGAGCTGAGAGATATTTTCGAGATCCAGAGCGACGTGGCGCAGAAGATCGCCAGTGCTTTGAAGGCGAAGATCTCGCCTGCGGAGAAAGAGCGGCTTGAAAAAAGACCGACCCAGGATTTGACCGCCTATGACTACTACCTCAAAGGCCTGGACTATTACTCCCGTTACCGCAAGCAAGACAATGAGATCGCGATTGAGTTCTTCAGGAAAGCGTGCAAGCTTGACCCGAAATACGCCCTTGCCTACGCCGGCTTAGGCGATGCCTATGCCCAACGGACACTGAAATTCGGGTTTGCGCAGACCTCGATTGACTCTGCCATCGAGGTGAGCAAGAAGGCGATCTCAATCGACCCGGATGTCGCAGAGGCACACAAGGCACTGGGATTGGCCTATATGGTAAGAGGGTGGTTTCGCAGAGCACTTGAGGCCAATCGAAAAGCGGTTGAGTTGAAGCCGAACTGCTTCCCCGCCGTTGGAAACATCGGCTGGATTCACTGGTCCACAGGGGAGTTTAGCGAGGCAATGGCATATGCCAAGAGAGCCCGGGCGCTTAATCCGACCAGCGTCTACCGGTACCTTCTTATCGGTTCCGTTTATCTGATGCTGGACGACCTTGCCCAAGCAGAAGAGTGGTTTGGCAGGACGCTGGAGCTGCAGCCAGACTTTCTTTATACCCACGTCGGGCTGATCGATCTCTATCTTAGGCAAGGTAAACATCACCAGGTGATCGAACACCGCCAACGGATTCTTTCGCTGTCGCCCGGTGACGTCCGCAGCTTGGAGACATCGGGCGATGTCGAGCTTCTCTCGGGGAACTACGTGAAGGCAAAAGAGCGGTACGAAAAAGCAATGGCAATCTCATCCAAGGGCCTGCGTGGGTTGACCGGCACGTCTCTCTCCAGCCGCCGGGCTTACGTCTATTGGAAGACCGGCCGCAAGGGGGATGCGGAGAAGATGTTCAGCCAGTCTCTCGAGGAAGCCCGGAAGAGGCTGGAACAACGGGATGAATCGTGGGAGGCTCCTTATGACATCGCCGCCATCAACGCCATCCAGGGGAACAAAAAGGAAGCATACCTGTGGCTGCAAAAGGCTATCGAGGCCGGGTGGCGGGAGTATCGCTCCGCATCCAGAAATCCCCAGTTGGAGAGCCTTCACCATGACGGGCAGTTTAAAAGGATGATGGAAAGAATAAGGGCCCGGATAGACGAAATGCGAAAGAGGGTGGAGGAGAGGGAAAAGAAATGATAGGTCGCACAATCTCTCACTACAAGATCCTCGAGAAGCTCGGTGAAGGCGGCATGGGGGAAGTGTATCTTGCCCAGGACACCAAGCTCGATCGTCGAGTGGCGTTGAAGTTCTTGCCCGTCCAGTTGGCATCGGACGGAGAGTTGAAGGCTCGTTTCAAGCGAGAAGCACGGGCGGCGGTGGCACTGAATCACCCCAATATCATCGCCATTTGTGAAAAGGATGAACTGGAAAGTAAATGCTCAATCTACGCGGAGCAGGTTGAAGGAAAACCAACAAAGCAGCTTCTGTTAGTTACAGACACCTTCCGGACGGATACTCGGTCCCCGTGACGCCGAATTAGATTAAGGTAACGGGCCAGTGGTACCTTGCCAACCATAGGAGAACTGGTAATGGCTAATATCGATGAGATTATCCGGCGAGCTCAGGAAGCGGCTGCGGCTTTCAGAGATTTAGACCAGCCGAAAACGGATCGCATTGTACGGGCGGTCTATCTTGCAGCCATGGATAATCGTGTTCGTCTCGCAGCAATGGCGGCTGAGGAGACCGGCATGGGCTTTGGGCCACATAAGGTCATCAAGAATGTCATCGCCAGCCAGCTGGTGTACGAGCATATCAAAAATCATAAGACGGTGGGTGTCATCTCTGAAGATTCATTCTCCGGCATCATCGAGATGGCTCAGCCTTTGGGCCCGGTTCTGGCATTGATTCCAGCCATCAATCCCACATCCACCACCATCTTCAAGATTCTCATTACCACGAAAACCCGTAATCCGGTGATTATCAGCGGGAATGCCATAGCCAAAAATTGTGTGGCGGAAACGGCTCGGGTCTGTTACCAATCAGCACTGAAAGCGGGCGCACCTGAGCATTGCGTCCAGTGGTTGGCCAAACCCAGTCCGAAGACGGCCAAGGAGCTGATGAGCCATCGGGGGCTGGCGCTCATCTTAGCCACCGGTACAGGTGAACTGGTCAAGGCAAGTTACAGCTCCGGCACGCCGACAATAGGAGCTGGATCCGGCAATGTCCCGGTGTACATCGGCGCCACCGCCGACGTCCCGTTCGCCGTTCAGAATATCCTGACGTCTAAAACGTTCGACAATGGTTCCATATGTGCCAGCGAACAGGCTATCGTGGTTAAAAAGGAGATTGCCGAAAAGGTGACCGCGGAGTTTAAAATACAAAAAGCTTACTTTTTGTCGCCGGAGGAAATCGAAAAAGTTGGTCGCATTGCTTATGACAGAGAAAGAGGTGTGATGTTGGCCTCGGTGGTAGGTCAGCCGGTTCAGCGGATTGCGGAGATGGCTGATATTGAGGTCCCTGTAGATGCCTCGGTTCTTATTGCCAAGCTGGATGAGGTTTCACGCAGCCAGCCGCTCTCCGCCGAGATTCTGGCGCCGATTCTTGCCTTCTACATTGAAGAAACCTTTGAATCCGCTATTGCTCGTTGCATGGAGATCACTCGCTTTGGAGGCATCGGCCACACAGCCGTGATCTATTCCAACGCTCCCGACCGGATTGAATACTTTTCCAAAAACCTGGATGTCGCCCGGATTCTGGTCAACACTCCATCCACGCAGGGAGCATTGGGGGGAATGTTCAATACATTGCCGCCTTCTTTCACCTTGAGTTGTGGGTCTGGCGGGAAGAATAGCACCACCGACAATATCTCCACCCGCCACCTGCTGAACATCCATCGGATATGTCGACGTCGGGTCAACCAGCGCTGGATGAGCATTGATCACAGGAAATATCTGGATGAGTCACTGACAGCCGAGGAGATCGAAAAAGAATTCAGCAAGAACACGTGAGTGTTTTCACGATCACTCTCAGGAGGGGATTGTCGAATTGATCGACGATGTGATATCGCACTATAAAATCCTCAAAAAGATAGGCAGCGGCGGCATGGGCGAGGTTTACTTGGCTCAAGATACCAAGCTCCGCCGCAAAGTTGCCCTCAAGTTCTTACCGTCGGAGTACGCCTCTCAACTCGACCTAAAAACCAGGTTCATGCGGGAAGCACAGGCGGCGGCGACCTTGAATCACCCCAACATCATCACTGTTTACGAGGTTTCCGAATTCGAGAAAAGACCATTTATCGCCATGGAGTATGTGGAAGGTGAGTCGCTGAAGGATTTGATCGCGAGAAAAGAACTCTCCATCGGTGAAGTGCTCGATGTAGCCTTGCAGATTTCGGAGGGTTTGGCTGCTGCTCATGGGGCACAGATCGTCCATCGTGACATCAAGCCGCAGAACATTCTGATGGGCAAAGACAGTCGGGTCAGGATATGCGATTTTGGTCTGGCCAAGGCGAAAAGGGATGTCACGTTGACCCAAGCAGGCTCGACGCTCGGGACCATTGCCTATATGTCGCCCGAGCAGGCGCAGGGTAAAGAGGCTGATCATCGAAGCGACATCTTCTCCTTTGGTGTGGTTCTGTATGAGATGATCGCAGGTCAGCTTCCATTCAAGGGTGAGCATGATGCCGCCGTAACCCACTCCATTGTGAATGATGCACCTGAGCCACTGGCCCGATACAAATCAGATGTGCCGGGGGAGCTTCAGAGGATCGTTGAGAAAGCTATGGAGAAGGACAGAAGGGTACGCTACCAACATACTGACGAGCTTGGGGCTGATTTGAGAAAGCTCAAGACGGAGTTGGAGACGGGCGTAACGAAGACGCTGGAGACTGCGCGAAAGACTACACCCTCCATTGCCGTGCTCCCCTTCAGGGATATGAGTGCGCAAAAGGATCAAGAATACTTTTGCGACGGCATGGCAGAGGAGATCATCAACGCCCTGACGCACGTGGAGGGTTTGCATGTGGTAGCCAGGACCTCGGCGTTCTCATTCCGAGGCAAAGAGATAGATATTCGTGAGATTGGCAAGAAGCTCAGCGTGAACACGGTGGTTGAGGGCAGCGTACGAAAGGCTGGGAACAAGCTACGGATAACAGCTCAACTCATCAATGTTTCGGACGGCTATCATCTCTGGTCGGAGCGGTATGACCGAGAAATGGAAGATGTGTTTGTCATCCAAGATGAGATCACTTTCGCGATAGTTGACAAGCTGAAGATTGAGCTTTTGGGAAAAGAGAAACAGGGATTGGTGAAGCGTCATACGGACAATCAGGAAGCTTATAGCTTTTATTTGAAGGGCCGCTATTTCTGGAACAAGATGAATCCTGGAGGATTCGAAAAGGCCATAGAGTACTTCGAGAAGGCCATAGAAAAGGACCCGAACAACGCAGTGGCCTACGCCGGCCTGGCTGACAGTCACTGGTACAGCTCGTTCTGGGGGAATTTGCCGCCACGCCAGACGTACCCCAAAGCACGGGAGGCTGCCAACAAGGCCATCGAGATAGACGATACCCTTGGCGAGGCGCATGCAACATTGGCATCCATCCATACCCACTATGACTGGGACTGGGAGGCTGCAGAGAGAGAATTCAAGCGAGCTATCGAACTGGCTCCGGGCTCCTCCTACACCCGCGTCTATTATTCCTTCTACTTGAACCTTCAAAGGCGGCACGACGAGGCCATCGCCCAAGCCAGAAAGGCACAAGAGCTCGACCCAGTTTCCAGCTTCTGCAATACAACTCTCGGACATAGGCTCTGGCAGGCACGCCGGTACGACGAGGCGATCGAAGAGTTTCAAAAATGGCTCGAGATTGAGCCCAACGACTGGTTCGCACATCATCACCTTTGCCATTTGTATCTGGAAAAATCGATGATCAAAGAAGCTATTGCAGAAATCGACAAGTCTTTAGAGCTTTCCGGTGGCGTTCCCATGAATGTCGCAAATGCAGTTATGATTCATTATCGGTTTGGGGACAAGGAGGTTGCCGAGCGCCTCTTCGAGAGCTTGAAGAAAAGGGCAAGCCATGAATATATCCAACCAATGGGTTTTATCGTTATTTACCTAGCCCGCGGAGAGGCGGATCAAGCCTTCGAGTGGGTAAAAAAAGCCTGTGAGGAGCGCGACAGCTTTTTGCCTTGGTTTAGAGTAACCCCCTTGGATTGCATGCACTTCCCGAGCGATCCGAGGATCAATGAGCTGTTGGACCGACTGGGACTGCCTTGACCTGATGCACATATTCTAAGTGTCGCTAATATAAAACAAATGGATGTACGACTCCGAATGCGGCACATTAGTGAGGCAAACATTCGGGGATTTCAAGAAATCCCTCGACCTCCGGAAGGATGCTGATCCGGGGATACCGGAGGTGGAAGACATGAAGGAGAGGTTGGCAAAGTTGAGAGTTCAGAGTTGAAAGTCAAGAAAACACAGTAAGCAGTAGGCAGACAGCAGGAGGCAGATATGGTTGGTAAGACTATTTCTCATTACAAGATATTGGACAAGTTGGGTGAGGGTGGAATGGGCATTGTCTACAAAGCCGAGGACACCAAGTTGGAGCGTGTGGTAGCCATCAAATTCTTGCCCCAGCATCTCACCACGGATTCTACTGAGAAGGAAAGATTCGTGCACGAGGCCAAGGCGGCTTCAGCTTTGAGCCATACCAATGTCACAACCATCTATGAGATTGATGAGTTCGAGGGACAGACATTCATAGTCATGGAGTACTGCGAGGGCCAGACTCTGAGGAAGATAGTCGAGAAAGAGACTCTGTCGATAAAGAAGGTTCTGGACATTGCAGTTCAGATATGCGAAGGCCTGACTATAGCTTATGAGAAAGGGATCGTGCACCGGGACATTAAATCCGACAACATCATGCTCACCCCTCGGGGTCAGGTGAAGATAATGGACTTTGGCTTAGCAAAACTAAAGGGCGCCACCAGGCTGACCCAGAGTCGCTCAACATTGGGTACTGCCTCCTATATGTCACCTGAGCAAGCCCAGCGTGAAGAGGTGGATCACAGGAGCGACATCTTCTCCTTTGGCGTCGTTTTGTATGAGCTTTTGACCGGCCAGCTACCTTTCCAGGGAGATCATGAGGCAGCTGTGCTTCATGCCATAATAAGTGAAGAACCCCTGCCGGTAGCTCGATTCAATAACAAGGTCTCGGCTAAGCTGCAGGACGTGGTTGACAAGGCTATGGCGAAGGAGAAAGAAGAGAGATACCAACATATAGATGATGTTCTGGCGGATCTGAGACGAGAGAAGAAGAGTCTGGAATACGTGAAGACGACTCAGATTCCTCCAGAAGCGATTCCGCCCAAGCCCAAAAAGACACTTCTGCCATTCATCGTCCCCGCCTCGATCATCTTTGTCCTGGTTTTGCTCTTCTTGATTCTCAAGCCTTTTCAACTTCAGATAGTCCCGGAGAAGAAAGCGGTGGCGGAAGAAAATACTTTGGCTATTATGTATTTTGAAAATCTGGTGGAAAGGGACGACCCCGAAAGACTGGGAGAGATCGTCACCAACCTGCTAATAACCGACCTTTCCGAATCACAATACATGAACGTGGTGTCCAGTCAAAGATTATATGATATTCTGAAGCTGCTGGGAAGAGAAGGGGAGAAGGTGATTGACAGGGGCGTTGCCACGGAAGTGGCGACCAAAGCCAGAGCCAAATGGATGCTTTTGGGCAGCATTCTTCAGGTTGAGCCTGAGCTCATTCTCACCTCTCAATTGGTTGACGTTGCCAGTGGTAAGGTTGCTGCGTCCCAACGCATCGACGGAGAAGCCGGGGAAAAGATATTCTCGATGGTAGATAAGCTGACGGTTGAAATCAAGAATGACCTTTCGCTGCCCGCTGCTGCGCAGAACGAACCGGATCGGCCAGTCGCAGAGGTGACAACGCATTCTCCGGAGGCATACCGTTACTACCTGGAGGGGGTCGACTACGGGTGGAAATTCTATTCCGCAGAGGCGCAAGAGAGCCTGGAGAAGGCACTGGAACTTGACTCCACCTTCGTCATGGCCTATTACTGGTTGGCCGGGTTAAGGAGCGGTGACGAGCGAGACAGATTGATGGATAGAGCATTAGCATATTTGGACAACACGAGCGAAAAGGAAAAGCACTACGTGAAAGGTCAGAAGGCCTTTTTTTCCGGTGACTACGCGGAGGCCATCAAAGAGTGTCAGCAGATAGTGGAACACTATCCCGACGAAAAAGAGGCATTCTGGACTATGGGATACATCTATGATGAGAGACTGCAACAGACCGAGGAAGCTATTCGCAATTACAGCAAAGCAGTAGAGATTGACCCTCTCTACAAAATAGCATACAATTCGCTTGCTTACTCCTACAACGAAATCGGGAATTTTGAGAAATCCATCTGGGCGATAAACAAATATATATCCTTGGCACCGGACGAAGCCAATCCTTACGACAGCCGAGGTGATCTTTACGCCTATAACGGCAAACTTTACCAGGCGATTGAATCCTACAGAAAGGCTTTAGAGATAAAACCGGATTTCTACATGTCGTTGCCAAAACTGGGGCACATGTATCTTTTCAAACGAGAGTATGCCAAAGCCGAAAGTTGTTATAAGGAGCTTGCTTCAAGCAGTAAGAAGGGTACGCGGTCACAAGGAAGAACCTACCTTGCACTTATTCCGCTTTACCAGGGGAAGTTGGACGAGGCGTTGAGGGTTCTGGACGCCGGTATCACCGCGGATAGGATGGAAGAGGCCAAAGCGTGGCAGTTGGAAAAGCATTTCAGAAAGGCGACTATCTACAGGGAAAAGAAAAATCTGGATTTGGCCTTAGAGGAAACTCAAAAGGCGATGGAGATATCTGGAGAGGTGTATCCTCAGACACCAGCCTCTCACTGGGAATACTATGTGCGGCTTCTAACGGAGAATAATGAAATCGCCAAGGCCGAAGAAGCAGCTAATGCTTTTAGAAAGGATATTGAGGAGAAAGACCCGAGCCTGATGTATTTCCATTGGTATACCCTTGGGTTTATTGAGTGGTCAAAAGGCAACACGGAAGTGGCGCTGACTCAATTCGAGAAACTGGCCCAAGCCACCCCGGATTTCTGGGCTCACTTTACGCTGGCTGAGGCTTATCTTGAGTCAGACAGACTGGGCGAGGCGGTGGCCGAATTCGAGAAGGTACTCTCACGATATGATAGCAATCGAGCGCTTTGCGCCCTTCGGTCAGTGAAGGCCCATTACCTGTTGGGCTTGGCATACGAAAAATCGGGCTGGAACAAAAAGGCAATTGACAAGTATGAGGAATTTCTGGACATCTGGAAGGACGCCGACCCGGGGATACCTGAAGTGGAGGATGCTAAGCAAAGGCTAAAGGCGTTGAAGGTTCAAAGTTGAAGGTTCAAGGTTGAGAACAAGGAACGAATCGTGCGGAGTGCGCCAGCTTGCTGGTGCGGTTTTGCTAAAGACGTTGAAAGTTCAAGGTTGAAAGTTGAAGGTCAAGAAAAGACAGTAGGCAGTAGGCAGACAACAGGAGGCAGATATGGTTGGTAAGATCATCTCGCATTACAAGATTTTGGAGAAGTTAGGTGAGGGTGGGATGGGTGTGGTCTACAAGGCTCGGGACACCAAGCTTGACCGTGTGGTGGCTATCAAGTTCTTGCCCCAGCATCTGACAACTGAGACTGTCGAAAAGGAAAGATTCGTGCACGAGGCCAAAGCGGCTTCGGCTCTGAACCATACCAATGTCACCACCATCTATGAGATCGATGAGTTCGAAGGGCAGACATTCATAGTCATGGAGTACTGCGAGGGCCAGACCCTGAGAAAGATAGTCGAGAAAGAGACCCTGTCGATCAAGAAGGTTCTGGATATCGCTGTTCAGATATGCGAAGGTCTGACCATAGCCCATGAGAGGGGGATCGTACACCGGGATATCAAATCGGACAACATCATGCTCACCCCTCGGGGTCAGGTGAAGATAATGGATTTTGGCTTAGCCAAGCTAAAAGGGGCCACCAGGCTGACCCAGAGTCGCTCAACTTTGGGTACTGCCTCCTATATGTCACCGGAGCAAGCGCAACGTGAGGAGGTGGATCAGAGAAGCGACATCTTCTCTTTCGGAGTTGTTCTGTATGAGCTCCTGACTGGCCAGCTACCTTTCCAGGGAGATCATGAGGCAGCTGTGCTTCATGCCATAATAAGTGAAGAGCCACAGCCGGTAGCTCGTTTCAACAACAAGGTCTCGGCCAAGTTGCAGGACGTGATTGAAAAGGCTCTAGCCAAAGAAAAAGGGGAGAGATACCAACACATAGATGATGTCTTGGCGGACTTGAGGCGAGAGAAGAAGAGTCTGGAATATGTTAAGACGACTCAGATTCCTCCGGAAGCGATTCCGGCCAAGCCAAAAAAGACGCTGCTGCCGTTCATCGTCCCCGCTTCGATCATCTTTGTCCTGGTTTTGCTTTTCTTGATTCTCAAGCCTTTTCAACTTCAGATAGTCCCGGAGAAGAAAGCGGTGGCGAAAGAAAATACTTTGGCCATTATGTATTTTGAAAATCTGAAAGACAGAGACGACAAGGAAAGAATCGGTGAGATGATCTCCGAGCTTCTGATTACCGGTCTGTCGGAATCTCAGTATATGAAAGTCGTTTCGAGTCAGCGATTATACGATTTGTTGAAGATGATGGGAAGGGAGGGGGTGAAAGTCATAGACAAGACAGTCGCCTCCGAAGTGGCGCAAAAAGCAGAGGCGAAATATATGATCTTGGGCAAGATACTTGCAACCACACCTGATTTGGTCATCACCTCCCAGTTGGTGGACGTACAGAGCGGAAATGTGGTTGCCTCCCAGAGGATAACCGGTCCTAACGGGACAAACATATTCACATTGGTTGACAGCCTGTCTTCAGAGATAAGAAGCGATCTGGAAATACCTGCTCCGGCCAAAAAGGGAAAAGAAAGACCGGTGGCAGATATAACTACCCATTCGCCCGAGGCATTGAGGTTCTATCTGGAGGGCAATGAGCTTAGTAATAAACTGTATACCAAAGAAGCAACCGAGAAATTCGAGCAGGCTGTCAAAATAGATACAACGTTTGCCAGCGCCTATCTGCAACTGGCGTTCTGCTACTTCGGCCTTGGGGATATGGTCAAAGCAAGAATCTCAGTGGAGAAAGCTGCTAAGTTCGCGGATAGGGTATCGAGAAAAGAGAAATTCTTAATCGATGCCTATCACCTGATGTTCCAGATGCGATCTCAGGAAGCGAAACAGATCCTGGAGGAGATGGTCAGGCTCTATCCCGACGAGAAGGTCGCTCACCGGAATCTGGCTTTGGCAAATCGTTTTATGGGTGATCATGAAGAGGCTATTGTTGCGTTGAACAGAGTCATCGAGCTCGACTCGCTGGATAAGGAGGCATACAACAGCCTAGCCTACGCCTATGATGATGCTGGCCGCTATGATGAAGCCATTCAGTCCATAAACAAGTACATACAGTTGGCTCCGGGAGAACCCAACCCTTACGATAGCAGGGGAGACATTCATGCTCGCCATGCCGAGGTGGATAAGGCCATTGAATCCTACAAGAAGGCTCTTCAGATCAAACCCGATTTTGAAGCGAGCGTCGAGAAACTAGGATTTATGCATCTGCACAGCAGAGAATACGACATAGCCGAGAGATATTTCCATCAATACGGGGAACTCGGCGGGACAGCCTCTAAATCGAAATCTCGAGGCGACCTCGCTCTCATTCCTCTATCTCAGGGCAAATACGACCTGGCGATAAGGATATTGGGTCAGGGCATTGCCGCAGACGAGTTGGATAAGCTATTTGGCCGGCAGGCGAATAAATACGACCAGCGGTCTCGAATTTTTGTGGAGAAGAAGGAGTTTGACGAAGCCCTGCAATGTGCCCAGAGCATGGTTGGGCTAATGGCTGAATTCTACCCTGAGGCAGTCCCCTATACCAAGTGTCTCTACGGATCGTTGTTGACGAAAGCTGGCGAACTGGACAGCGCACAGAAGATATCAAATGAAGTTCGTGAGGAGTTGCAGAATAGAGCAGAGATTGATCAATCCGAATGGCGTTTCCTGGAATTTGAGATTAAATACGCCAGGAGAGACATCAGCCAAGCTTTGAAGGAGATAACCCAGCTCACCAAGACCGAGCCAAACGATTTCAGGATGAGATACTGGTTGGCGGCAACTTATCTGGAAAGCGACATGATCGGCGAAGCGGTGCAGGAGTTCGAGAGACTGTCAAATTGGGATATACTCTCTAAGGTGAAAGATCCTCTTTTGTCTTCCAAAATTCCGTACCTCCTGGGGATCTGCTATGAGAAGTCGGGTTGGGATACAAGAGCGATTGATAAGTACGAGGAATTCTTAGAAATCTGGAAGGATGCTGATCCGGGAATACCTGAGGTGGAGGATGCGAAGCAAAGACTAAAGACGTTGAAGGTTCAAAGTTGAAAGTTAAAAGTTGAGAGAGGACAGTAGGCAGTAAGCAGTAGGCAGACGGCACGCGTGGTCTGGAAGACCATTTTGCATCGCAGGGTTTTCCGATCCGTGGATACCCGAGGTGTAGGATGCCAGGGAGAGATAAACCCAATTGAAGGACGGAGTTGAAACTTCTTGACGGCTTGGGGAGTACTACTATATGGAGGGTGAAATCTCATGGTATCTGGACCTGAAAAAGACGGACTAGACAAGACCCAATCGTTCCAGGTTATCACCCACGGGATGACGGTCTCCCACTATAGCATCGAGAGGAAGATCGGCGCTGGCGGCATGGGAGAGGTGTTTCTTGCCCGGGATACTCAGCTCAACCGCAACGTGGCGCTGAAGTTCTTACCCCAGGAATACACCTCTGATCCGGAGGTCAAATCCAGATTCATGCGCGAAGCCCAGGCGGGAGCGGCCTTGAATCATCCCAACATAATCACGGTGTACGAGGTGGCGGAGCATCAGAACCGCTCCTACATCGCTATGGAGTACGTCGACGGTGAATCCTTAAAGGATCTGGCCGAAAGGAAAGACCTCCGGCTAAGCGAGATCATGGGAATCGGCATGCAGATTGGCGCGGGCTTGGCCAAGGCACATGAGGCGGGGATCGTTCACCGGGACATCAAACCTCAGAACGTTCTGATAGACAAGGACGGCCGGGCTCGGATAGTCGACTTTGGCTTAGCCAAGCTGAAAGGGGATATAAAGATCACCCGGGCCGGCTCGACTTTGGGGACGGTCTCCTACATGTCTCCGGAGCAGGCGCAGGGTGAGGAGGTAGACCGGCGTTCGGACATCTTCTCCCTGGGTGTTATGCTTTATGAGTTGGTCACCGGGCGGCTTCCTTTTCAGGGGGAGCATCAGGCAGCTATACTCAATTCCATAGTCAACCAGCAGCCGCAACCCTTGGCCCGTTACAACAACAGGGCATCACAGGAATTGGAGCGGATAGTCAGCAAAGCTCTCTCCAAGGACAAGGCGGAACGATATCAGCATGCGGACGATCTTCTGGCCGATCTGAGAAGGGAGCAGAGGACCTCTGAGCAACTGGGAAGTTCTGAAATCTCCGTTGCAGGTGTAACTCCCAAGCCAAAGAAGAAGTTGTTTTCCTATCTGGTCCCCGCGTCGGTGGTCTTTGTCCTCCTCCTGGCTCTGTTAATCCTCAAGCCCTTCAAGCTCGAGGTAGCTCCCGACGGGAGGGCGATAGCCGATGAGAGTTCTCTGGCGGTTATGTATTTCGATAATATGGTTGACCCCCAAGACAAGGATAGAATTGCCCAGATGATCACCAGCCTGCTGATCACCGATCTTTCGGAGTCGCAATATGTGATGCGGGTGGTGAGCCGGCAGAGGCTGTATGATATTCTGAAGCTTCTGGGCAAGGAGGACTTAAAAAGGGTGGACAGAACCGTTGCCTCAGAGGTCGCCCACAAAGCAGGGGTGAGCTGGATTCTGACCGGCAATATTCTCCAGACGGAACCGAAGATAGTCCTAACCTCGGATATCTCCGACGCCGCGACTGGACAGATACTGGCGACTCAGCGTGTCGCTGGCGAGGAGGGTGAAGATCTTTTCTCGGTGGTCGACAAGCTGAGCGCTCAGATAAAGGAAGACTTAGCCTTGCCCGGCGGGACGAAGACGGAGCTGAACAGGGCGGTGGCCGACATTACCACCCACTCTCCCGAAGCATACCGGTACTTCCTGGAGGGACTCGACAACTTCAACAAGGTATATATGGCGGAGGCCGCGAAGAGTTTTGAGAAGGCTATAGAGTTCGACTCCACCTTTGCCACGGCCTATTCGTGGCTGGCCCGACTCACAATGGGAGAGAAACAGAAGGAACTAATGGCTAAGGCGGTGGAATACTCGGACCAGGTAACCAGGATCGAGAGATATTGCATAAAAATCCAGGAGGCGGGAGTAAACCAAGATTATGAACACTATGAGGAAGGGCTACTGGAGATGACAGAAGCCTTCCCCGAGCACAAGGAGACCTTTCTCTGGCTGGGGCATTTCTATTATGAGCGACAACAATACGACAAGGCTATTTCTTATTACGACAAAGCTACTGAGATAGACCCTCTGTTTAAGTTAGTATACAACATGCTTGCCTATACCTACGACCAGGTGGGCGATTTCGAAAAATCCATCGGGGCCATAAACAGATACATATCAATTGCGCCGGAGGAAGCCAACCCTTATGACACCCGGGGCGATCTCTACGCCTGGAACGGCAAGACTGACCAGGCAATTGAATCCTACGGAAAGGCTTTGGACAGAAAACCTGATTTCTTTGCGTCGCAGGCCAAAACGGGTCATATGTACCTCTTCAGAAGAGAGTATGCCAAAGCTGAGAGCTGTTATCAGAAGCTTTCCTCCAGCAACGACAAGGATCGTCGATCCGAGGGGCGGGCCTATCTCGCTCTCGTTCCCGCATATCAGGGGAAATTTGAAGAGACCCTCAGGGTCTTAGACGATGGCTTGGCTGCCGATAGAATGGAGCAAGCGGAAGGAAACTGGAACGCGTGGAAGCATTACCTTAAGGCATTGATTCTGACAGAGCAGAAGCGTCCTGATTCAGCTTCACAGGAAGCCGGGAAGGCAGTGGAAGTCTGGCGGAAGGCCTATCCTGACAACAGAGTCTGGGGGCGGCAGTACCATGTCCAGGTGCTGGCCGAAGGTGGTGAGATCGAGAAAGCTGAGCAAGTGGCTCAGGCTTTGAGAAATGATATCAGGGACGATGAGCAAAAAAGAATGCGTGCCTATCACTACGCCCTTGGCTGCATTGACTGGGTCAAAGGTAACGCCGAAGAGTCAATAGCTAATCTGGAGAAGGCAGGTGAAGGAGGCCGGGATTTCATTGCCAACTTCATGCTGGCCAGGGCTTATCTTGAGTCAGGCAGGCTGGACAGATCGGTAGCTGTCCTTGAGAAGATGTTGTCGAGATACGATGAGATCAGGGTATGGCTTCCCGTCTGGGCGGCAAAAGCTCATTACCTCCTCGGTATGGCTTACGAGAAATCTGATTGGAACAGCAAAGCTGCAGAAAAGTATGAGGAGTTTCTTGACCTCTGGGAAGACGCCGACTCAGGAATACCTGAGGTGGAAGACGCCGAGCAGAGATTAGCCCGGCTGAAAAGCAAGGCATAGATCACTTCGCAAGTTCTGCTTCAATCACCATACCTCCGTTGGTAACGGACGCCCCCGTCCGTTACCATCATATGCTCGAGCGTGGGTTGCACGCCCGTACGGGTGCCTGCCCGTCTGGGAACCCCCGCCCAAACACGGATTTCGCGTAGGGACAGGGCTTGTTGAGCTTCCGAAATCCCGCCATGGCGGGGTCCCTGTCCGGGTTTGGAGGCGGACAGCCACGAGGGTTCATCCTGAAGGGCTGTCCCTACGACTTGAGGGATGCCGATCCAGAATACCCGAGGTGGAAGACGCCGAGCAGAGATTAGCCCGGTTGAAAAGCAAGGCATAGATCACTCCGCAAGTTCTGGTTCAATCACGATTCAATCCAATAGTCACACTCGTCAGCTTCGCACTTCGACAGTTTGTTTTTCTGTCTCTCCCGTACGGGCGGTCGCCCGACCTCCCCGGGCGGGAATCCTTGAGTCTAAAATGGCCTGAATTGGCCTCTTCCCAAAGCTGGACTTCCTTTTACGGGGGCTTTGCTTGTCCTAAGCGGATGTCCCCATCTCGGCTTCAACAGCCAATTGTCCAAGTTCGATGTCACCAAGGCCGAAAATAGTTTAAAAAGTGCTTGACAATAATTTATAGATGCTTATAATAAAACTTATAAATGATATGGGTTGGACCCGGAAATCAAGCAAGATCTAACATATCCGGGGGAGAGGCTCTGGTTGGGGATTGAATGATGCGGTCCTTCGGGGCTGTAGGCTCAAGTATGACTTATCAGACGGCAACGGGAGACATGTCACCCGATCTTAAGGATACAGGCTGTTGAATGAGGAGGTAATGCTTATGCCTAGCGAGTTTGAGTCAGGATGGCTTAAGGAGGCACTGGCGACTTTGGACGGTTATAATGAAGATCCAGTCGTAGATACATTTCTGGATAGGTATAATCTACCCCCCCAGGACACAAAAGCACTGAAGCTGAATATGATTGAGACAGAGGTTACAAACGAGAAAAAGCCACCCTTTTTTGAAGATCTTTCTGACTACATAGATGAATTGAAGATGTACGGCAAGCAGCATGTTTTTCTTTACGAACTGAAAGGAGATCATAAAGATTACCTAAGTGAACTTCGTGACCCCCGCTACATCAGAGAACAGCTTCGTCAGTTTGATTTGGAAGATTCATTGAATAACGGTAAACCTATATGGGAAGCTCCTGAACCTAAGCTAGCGGAAGTTCGACATTCTTTCAAAGAAGGGGAAGGCTTAGTCTTGTTCAAGTGGGTTGAAACCCGCGGCTACTTGTATAGGTGGAAAGATGACAGAGGAATACCGCATTTCACACCCAAGAATGAAAGGTCAGTCAGCTTTTTCATTGTGAATCTAGAAAACGGCGCGGCTGAAATTCGCATCCAGACCATGCAGCCTTTTTCAGACAGGGAACTTAGAGATGAACTGGATACCTACAGAAAGGAAATAAGCAACCTGGTTGAGTTTAGTCGTTTCACACCTCTTCCTCTTGGGCCTGCAGTGAGAAGCCTCTTGGGTAAACCTATTCTTCCGATACGCAGCTGGGAACTCATTTATCCCAAAGGAGGAAGACTGATTGGAGTTGGTGGTGCTTCGTTTTTCCGCAAACTGGAATTGCCTTTTACGGGTTTCTTTGGTCGTGAAATAACAGTCTATTGGGAGTGTGGACAGAGGGTCCATGGGAGGGGGCCGTTATTCTTCACAGTTAATGGAGAAAATGATCAGGTGGTTTTCAATGCTATTACGGACAAATCCAAAGTTGATTTCATATTGGACGAGTTCAGAAAACTGAGCACAGAAAGCATTGAAATGGAAGAATTAAAACAGCTCGCGATGCGGTATCCCGGGTACTCTCGTGTGATATCCGCAATTGATTACCACTTCAGCAGATTAAAGAAGCTGAAAATCGAAGCAGATAAACTCTCCTCTGAAGTTTGGTATTCTGAGGATTTGATTGGGGATGTATTTGAGGCGGCAGCAAGAGACTTTCCTAAAATATTCCTTACAGAAGGACAAGAGACGAAAACACTTGCGATTCACATCCATTTCAGGATAAAAACGGGTGCGTGGCATTACACAAATCGGAAGGCGGAAAAAAGTGGTCGCAGCAAGATTCTGAAACCGGTTGCTGCGATAGCCTTTACCTCTACCTTTGGATTCATGATCTTCGAGACAATACTATCGGAGATTAAACATACAGTATTTGAGGAACTATGGAACCGGCTCTGGACAAGTATCCCCTTCAAAGTTGTTGAAATTTCAGTACTACTTATAGTGGGATTGGTATATTTTGGCAGTCGGTCTTTTGCCTTCCTCCGGAAAATTCCTCAACAGTTACTATCCACCACATTGACACTCTTTTTCGGTACAGAGGCTCAAAAGACCAGAGAATTCATCGCGAAATACAAAAAGTGGGATGAAGAAAGAGTTCCTGTTGGGTTCACAGATATTGGGTTCGACCAGCAGAACGAAGATTAGAACTTTTTCCCCCAACTTGCTGCAGCCAAAGGCTGCTTTTTGCTTCCCGTTGTGCGGGTGGCCCGCAGTTGCGCTGTGGGGCACCCGGCTCTCTTACCAGAGGCAGCAAATTCACCATTTATGCTGAGTTTCGAAGCATTCTAATCCCTAACCTCTATTCTCTCTTTCCACAAAGAGCAAATATACCTAAACTTTGATGGTGAAAAGGATAGCTCCGCTGTTTATGTAGGGCATATCTTGTTTTGCGCTCGTCTTGAAATCTCCCTTCTCTGATGTGTCATTCTGAGAATCTGGGGTTGGGGGCGCTTCCCGATTTGTTAGCAGGTAGCCAACTGTTCACCTCTTGCCCCGCCATTTATGGTGAGTTTCGAACCACTTGTGCTGAGTCCCGAAGCATTTATGCTGAGCTTCGAAGCACTTGTGGTGAGTTTCGAACCATCCAATAGCCAACCCCTATTCTCTCTTTCCACAAAGAGCAAATATACCTCAACCTCAATGGTGAAAAGGAT
>CBDUQU010000021.1:0-27823 GCA_965369445.1 uncultured bacterium | reverse complement strand
CGGAGCGGGGCTTCTTGCCGGATCCATATTCCCGGGGTCAAACCGCCTTATCTTCACCGGGTTCTCGCCATGTTGGGGTGGCTTTTACATCTCCTCTATGGGTGGAGCTGCGTTGGTCTTCGACAACCTGGGAATCAACATGCTCTCAGTAGTAGGCAGAGCACCAAACCCTTCCATTCTTTATCTCAACAGAGCTGGCGTTGAGGAAATCGAGGTGAGAATTGTCCCGGTGGATTTGCACAAGGTGTGGAAGGAAGGGCGCGGAGGTATCTATTCTCTGATGGATCATGTCCTTCAACGCTTTGGTGGATCCTATTCCAACGAGCCCCGGATACTTGCTGTCGGCCCTGCTGCCCAGGCTACAGATTTCGGCGCGATCGGTTCCGCTCCGATTCGACAGGGGAAACTGACTCACGTTGACACCTGGGCGGGACGGGGAGGATTTGGCAGCAAGTTGCTCAAAGAACACGGGATTGCCGCCATAATCTACGGAGGAACCTATATCGACCAGGACTTCGACGACCGCAAGATCGCCGATCAATGGTTTCAGGACAAGTACCAAAAGAAATTGGCTGCCAAGGACCTGGATGCAACCACCAAGTACCGTTACGATCCAAAGTTCAACACCGGCGGGACCTTTGGAGTCAACTTCGCAACGCTGGCCGGGCGGATGATTTGCTTCAATTACAGAAGTATCTACATGCAGGAAGATGAAAGGTTGCAGATACATGACCAGTTTGTTGTTAATCACTATCTCAAGCAGTTTAACGCCGAGACGATAGAAACGAAGCAGCAAAAAAACTGCGGTGAACCTTGTGCCGCCCTGTGCAAAAAGATGCGGGGTGAGTTCAAAAAAGATTATGAGCCTTATCAGACCCTGGGACCTCTTGCCGGCGTTTTTGATCAGCGCGCCGCCGAGAAACTGGTTCACCGAGCAGACACCCATGGATTCGACGCCATTTCAGTCGGCGGCGTCATCTCCTGGCTGATGGAATGCCTTTCGGACGGGCTTCTGAAGCCGGAGGAACTCGGTGTCAAGAAACAACCGGCGTTCTCTCACAAAGGGTTCAGTGTCGTTTCGGATTCCATGCAAAATGCCGAAGTGGGTGTGGCACTTCTGGACTCCATCATCGAAAAACGCGGGCTGCTTGACCTGGAGGAGGGCGCTCGGAAATTGGCTCGCCGGTTGTCTCGCGAAAAAGGCAAGGATGTGCTGGATAGGTTTGTCTACACGGCATTTGCCCGCAAGGGCTGGATGGTTCCCAACCAGTATTGGACCTCGGGGGTACTTTCACCTATGGCTATCATGGGCAAGTACTACATGCATTACGGAAGTGAATTCTTTCCGCCGCGGGAACTGGGCCGGAAGAATGCAGAGCGAATGAAAAAGGAGCTGATACTGGATAATCTGGGCATGTGTCGTTTCCACCGGGGGTGGGCGGAAGAGATGCTGCCGGAAATCGTGGAATCTCTTTACGGCATGAAGACGAGGTTCCTTAACCAGATCTCCATCACCACCAGCCGCATAAACAGCCGAAACTCCTCCATATTCTGGGAAAGCGAAAGAAACATTGACTTCGTGTATACGTTCCTGAAAAGAAAGCGAACGGTGGAAGGTGTTAAGGATGCCGAGCTGGATAAGTGGATAGGCTACTTCGAGAAGAACAGACAGGAGGCTGCCTTGAGTTTCTGGTATGAGATGCACAAGGGAATCCAGGCATCGCTGCGGGAGTTCTGAGGCTCCAATGTCCGCTACCAACCCTGAAGCCGGGCAAAGCATGCTTCCCGGTTCTGGCAGGTCTTGCACCTTCGGGCATGTGACCTGACAGATCAGAATGTGTCAGGTCATTGCGCCCGCAGGTTTTCGAACTCATCCCCCGGCCCCTTCTCCCCGCCTGTGGCGGGATCTTCGACTTACCAAGAGAAGGGGAGCAGAAGTCCCTCTCTTTCTAAGAGAGGGATTTAGGGAGAGTTCCCTCATCAGATTTTCGAACTCATCCCCCGGCCCCTTCTCCCCGCCTGTGGCGGGATCTTCGACTTACCAAGAGAAGGGGAGCGAAAGTCCCTCTCTTTTTAAGAGAGGGATTTAGGGAGAGTTCCTCTTCTGTCACGGTCTAACCATCAATCAACCAGTCTCGTCTCCGGTACCTCGTCCTCCTTCTCCGGCAGCCGAAACTGCTCCGGCCGCGATTTCACAACCTCCCTCAGCCAGGTTTCAGCATAGCCTTTTTCCTGTGCTCGGCCGTTCTCGTCCTGCACATACCCGTCGTTGTATTTGGTTATTAAATACTCTCCCAGCTCCCGCCAGCGCGTGACCACCTTTTCGGCATGGGTCACGGAGTAATGGGTCAGGTAACGAGTTAAGAAATTCGGATCAGACTCGTAGATTTCTACAGCCGTTTTTTCTACAAGTGGCTGAAGGGCAAGGAAAGTCTCTTCAATCTCACTTTGCACCGCCTGGATCTCCGGCAGCATATAGGAATATTTCAAATTGGCGAAATTGGCCACGAAGTTGAACACCCACCAAGCCGAATCCCACGAGAACTTCCTTATGCTGCCGACGGTAAACGACTTCGGTACCGTATTGATGCCACAGTACAACGGTATGTAGCAGGTGGTGTAGGTATCGTCGAGGCCGTACCAGAGAACGCCTCCGATAGGATCGGGAAGCCAGGAGCGCGACTGCGACGCGAACGAGAAGGCGGTCTGCTGGGTGGAGATGGGACGCTCCCAGGCGTACTCGACGCTGTCGACCATCCAGTGCATGGGCCGCCAGCGATTGGGAGTGCCGTATGGCCCGGCATCGATCCCTTTGGTCATGTCGTAATCGGTTCCTTCGTAGTGGTCGCGCATAAGGGAGAAGACATCGGCTACTGATAGCTTCTTGTCAGGTTTAATCCACAGCGGGTAAGGTTCAGCGCCTTCCACGGCCCGGTGGTAATCGGGAGAGAAGTTCTTCGACGGCGCTGCCCTGCGGAATATGCTCCAGACCCGCGTATCAGCGTAACGCTGGTTTTTCGGCGTGGATGGACAGTAGGCTTCGCAGAATCGGAACGGCCCGCCGGAGTTGGGATCATAGTATCCCCTGTCTACAGCGAAGGAAATCACGTTCTCGGAATAGAGGCAGTTCTCCGGATCATCCAGCGGAAACTCGCCGATCCGCGCCTTGTTGGCATGACAGGATATGTATCCGTCGGGAATCTTTACCGCCACCCAGATGGCGCCCTCTCCGCCGGGTCCCGGTCCAATCATTTCCAGAATCCAAACTTCCTTCGTATCGGCGATGGAAAAAGACTCACCCGTGGATCGGTATCCGTATTCAGCGACCAGATCGGTCATAACCTTAATGGCGCCGCGCGTGGTCTTTGCCCGCTTTAAGGCCAGCTCAATTAGGTCCCAGTAGTGCAAAAGGCCAGTTGAATCCCGGAGTTCTTCGCGCCCGTCGAAAGTCGTCTCGCTGATGGCAAGCTGATGCTCGTTCATCATGCCGACGACAGCATAGGTGTGCCGGACCTGCTTTATCTTGCCCCGAACCTTCCCGGACCATTCAGTGATCTCAAGTGAATCTTCCGGCTCGTGATCCGCTGCCGGAATGTACTCAAGGTGGGGATGGAACTCTCCGTCGCAGGTATAGGTGATCATCACCGAGCCGTCCTCTGAAGCTCCTTTGGTCACCAACAGGTTGGTGCAGGCCTCAACTTGTGAGCCGGTTGCCAGAAGGCAAATACCCAGGCAGATCGCCAATAGGAACAGTTGGTTCTTCATATACTCATCCTTTCACTCTTTTATCATTTGTGTTCACAGGTTTCTCGTTCTGTTAGGTCTTGCCCGCCCAGACGGGCGCAGCCTTGGCGGGTGTGATTTGACAGTTTCAGAATGTGTCAGGCCAGAATCATGGCCAACCATAAGCAAGACCTAACAGAACTGAAGACGCAGCCAAGGGTCGTTCACTCCACAACCACTGTAAGGGTGATGCCAAAGACGTTTTTAGCGCCTGAATCAAGTAGCATTCTGGCGCACTCATTCAAGGTGGCTCCGGTGGTCATCACGTCGTCAACTAAAATCACATTCTTATCACCTATTTTGTCCGGGTGGATGACCACAAATGCTCCCCTCACGTTTTCCGCCCTTTGCTGAATATTCAGATAGGTCTGGTCTTTGGTGTTTTTCTTCCTCTCAAGGACGTCTTTTACCAGTGGAAGGCCTGTCGCCTGGGAGATGCCTTCTGCCAGGATCTCGCTCTGGTTGAATCCCCGCTCCCTTTGTCTGGCGCGATGCAGCGGAACCGGAATCACCACATCGCAGCCAGCGAAATCCTTCTCCTGCGATATGATTTCCCCCAACCTTTGCGCCAGGCGCCTGCCGAGATGAATCTTCTTATCGTATTTGAGCCGGTGAACGAGCTTCTTATAGTAAGCGTCGAACGTGCCCAGGGATCTGACCGCCAGAATCCTTCTGTCTTTTGACCTGCGCAAATAAGCACACTGGTGATTCGTAATTTCATGCTTATCCTCAAGAAAGGACTTGCAGTAGGGACAATAGGGGGAAGGCAGGAGGGCCAGGGCTTTCCAGCAGTCATCGCAAATGTCCTTTTCTTCTCTTTTCAGAAGATTCCGGCAGATGGGACAAGTCTGGGGATAGACAAAATCGAGGATGTCGTCTTTGAGGTCAAGAAAGAAGCGCTTGATCGTGATAAGAGACATCGGACTTTCCGGGAGAACCGAAGGCCAAGCTGCGAGCTATCCTTACCTGCTCACGTTGGCTCCGGAGACGATTTAACTCTGGATTTCTTTCTAAGATAGAACAGCATGAAAAGCGAAACGATAAAGATCAGAATGATGAAAGCCTGGTTGACCGTGATGTTAGCCTGACCTATTCGGGTAAAGATCATACTCTCCTCATAGTATCTGAAGAAATCGACGGTGAATCGTGCTGCCGAATACAGGGCCAGCATCAGCCAGAAGGTGAAACCATCGAAACGCCTGTGCTTCTCTAAAGCTATGAGAATTCCGAAAATCAGAAACCCGTAGATGGCGGCAACAAGCTGGATGGGAAAGACCGGAATGCCCGGGTACATATATCCCGCCGCGGAGTGGGGGGGGAAGACAAGGGCAAAACAACTGTGGCTGGGGGTGCCAAAGCAGCAGCCGTTCAGAAAGCAGCCGATGCGGGCTATCCCCAAACCCAGCACTATGGAGGGGGCCAGGACGTCTGCGATTTTCCATAAGTCAAGCTTCTTGACCCGGACGTAGATTATTCCGCTGACGATGGCCAGGACCAATCCCCCGAACATGGAGAGCCCGCCGATGCCTATCTCTCCCGTGCTCTGGATGGGATTGATCATATCCAGGATGCGGCCTTCGAACTCCTCCAGATGATAGATCACATAAAAGAACCTGGAACCTGCGATGGCCGAGACTAAGATTATCAGGGACAGGTCGGGCAGCCACTCGGTTCCCAGACCCAGCTTTTTCGCCCTTCGGGCTGAGAGCCATATTCCAGATGCAAAGGCTAAGGCCAAGAGGAATCCGTACGTTCTGATAGCAGCCGGTCCCAGCTCAATCAGGGTAGGATGCATGATTTCTCCTCAGCGACACACTTTCTGAAGTGTTTTCTCAAAAGGTCTCTGATCCAACACAATACGTTTTCCAAGAGGCGAAAAGCAAGAGGCGTTTACCTCACCCCTTGTTCCCCCCTGCGTGCCTCAGAGGGGAATGGAAGGAAGCTCTAAAGAACGTAATGCTCACACTCTATTCGGGTCGGATGTCCGCCAACGGCGGATCTGCCTATGGCAGAAATCCGACCCCTATCTCATCAGTACTCGAACCACCGGGAATTGATGGCCAACAGGATTCCCAAAACCACCCAGCATAAGAGCATGGAGGAG
This sequence comes from uncultured bacterium, assembly GCA_965369445.1. GTDB lineage: Bacteria > Zixibacteria > MSB-5A5 > MSB-5A5 > SM1-73 > SM23-73-3. The sequence goes on along the minus strand of CBDUQU010000021.1, from coordinate 21,936 downwards.
CCGCCGTAACTGACAAAAGGCAGGGGCAGACCGGTGACCGGCATAACGCCGAGGGTCATACCGATATTGACCACCATCTGAAAACCGATTACGGCCGTTAGCCCGATCGCCACATTGCCAGCAAAGGTATTCCGGGTTTTTCGGGCAATCCGGATTCCTTTGAAAATGAGAAAACCAAATAGTCCTAAGAGAACCAACCCGCCCAAGAAACCGAATTCCTCACCCAGCACGGAGAAGACGAAATCGGTATGCTGGTGGGGAAGAAAAGCCAGCTTGGTCTGGCTTCCCTCCAGGTATCCTTTTCCCGCCAGCTCTCCCGATCCGATGGCCACCTTGGATTGAATTATCTGATAGCCTGCCCCCTGCGGATCCCTTCCCGGATCCAGGAAGACGATGATGCGCTGCTGCTGGTAATGGTGCAGCTTGTTCCAGATCAAGGGGGTGATCATTCCAAAGGCCAAGTTAAGCAACAGGAAGCCTGCGGAAAAGACGACGCCCGGCCTAACGTAGTACAGAAGCAAGACCAAGATCAGGAAGAACAAGGCCCAGGGGATCCAGTGGGAGGCGCAGATGAGGCTGATGAAGGGGGAGACTATAAGAAACAGGTAGAAAAGTGGAACGCCGGACCAGAAGAGCATGGAGATCAAAATGGCAAAGAAGACCAGCGATGTCCCCAGATCCGGCTGCTTCAGTATCAGAAGAGCAGGCAGAAACGCAATGCCTACCACGGTGACCAGCCATCTGAAGCTGTAAACTGAACGCCTGGAATAGGCCAAGTATTTGGCCAGAGGGAAGATAGCGGCTATCTTGGCAAACTCCGAAGGCTGAATATTGAAGCCGCCAAGGGAAATCCAGCGCGCGGCTCCCATCTTGGACGAGCCGATCATTAGTATCAGAACCAGGGTGAGGATAGAGAAGACCCATATCGGATAGGAGAATGCCTCGTAGAACCTCAGGGGCACGAAGAAGGTAAGAACGCAAGCTGAAAGCCCCAGCAAAACCCAGACGATCTGCTTGACGTAGATTCCTCTTTCCGCTAAGTTTTCACAATGAAGTTTGGCGCTGTAGATCAGCAGGATGCCGATTGCCGACAGCAACAAGGCGGCGACTAAAAGCGTAAGATCGAATTCCTTTGAGCCGAGTTTTATCATGATCCGTCCTGATGGTCTTCCCCGAGTTCCGGTTGAGACGGGCGAGAGCTGATTCTGAAGGTACTGTCTCTTGGGGTTGGAGCTGAGTCTTTCTTGAGGTGTGTTTGTATGATTTCCCTTGCCACCGGGGCGGCGAAGGTACCACCGTGTCCCACGTTCTCGATTAAGACCACTACCACTATCTGGGGATCAGAGGCCGGCGCAAAACCGACGAACCAGGCGTGATCCTCCCCGTGAGGGTTCTGGGCTGTGCCGGTCTTTCCGGCTACTACCACATCCGGCATCCGGGCCAAAACGCCGGTTCCCTCCGGATCGTTCACTACCCCTATCATGGCTCCCTTTAGCACGTCCAATGTGGCAGAAGAGAAGGGAAGAGTTCCGTTCACCTGGGGCTGGGTGGAGGTGAGGCGCCCCTCCGGAGAGACTATTTGCTTGACCAGATACGGCTTGTAAAGCGTTCCATCCGTTGCCAGCCCGCCAAAGAAGACCGCTACCTGTAAGGGGGTTGTCAGAACCTCTCCCTGTCCGATTGCCAGGTTGATTATAAGATTCTTGATCCACTGGACTCTTCCGTGTTTCTTGCGGTAGTAATCCAATGTGGGAACCAAACCTCTTGCCTCGTCCGGTACGTCTATGCCCGTGGCTCGCCCCAGCCCGCACATCTGCGCGTAGTTGCTCCACTTCTCCAATCCCACCTTCAGTCCCAACTGATAAAAGTAAACGTCGCAGGAGTGGATTATGGCATCCTCTAAATTCAGTCTGCCGTGCCCTTCCGGCCTCCAGCATCCGAAGTCTCTTCTACCGAAGTGAAAAGATCCCTTGCAGGGAGACAAGAAGGTATTTCTGCCTGCGATCTTCTCCTCCAGCGCGATTCCCGCGGTGAGAAGCTTCAAGAGGGAGGCGGGAGGATAGGTGGCTTGAATCGGACGGGTGAGAAGGGGGCACAGAGGATTTTCGAGGATATCCTTCCACTCCCGGGAAGACATAGCCCCGGCGAAGAGATTGGCGTCCAGGCCGGGCTTGCTCACCAGGGCAAGGATTTCCCCGTTTCGCGGGTCCAAAGCCACCACCGCGGCGCTCCCGTGTTCTTTCAAAGCAGATTCGGCCGCAGCCTGGAGGTTGAGGTCTATGGTCAGCTTAATGTCTGAACCCTTTACGGGAAGATCCGGTTTTCTCTCCTTTAAGGGACCTAAGATCTTGCCCCGGGCCGTCACCTCCAGGAAGGTTATACCGTCCTCTCCTCTCAGAAGATCATCATAGCTTTTCTCTATTCCTTTTCTTCCCACGACTCCTCCCGGGCGAAACCCTTTCCGGGAGGTGGCTCCAGATAGCTCCTCTCTGGTAAGCTCATTCACGTATCCCAGCACGTGGCCCACCCACCCACCCTCCAAATACTTTCGGACCGGCTCCACCTGATAGATTACTCCCGGCAGATCCTCGTTTTGCTCCTCAATTATGCAAACGGTGTTGAAGTCAACATCTTTCTTGAGCCTGATGGGCCGGTATCCCCTGAACCAGTTGGATCTGATCTTTTTCTCCAGAGAGACCGCATCCGAATTCAGGCAGGAAGCGAGCTTTTCAACCAGCGAGGGTGAGGTCCCTTCTGGTTCGGAAGACCTCCTTTCCGGGAAGACCTGGGATATCTCGTAGGGAATGAGGGAGACGGTGTAGGAAGGGCGATTGGTAGCTATGACCCTGTCATTTCTATCGGTCACCTCGCCTCGTGAGGCGGGCAGAATCAGAGGGCGTATCCGGTTCTCCTCGGAGATGCGGCTGTAGTAATTGCCCTTCACCACCTGCAGGAAAAACAACCTCCCTGCCAGCATGAAAACGATTACACCGATAAGGCCAAACAATATCTTGGCCCTTCGATCTCTGGGAATAATCCCGGTGAACGATTTCACCACCAGAGACCGGATCAATTTGGGGTATGTCCTGATGGAAGTTTAAGGCTGAGTGGTTTTCTCTGGAATTCTTAGCTTTTCACCAACACAGGTTTTGTTTCCGGTCAACCCGCAGGCGCGTATTCAGAACCCTTGCTCTCTGTTTGATGTATCCGGAGAATCATTTCGCTCTCCCGTCGATAACGGTGATTTCACTCCTTTTTTTCAGCGGAGGTCACCGCGATTCCCCTGGTGTCACTTCTGTCCCCCAGCCCGGGCCGTGAATACGTGGTTTGCCAGAAAGCTTGGCCTGAAACTTAGTTCTTGTTCTATTCAAATCGAACCGAATCTTCTTCCGCATCCAACCGCTCCTGATGAATTTTGGCGGCGACAAGAAAGATCAACATACCCACCACCGAGGTGTAAAGCGCCGACGGCAACGAATAACGGCTCAGCACTCTAAACGTTGAATCGCTTACTCCGGTGGTAATGAGATAGTAGAGCGAATCATTGAGAAGGAGGGTGAGAAATATCACTGCTCCTTTCGAGTGCAGGCTCTCCAGGTAGAGATTATCTTTGAAGCTGCCCAGGGTAAAGCCGATCAGGCACTTTACCAGGGCGCCCAATCCCAGGGTTTCAGGGGTAAAGACGTCAGATAGAAAGCCGATCAAAAAGCCGAAGACCAGCCCGTAGTTGCGGCCGCGCTTTAGCGCCAGGTACACTAAGATAATGATGGCTAAGTCAAGTTTGATTCCTGCTATAGTCACCACGCCGGAGAGAAGACTCTGAAAAAGTATAAGGAGAAAAAGCACGAGAATCCCGGAGAGGACTTTCGAAAATATGACGTTACCCCAGAGCATGCTGTGGCCTGCTTCCTTTTTTGGAATTACCTTCCTAAGAGACCAATTTTAGTGATACTGACCCGGCTCACTCAGGGCCGGACTCTTCCTCGTCTTCTACCTCTTTCTCCACCTCCAGCACAAAAACCTCCTCTAAGCTGCTTAAATCGACGGACGGCTTCACGTTTATCCTCTTGAAGATTCCAAAGGAGAAGTTTTCTTTAGACAAGGACTCTTGACTTTCAACGGCGGTCACCCTGCCTATCTTTATGCCGGGAGGAAAGATCCCTCCCAGCCCCGAGGAGATGACACCGTCTCCCACCTCTACGTCCTCGGTTAAAGGGACATTGCCAAGCCTCAGGGTGAAACCTGAGCCCGGCCTTATGATTCCATACACCCGGCTTCTCTGGTCTAAGGCCGATACCCTGAAGCTTGGCTCGATGATGAGTTGAACCACCGAAGTATGAGGCGAAACGTCCACCGTCTTGCCTACCAGCCCGTGCATGTTGACCACCGGCATATTTCTCTTTATCCCTTCCTCGGAACCCTTGTTGATCAGAACAGAAAAATGTCTCCGGTTGGGCTCCGCCGCGACCAAGTCGGCCGGAATTACCTTATACTTCAACTCTGACCGAAAGTCGAGAAGTTCCCGCAATCTCCGGTTTTCCAGACGTTCCTCGTTGAGCCAGAAGTTCTTCAAAGAAAGCTCCATCACCCTCAGATGCAGCCTTTTGTTCTCTTCCCGTACCCCCTCAAGCTCCTTGACATGGTTGTCAAGAGCGTCAAACGGACCGTAGGTGAATCTGTGGACAAACGCGGAGATATCCGACTTGATGCTTTGAGGAAGGATCAGAAGCAAAAGCGAGAGGAGTACAAACGTGGAGAGGTGAAGAAGAGTTTCTTTCCTTGCGCGAATCAGAAAAGAGAATTTCTCCATGAGATGATCGGTCGGCTCTTTTAGGTTTTTGGTCCTCTTGCGCGCCCTTGGTCATTCCAATCGAAAAGTCGGAGGCTTCAATCAAGTTGGGACTTCCGTCGAATTTCCTCTCCTCCTTAAAAGCCTCCTGGATTAGACAGCAACTTTCGTTTGCTTCTTGCTTAAAAACAGGCCGTTTGCTTCTTGCCGCTTAGCCCCGCTTCATTGAGAAAGGTCTTGGTCAGACCTAAAGGCTCGAGGCCTTTTTCTCACTCGACTGAATCCAGCACCTCCAGGAGTTCCTTGGGGCTTTTTGTCTTCATCAGCTTTTCCCGGTTCTTCTCGCTTTTCATAAGGTATGAAAGCCGGGCCATGACGTTTAGATGGGCTCCGATGGCATCCTCCGGTGCGGCGATTAAGAAGAACAGATGAACCGGTTTTTTGTCCATGGAATCGAAATCGATCCCCTTTTTGGATCTGCTGAAAGCGATGATGATACCCCGGATGGCTTTGGACTTGGCGTGAGGGAAGGAGACCCCGTAGCCCACGCCGGTGGTCACCAATTTCTCTCTTTCCAGAATATCCTTCAGGAGCTGTTCTGAGTCTTTGACCAGCTTGGAGTTAGAAGCCAAATCCACTAATTCCCTGATGGCCTCGTCCTTGGTTTGCGACCTAAGTTCAAAAGATATCAAGTCCTCTCCGCAAAATTTTGAAAGCTTCATCCTAAAATTCCTCCTGTTCTGTTTGTGCTCGCTTTCGGTTTCTTTTAGAACCTTTCGGCCTGGTCCGCCAGCATTACCGGTATGTCATCTCTTATGGGGTATTTCAGCCGACATTTCTCGCAAAGGAGCTTCTGGTCCTTCCGGTCGTAGATCAAGCCGCCCTTGCAGGCTGGACAAGCTAATATCTCCAAAAGCTTCGGATCTATCATGTTCCTCCTACTCCTTTTTACGCAACTTGTTTAACTCCACCATGCACTAAAATTGGACAAGAGGAAATAAGCCTCAAGAGAAAGACCGGACAGGGTCGCCGCCACTTTGAGAGTGCGATGCCGGCGCCGGACGAACGCCCGCTTTCTTGGATTTTTGAACACACTCTTTGTGCCAATTCGTCTCCGGCTGACATCTTAAGGGTTGGCCTTCGCAGTCGACGGTATCACTCCGTTTACTTTTCCAGGTATTGGCCCATCACCCGGAACTTGGCTATTCTTCTCTCGATCAACTCCTCGGGGGTTAACGTCTCCAATTCATTCAGAGCGGCAAGTATCTCTTCTTTCAGTATCTGTGCCTGTCTCTTGGGATCCCGGTGGGCCCCGCCTCCAGGCTCGGGAACGATCTTGTCGATCACCTTGAGCCTCATCAGATCGGGAGCCGATAGTTTCAAAGCCTCCGCGGCCTCGGGAGCTTTGGCCGCATCCCTCCAAAGAATGGCGGCGCATCCTTCCGGGGAGATCACCGAATACCAGGCATTCTCCAGCATGAACACCCTATCACCCAAACCGATCCCCAGGGCTCCTCCGCTGGCCCCTTCGCCGATTATGTTTATTATTATGGGCACCTGCAGCCGGGTCATCTCCCTCAAGTTACGGGCGATGGCCTCCGCCTGTCCCCTCTCCTCAGCCCCTATCCCGGGAAATGCCCCGGGGGTGTCCACCAGAATCACCACCGGCTTGCCAAATCGCGATGCCAGCTGCATCAGTCTCAACGCCTTTCGGTATCCTTCCGGATGGGACATGCCAAAATTCCGGTATAGCTTCTGCTTGGTGTCTTTCCCTTTCTGCTGCCCCACCACCAGGATCGGCTTTCCATCCATGCTGGCAAAGCCGCCCACCATGGCCTTGTCATCCGCAAAACTCCTGTCCCCGTGCAGCTCGATGAAGTCCGTGGTCATCAGGGAGATGAAATCCAGAGTGCAGGGACGGCGGGGATGACGGGCCAGCCGCACCCTCTGCCACCGGGAGAGCTTAGAGTAGATCTCCCGGGTAAGCTTATCCAGCTTTTCCTCCAAAGACTGAATCTCGCGGGAAAGCTCCAGATTGTCCAGCGGATCTTCCCCCTCCCGGCCAGCCAGTTCCTTTAAGTCGTTGATCCTTTTCTCCAGCTCATGGATCGGCTTTTCGAAATCTAAGTAAGGTCCGTTCATCCTTTTGCCCTTTTAGCAAATCCTAAATTACCATGCGCTACGAAGGAGAGTTACTACCACCGCGAGCCAAAGGCGAATCCAGATGCCGCAGAAGACGATCCCCTTCAAGAAAAAGTTGGGACGATAGTGTTTCCGATGAAAGCGATACATACTCCGATGGTGCTCCACCAACATCAAGACTCTTCTTTTCCGGCTGCTTCCGCCGGTATGGTGAATTACGGTCACGTTGGGGAAACAATGGACCGAATAGCCGGCTTTTTCGGCTCTGTAACAGAGATCCACGTCCTCCACATACATAAAGAAACGCGTATCCAGAAGCCCGATTCTCTCAAACACCTCTCTTTTTGTCAGAAGGCAGGAGCCGGACACCCAGTCTGTCTGGATTCTCTCGGTGCGATTTAAGTCCTTTTGAAGGTATTTCCTGGACAAGGGATTCTGGGGGAAGAGTCGGTTCAAGATGGATTGGCCCGACGAGATGGCTGTCAGGTAAGAGGGAAAGGAACGGCACGAGTAATGCACCCTCCCTCGGGAGTCGGTCATCCTGGGGCCGCAGATTCCGGCCTGGGTATGGGAATCCATGAACTTCACCATCTCCGTTATTCCGCCCGGGGTAAACTCGGTGTCCGGATTCAAGAGCAGAACAAAGCGACCCCGGCTTCTCTTTGTGCCCTGATTGCAGGCGGCTGAAAATCCGAGATTCCGTTTATTTTCGAAAAGCCTGACTTGAGGGAACTTTTCTCTTACCATGCTTGCGCTCTGATCTTTTGAATCGTTGTCGATCACCATTACCTCGAAGCTCAAATTTTTTTGAAAATCAAAAATCGATTCCAAGCATCTTTTCAACAGTTCCTGGACATTATAGTTGACTATGATGATGGAAAGATCAATCTCTGGTTTAAAGGAAAATGCCATGATTTCCTGCGTTGGCTCACGCGAGACCACTAACCTAAGTAGAAAATGCGAGAAGCAGCCTTCGCCGGTTTTGCATCTTCATGACAGCAGACCTTGCTCCCTGTCCATTTTATGAGCAGGGGAGAAGGGTGAGTTTCGAACCCTTACCGTTTGCAGAACCAATAAACTCAGGGCCTTCAGATGCCTGACACTTATTGGTCTACCCTCCTGCTCAAACGACATGATCATAATTTACCCAGCAGGCTCCGCAGCCTCAATTTCCACACCATCCAGACGGCTTCCCGAACGATCTTCTTGGACATCTTGGACTGGCCCACCTTCCGGTCCTCAAAAACGATGGGTATCTCCTTTATCTTAAATCCCTTCTTCCAGGCACGAAAGCTCATTTCTATCTGAAAGGAGTAGCCGTTGGATTTGACCCGGTTAAAGTCGATGGCCTCCAGAACCTCCCGGCGGAAGCATTTGAACCCGCTGGTGGCGTCTTTGACCGGCAGGCCGGTGACCAGCCGCGAATATACGTTGGCATAATAGGAGAGAAGCAGCCGGGACATGGGCCAGTTGATCACGTTCACCCCATCTATGTATCTGGATCCTAAAACCAGATCTGCCTCCTGGATCGCCTTCAAAAAATGGGGGACGTACTTGGGATCATGTGAGAAATCACAGTCCATCTCGAATATCAGGTCGTAGCCTTTTTCCAAAGCGAACTTAAAGCCGGCTATATAGGCGGTGCCCAACCCGCTTTTCTTTTCGCGGTGAATCACAAAGACGCGGTCATCCTTTTTGGCCATCTCGTCGGCGATGCGGCCGGTTCCGTCCGGCGAGTTGTCATCAACGATCAAGACATGAATGGACGGATCCTTCTCCATGACCAGGGGGACGATCTTCTCGATGTTCTCGCTCTCGTTATATGTGGGTATGATTACCAGAGTCTTCATCTCTTTTTGACTCATCTAAGGTTGCTGCGGACTTCAACTGTCATTTTTCCTTTTGGGCACAGCCTGCCTAATCCAATAAACTCCAAAAATAGCCAAAAGAAGAACGGATGTCAATAAGGTTGACGTCTTTCCTACACGATAAGTGGCGGAATCGAAGACAAATTCCACCTCATGCTCCCCTTCCTCCAGATAAAGGGCTCGAAAAAGATAATTCGCCCGATAGATTTGAGCCTCTACTCCGTCCACATAGGCTGTCCAGGCGGGATAGTAGTTTTCGCTCAAGATCAAGAAGCCGCCTCTGGAGAGGACAGCCCTTAGGGTCATGCTGTTTATCTCATCCTTTTCAATGTATGCCTTTCCCAGCGACACGGACGTGTCCCCGCGACTGAGGGAGACCTGGGGTTCCTCCTCCAGGATGATGGAGTTACGATAGTCGAAATCCGGATCGGTGATCCGTTTCAGAATCTTCTCCCGATCATTCATCACCTCGTAATCGAACACTATCCGTGCCCGGGGGAGATAATTTCGATTCTGAAATACATAAACGCCCCCCTGGTGAAACACCTGCTCGAACTTGGCATGCTCAAGGGGTTGACGGCTCAAGAAGTATTTGACGTTCAGAAGGTCCGGCTTGGGTCCGAACAGAAACTCGGCATATCTCCCTGCGTATTCGTCCTGCGTCCGGGCCGACTCTAAATACTTTCTCTCAGTGAAATCATCATAGGCTTTGAGCTGATTGCCGTGGTACCCCAAAACCTGCCCTATGTTATGATAGGCCAAGATGTTTTGTCCCTGGTAGGTGCGGGGCAAAGAGATCACCCGGAACTTATCGGTGTCCCGCTGTAGAAATTCGATGGCGCCATCCTTACGGAAGTAGCTCCTGTAGTCGAAATCGCGGATGAACTTGACGTCTATTCTCCACAGGTCGAAAATCAGGAGCACTCCTACGCCTATGATGAAGAAGGTGGGAGTCACTTTCTCCTTGACCAGAAGATAGATAGCTCCCGCGGCCAGCCCAATTAAGAATGCGGCAATCCAGAATCCCTTGACCACGTTGGGCAGGTTCTGAGTCAAAACCCTCTCCTTGTAGGCGTCGATTCCGGGATAGACGATTCCCGTCCAGATCGAGAGAAGCGCGCTGCCGGCTATGGTGAAGAGAAATGAGAGCCCGAAAAATGCTGCCACTACGATCAGGAGTGTCTTGAAGAGTCTCCTCTGCTCGGAGCTATCCTTTATTCCCTTGAGGAGGCGCTGCAGGAAGAGCGCCGAGAGGAATACGACAGAGAAGATCAACAGGAAATGAATCAAACCGGGTGCCCGGAAGTTTTTTACCTGAGGAACCAGGTGGTAAAAAAGCCTGTAGATGGGGGTATGTCCCCCAAGGGAATAGATTATGGCCAGACCGGAAAGCCCCAGGAAAAACCACTTCTTTTTGTCTTTCACGAAGAGAAGAGCGAGAAACGCGAACAGCAAGGGAATGATGCCACCGTAATCTGAGTTCTGCTTGAAAGGATTTCTTCCCCAGTAGGTGTTTTCCTCCTGAAGGCTGTACCCGCAGAACTCCGGCACCACCAGAGAGGCCAACTCCTCCGGGTGAGCGGACCAGGAGACAGCATAGTCATACCCCCTTCCACCTTCTGCCCTGGGGGAATACTTGTTCACATAGATATAGGGAGGAAGTATCTGAACCAGCGAGAGCGCCAGCCCGATGACTATGGCTATAACAAAGAGTGCCATCGGTCTTATCAAGGGCTTGATCTTCTCGAACGTGGGCTTCCCTTTGCGGCTGGTGAAGTCCATAATTAGCCGGAACAGAAAATATAAGCCCACCGCCCACAGCGCGTAATAAGCCAACTGGGGATGGTTGGCCAGAATGAGAAGCCCGATGGCAAATCCCAATCCGATATAGTATATCCACTTTCGGCTATCCAGAGCTTTCTCCAAAAAGAAAAAGAGGAGGGGGAGAAGGCTGGTTACGTACATCCTGCCGTCCTGCCCTCCGTAGACCCAGGTGAACAGATTCGCAGAGAACATATAGGCTACGCTTGAGAACAGCGACACCATCCGGGAGAAGCGGAAGGCCCGCATGCAGAGATAGGTGAAGATCCCGGCCAGGAATACGGTCAGCACCAGCTTCCATCCCAAGGCCCTGGAGATGGGCATCACAAACTGCAGGAGGGCCAGAGGATAAAAGGTGTCACCGTGCATGGCATCCACAAAGGGCATGCCGCCAAAAAGATATGGGTTCCATTGAGGGATGGAGTGATACTGGTCTACGAAGGAGGCATAGAATGATCGGAACATTACCCCGGCCTCGACAGTATCGGTCCCGAAGAGCATCCCGTCGGAGAAGACAAAGTCAGAAAACAAGATGATGGTCAAAAGGAACAACAGAGCCACCGGCAGATAGCGCCACAGCTTTCCCTCCGTCCTCGGACTGATGCCCTTGGTCTTGCTTTTTTCTACTCTCTTATCTTTCTTGCCTTTTCCTTTTTTCATGGTCTTATATAGCTTTTTCAGACAAGCCCCAGGGCTCCGCAAGTCTGTTCGACTTTGACATCATTTCATGGGGACTGCAGTAAGAAAACAGATCAACTCCGCAACGGTCGACCATATCCTGGCCAGAAGCGCAATCAGAGTGGCGATTGGCACGGGAAACAAGGACGAGAGCAAGAGCACCAGGATTCCTTCCCTCACCCCGATTCCGCCCGGCACAAAAAGCGCCAAAAAACCGATGTTGAACGCAAAGGCAAAGGCTCCGGTTAAGGCGGGATACATGCCAAATGGGGCTTCTGCCATGGCCTTGATGAATATCAAAAACGCCAGTCCGAACAGAAGCCAGGACACCGAATATGCCAGAATGTAAATAATAACATCCTTGCTACTGATAGCAAGGCTAATCTTCTCCCTTTTTAGCATCCCCAACCCTAAGTTGATGCTTCTCTCCAACAGCTTCGGATAGAAGATGATCACCAAAACGAATATCCCGAACAGGCCCATCACCGCAATCAGTCCCGGATTTTTTGAGAAGAACTGAGAATACAGATTTACGCCCAAAAAAAGGAAAGCGATCAACAGACCGGAGATGACCGAGAAGGATTGGGCCAGGATCGCAGTGGAGAAGCTGTTCCTGGTGGGCACTCCCCGCTTCTCCAGCATATAGACCATGCCCAGAAACTGCCATACCTTTCCGGGAAGATACCTTCCCAGATTGGAGAAGAACCACACCTTGAACAGCTTCAGATAGGAGATAGAGGATCCGGTATGTCGAAGCACCCATCCCCAGACTTTGACCAGCCAGGCGAGGGCCATAAGCTGAAGCACAAAGGAGAGGGCCAAAAGGGGATAGTCAAACTGCCAGTCAAAATCCTTCACCTGACTCCAGTTGGAGACCAGACCCTTAGTCAGAAAATAGAATATCAGAAGGATTATGACGATCTGGACTGACTTGATCAGAAGTTTCTTGATCTTCATGTGATGGTCCTTGTAAATGAACCGTAGGCGGACAGGGACAAGCCCTGTCCCTACAGCTAATAATCGCGTAGGGACAGCCCTTCCTTCGATTTCGCTCAGGACGGTGAGCCTGTCGAACCGTGTGGCTGTCCGATTACCTCCAGATATCTTCGGAGAACTGCCTGAGGTGAAAATTTCGCCAGCGCACTTCTGTATCCACCTTCGGCGAGTCTTTCAGCTAATTGCTTATCGGTCATTATTCTCTCCATAGCTTGCGCCAGGCTTTGGTGGTCTTTCGGCGGAACCAGCAAGCCACTTTCGCCGTCTTCGATAATGTCGGTTATTCCCCCGGAGCGTGTGCCCACCACCGGTCTTCTGCACAGCTGCGCTTCCACTAAAACCAGGCCAAAGCCTTCCTCGATGGAGGGAAGGATACAAAGATAGCTCTCAGCGTAAAGCCGGTTCAGCTCCTTCTGGGGGACGATGTCAGCCATTAAGACGTTATCCTCCAACTGTAGCTTGATGATGTCATCCTGCAAAGACTTTTTCAGTGGCCCCTCTCCGACGATCCTGGCCTTGAAATTGACCCCTCTGTCCTTGAGTATCCTGCAAGCCTTGAGGAAGGAATCGAGTCCTTTCTGGGGGGTGAAGCGAGCCACGCAGAGGATAAGCTTGACTACATCCTTCGGCAGCGGCTTGGGCGCAAAAGTATCCGGCGTCACGGGCATGGGGATGACCCTTATCTTCTCCTGGGCCACTCTGGTGTTTCTGATCAGTTTCTCCTTCAGAAAGCCGGACACGGTGGTGATGTATTTGGCCCGGCGAAAGACCGGCTTCGCCAATTTTCGGGAAAAGGGAGATTTTTCCAGCAGACGAATGTCCGTTCCGTGCGAGGTGACGACCAAAGGCTTTCGGCGAAACAAAGATACGAAATATCCTATCAGCCCGCCCGGTATCCACCACTGGGCGGAGACTAAGTCGACACGTTCTCGAATTGAAAGACTCAAAGCCTTAACAAAGAAGGAGACAAGAAAGGAGAGGAAGAGAACCTTGTTTAACCAGCTTGCAGCAACAAGCTCATGCATGGTCCCGATGTAAGCCAGCCTTTCTTTTGCAGCGGGGGCGTATTTGAACCGATGCACCACCACGCCATCCATGATCTCGAATCTTTTCAGACCCTTCGGGTGAGGGGCAAGCACGAGGACCTTATGTCCACTCTGAACCAGACCCGTGGCTAAGACGTGGAGAAAATGGCCGGCGTGGTCTCCCCTGAAGCGGATGTAGTTGTGAGTCAAAACCAGAATCTTAAGCTCAGACCTGCTTTGAGATGGCACTTTCGTTTTCTCAGTACCGGGCCTTTCGCGCATAAGGAAATTGATAAGTGACTACGAGGAATTCTTACCTGTGCCCTTGTCCGCCGGTCGATTTTCTTTTCTCCTGGGAAAATGTCTTCTCTGCTCAGGTCTGGGAACGTTTCTCGTTTGCGGCCTGTCCCTGGGGGAGAGTTTTCTGGCCAGAGCTCTCATCTCGTCTTTTATGCTGGTTATAGCTTCGGCTAAAAAGCCTAAGGCAAAGAACGAAATCCCGGAAAGGACCAGAAGAATCACCAGATACAAAAGTGGTCTGAAGCCTTCATGCCTTGCAATCCTTAGATAAACGGCCACTCCTCCGGTCAGGATTCCTAGGAGAATTAAGATCAGGCCCAAGAACCCGAACAGAAGCAAGGGCTTCTTCATGAAGGAGATCTGGAATTTCACCGAAAGGAGATCCAGAAACCCGATGGGCACCCTCCAGATTCCAAACTTGGATTTCCCGAACCTTCGCGGATGTAGTTTAACTTTCACCTCCCCGACTTTATACCCTTTGTCCGCCGCCATCACCACCATGTACCTGTGCCAATCCTTGCGCATGGGTACGTCATCCACCACCTCCCGCTTAAAGGCCTTGACCGAGTTTAAGTCGTGAACCTTAACCCGAAACAAGGTTCGGGAAAGAAGGTTGTAAAAGAAGGATACGAAACTCTTTAAACCGTACGAACCCTTCTTCCAGCCGCAGACCACGTCATATCCGTTGTCGATTCTCTCCACCAGCTTGGGGATGTCCTGCGGCAGATATTGCAGGTCTGCAGGCCAAAACACGAAGATTCTGCCGCGAGCCTTGGAGAATCCGGTCATCAACGCTTCGGTCAGCCCCATGTTTCTCTGATGGCTTGCCACCCGCAAGAAGGGGTATCTTCGCTGGCATTCTCTGGCTTTTAAGAAGGTGCCGTCGGTGGACCCATCGTCCACTAAGATCACCTCCGCGTTCATCCTGGTTCGGGCAAACGTCTTGGAGAACTCCTCCATCAGCGGCAGGACGTTCTCCACCTCGTTGTATGCCGGAACCACTATCGATACTTTCACGAATCCGTCGTTTTTTCGCATGTTCTTAATATCCTCTAATGCTTTGCAGTTGTGCCGCCAACTGTCTGTTGTTTGGGAAAAGCTTCAAGGCAATCTCCCACTGCTCAATGGCCAACTCTCTGTAGCTGTCCTGCCGGGTTTGGTTTCCCAGGCTAAAATACACCGAACCCAACTGCTGATGAGCCACAAAATCAGTGGGATTGAACTCGATCGCCTTCTCCGATGAGAGCGCAGCCTTTTCGAATTCCTCCATCCCGAAGTATATCTCCGTCAGCGCTTGGTACGCGCTGTAATTATCCGGAGTGTGAGAAACGAACTCCTCCAGCAGAGTTAGAGCTGAATCGATCTCCCCTCCGTCGATCAATGTCTTCGCCCTCTCAAAGTCGGAGAGGGAGTAGCCTGCCGTCTTCGGATTGCCGGTCCATTCCCCTATTCTATAAATATCGACCGGGATGTTCCTGAGCCAATAGGTGGTCACGATCCTGGCCTGATTCATCACCTCGGGATAGTCTTTGAAAGCCCGGTCTCTGTTTCCTCCTCTCTCCAATGCCAGATGGGTGATGGGGTAGGTGTGGAAAAGCTCCGGGTCAGGCTTGGTGACCCCGAACATATGGATGACATTCTTAAGCCTGTTGTCCCAGACCAGTGCCGGCCCATACGGCCCGGACAGCACGGCTTCCTTGCTCAGGATCTTTCCTAAATCGATTGATGACCGATTCAGGGAATAGGTGGGAGAAGAGGCCCAACTTACGTACTGCCCCCCATTGACAACCAGCGAAATCAGAATCAGAACCAGCATAATCAGACCCCTCTGCCCGAGCTTCAGTTTTGCAGAACGCAAGGAGGCTTCTCCTTTGGATGCCTTCTTAGAGCCAGCAGATCGCCAGAAATAAAGAGCTCCAATCAGCAGGGCGAGTACGACAGAGATGGCCAGAGAAGAGCCCAACTGAATCTGTTTCTGGCTTAATCTGTGGTACGTGGCCATGACATTGTTTACGAAAAACGTGGCCGCAACGATAAATACGATCCAGAATAAGATTTTGGGCGGTCTATTTCTTGAGGCGAAACCGGAGAAGAGAGAGTCCAACCAGAAGCCTGCCAACGCGCACATGGGAGGAATCAGATAGAACTGATAACGCAGGGGTCGATAGTTTAAGACCATCAGGAGGAAAAAGCAGACCAAGAACCAGAGGACCAGGAAGAATTTGACCTTCGAGCGATCATCCCTCCGCCTGGCCAATTCCCTGACCGAATCACCATCGCGGAAGAACAAGAGCAGACCCAAAGATGAAAGGAGAAACACCACCGGCATACGATAGAAAAGATCCCTCCCGAAGGAGAAGAGGGCGGAAACGAATCCCCAGATCGACTCAAGCGCGACGGGGAAACCATAAAGTCCGAATGCCTGCTCACCCAAGTAACCTGCCACCTCTCTTTTGGCAGGCAGATAGCTGAAGAGTATCCATAAAAGTGTAACTACCAGGAAGCCGGAGCCGAAAAACACCACCGGCTTGAGGTTGATTTTCCGGTCGGATGACGAGAAGCGCTCGAACGTCCATAGGAGCAGCACCACGGCGCAGGCCGGGAGGATGAATGCAGCCATGGTCTTTCCAAAAAAGATGCCGGCAGCAAAGCAGATGCCGGAGGGGATTAGAAGCTCACTTCTCTTGAAAGAGGAGACCATGAAGTAAAAACCGAGGACTAAAAGAAAGCTGGCCGAGATTTCCAGAAACGGGTTGCGGCCGTACATGAGGAAGACGAAGTTTATCCCCAGAAAGAACAAAGATAAGAACGCCGCCCGTTTGCTGAATACCTTTCTTAGAGCTAGAAATAAGAAGACCATGGTCAACAGGCTCAGGATCACCGCCACCAGGTTGGCCTGGAATCTGCCCGGACCGAATACGGAGAATACGACAAAAGAGCTCACCGTGGTGAACGACTTATAGAAGAAGGGAAATCGATTGTGCCCGAATAGGTCCCAATCGCCCCATAGGACCTGGTTCCGGGCAAAGTAGGTGTATTGCGGCGGATCGGTGGCCACGTCCTGGCTCCAGGAAATGGCGGGAGGATCGGCGCTCAAGAAAAGCACGCCGCCGAGAAAGGCCAGCCCGATGATAAAACAGAAAAGCACGACCTCGAAAGCCCTGGAGGAGAAGAAAGGATTCTTGAAGAACTCGGTCAGAGCGGATTTCCTAGCTACGGATACGTTGGGCTTTGCCGCTTGCTGTTTCTTCTTTTTGCTTTTTGATTTCATTTGTTAACTAATCAAAGACTTAACTCTGATCATAACCTCACCCCCTTGATCCCCTCTCCATTTTATGGAGAGGGGGAAACTGGGGGAGAGGTAATCTATGTTACATTTTCAGAGCAACCAATTTCTCTTTCTTTGGGCCCGCCAGGTCCCCTGACCTGGGGGCGGTCTCCTGTCGGGTCAGGGGACCCGACAGGCACGGCTCCTGCCTTCACTTCCTGATTCTCAGCAAAAGGTAAAACAACGGCTTTACGATCGGCCACCAGTCCAAAAATGGTCTGATCTTGGAATATTTCTTTTTCGAAGGATATATCTTTGAGACTGGCACCTCAGCAAATTTGTATTTCAGCCTCAGAACCCAGAAGTGAATGTAATACTCCAACTCATATGTGGAAAGCCATGCCTGCCATATATTTATCTTTGGATCATCGAACAGTGAAACTTTGTATGCCCGGAAGCCGTTGGTCACGTCGGTCAGCTTTCTTCCCAGAAGCATAGACCAGAGAAAGGTGAACGCCTTTATTCCCACCGCCCGGGCCAAAGGAAGATTCCCCGCCTCGCCTCCCTCTAAGTACCTGGAGCCCTGGATGTAATCGTAATTTTGCTCAGCGATAGGTTTAAGCAGAAGTGGTATCTCTCTGGGATCATCCTTACCGTTGCCTGCCATCACCACCACCAGTTCGAAGCCGTTCCTTCTGGCGTGATCTATGCCGTCTCTGATGCAGCTTCCCACGCCCTCTTTCCTGGCGTGATGGATGGCCTCCACGTCGAAACTCTTTAGCACCTCCGGGGTGGTATCTGTTGAACCGTCATCCACCACCAGGACCTTGTCAATCTCCACTTCCCTGAATTGCTCCAGGACGGTTCTGATCCTGTTCTCCTCATTATACACCGGAATGATTACCAGGGTCCTGAAACCTCTTTCTGCCAAGTTCGCAGCTCCGGTATAAAGGACTGAATCTTGAGGCGGGCAGACGCCCCCGTCTGGGGGATGAACTCCCGCCTCTATTGAGAATTACCTTCGCTTCAAGTTATGAGAAGCTATCCTGGCCCGCTGGTCATGCTCCGTAGAACTCCCTGATGCAGTCTGCGGTATACTTTATCTCCTCCTCGGTCAGTTCTGCGAACATGGGCAGCGACAGGATCTTATCCATACATCCCTCGGTTACCGGGAAATCGCCCTTTTTGTATCCCAAGAAGCTGTATGCTTTCTGAAGATGTATGGGTATGGGATAATGGATGTTGGTGAAGATGCCTTTTTCTTTGAGGAAGTCGATCAGCTTTTGCCTCTCTTTCACCCTCACACAGAAGACATGGTAAACGTGCCTGGCATAGGGCATCTCCTCCGGCAGACCCACGCCGGTTCCTTCCAGATACTTTCTATACAGATCCGCATTCTTTCTCCTGCCGTCGTTCCACTTATCTAAGTGCTTCAACTTCACCGAAAGAACCGCCCCCTGAATTCCCTCCAACCGGCAGTTATTACCGATGAACTCGTGATAGAACTTCTTGGGGGAGCCATGATCCCGCAGCATGCGGACCTTTTGCGCGATGCCCTCATCGTCGGTGGTCACCGCGCCGCCCTCTCCATACGCTCCCAGGTTTTTCCCGGGATAGAAGCTAAAGCATGCCGCCGTCGCTAAGCCACCGGTCTTTTTCCCCTTGTACTGGGCGCCATGTGCTTGGGCGGCGTCCTCGATCACCGGTATACCCTTCTTTTTAGCTATCTTAAGTATGGGATCCATGTCTGCCGGCTGTCCGTAAAGATGCACCGGAATTATCGCTTTGGTTTTTGCGGTTATGGCCTTCTCCAACTTAGCAGGATCTAAATTGTAGTTTTTCTCCTCGATATCCACCAGGACCGGCGTCGCTCCGGCAAACGAAATGGCCTCGGCTGTGGCTATGAAGGTGTTAGGGGTGGTGATGATCTCATCGCCCTCGTCGACGTCTAAGGCCTTGAGTGCCATAATCAAAGCCGACGTGCCGGAGTTGATTCCCACGCAGTGCTTCGCCCCGCAGTAACCGGCGAACTGCTCCTCGAATTCCGCCACCGCCTTGCCCAGAATGAAAGCCGTATTGGAGATGACATTCTCAATGGCCTTGTCGATCTCCGGCTTTATGGTCTGGTACTGCGCTTTTAAGTCTACGAAATTTACCTTCATCAAATCCTCCTTAAGGTTTTCTTAGCAGCCAATTCATTTCGGTCTAAGATAGCACATCGTCTTTGGATGTCAAGCATTTAGTCCGGTGCACGTCACCTATGATTGAACTGTCGAACTGGTTATGAAAAACCAGCACCTAACTTGAGTTAGATGCTGGTCAACTGATCAGCAGGGTTTCAGTTCGCCGAGGGCGCTCATTCTTTATATGGCGGCCAGACGTGGGGTCTGCTTTCCGCCGCCGACGGGAGAAGACCAACAACCAGCAAGGACTGTCAAGTCACGGAGGATTCTCTTTGCTAACTACGCCGAGCACATCACCGACATAGTCTATTTCATCCTCGCTTTTCCTTTTATAGAAAACCCTCAGGTCTCGCTTCGTCACATATTGGATTCCGAATCTAGATTTAATGGCTGGCGACTCGACGTGAAAAACTACTTTCTTTTCTGAATCTACAATATAGACCCAGGACCCAGGATAATAGAGGACGGTATTACCGTCGGAAGATCTGAATGCGCCCCAGGCACCTTGGGGCTTCTTTGGCGTCGACCCGTCCGCCACCCAACTCGACTCAGGTGGCTGACATGACCAGATTACCCTGCCCAGCGTATCGTATTCCGCAACCCCGTATTCATCATATGATATAAGAACATGGCCGTCTGGCAACAGGTCTGTCCCCCCGGGTGGGAAAGCCAAATCGTCAAAATCGCGATGCTTTACCAGCTTCCTCTCGCTGTCCAACTCAAGATATTCCACACGCTCAGCAGTAGGATACTTCTCTAAAAGGTATTCACGGTGTTCCTGGTATTCAGCAGCGGATCGCGTTCCTCGATGCCATTGCTCTACTCGGATAGTCTTGCGTATGAGAACACCCGTATTCCCGTTATATAAGCGGCGAGCCTTCGCTACATTCCCCCAGTACCCTGAATCATCGTCCACGTACGACCACTGCCAAATGATATTGCAGTCTCTGTCCAGTTCCATCACCTTTCCACGTTTTTGGATATAGTTTATAGCCAGAATTTTCTCATTCGTCGCCTCCATGGCAGCAATTTCAGATCCCGCTCTGTATGCGGAATGGCCCCGTCGATATACACTGTCACACTCCCACACAGTCTTTCCTCGCCTATTGACTTCGCACACTCGGCCAGTTTGTGCGTCTGTTATCAGCGTGTTTCCATTTGACAACCTAACCACGTACGGCAATCCGAACTCTTGTCTGACAGAATCTCTACATAAGTCATAACTCCATACTACCAGTCCATCATCGGTCATCTCGTATACTCTAGAAAGACTGAGATTACAGAACAGAATATTCCCTTCCTTGTTGAATTGCGTTGCCACCCAAACTTCGGGGCCTACGAACGCCAACACAAGGAGTAGCAGCAAGACGACGCCTATGATAATTAGTCTTTTTCCCGTCATGTTATGTCTGAAACACCTCCCCCAAACCTTGCCTTTACCGCAACCGGTCTAAGATACCATATCGCCACCGGATGTCAAGCGATTGGAGCCATATCGTTACGTGCGCTCAGATGACACAACTGGTTATGAAAAACCAGCACCTAACTTAAGTTAGGTGCTGGTTTCTCCCGCTACTGATAGAAAGAGACTACATTACTTCTTATACGGCGGCCAGACGTAGGGCCTTTCAAACGCGCCGATATAGCACTCCAACTCATTGATCTTCTTCATAACCTTGGCAGGATTTCCGGCCGCCACCATCTCCTCTGGGACGTCCTTGGTCACCACGGACCCGGCGCCGATTAGGGCATTCCTGCCGATCTTCACTCCTGGGCAAAGCACAGAGCCCGCCCCGATTTTCACCAGATCGGCAACCTTCACCCCGCCTTTACATTCCTTGTACTTGGGGCACAGCATGGGGTGTGGGTCGTCGGTGAATACCACATTGGGTCCAAAGAATACGTGATCTCCGGTGGTGACCATCTCCAGGAAGCAGAGACTGTGAATTCTGACGTCATTGCCGATCTTATTTTCAAATTCCAGCACCGAGTTGGTTCCCACGCTCACTTCGTTGCCGATGACATTGTCCTCTCGGATAGAGGCTCCCTGTCCGGTCTGGAAATTGTCCCCGATCTTGTTTCCGGCATAGATGGTGGTGAAGGGGCGGATCACCGCGTTCTTTCCGATCACCAGTTCCAGTTCTCCGTCCTTCTTGCCCCGGGGCGGCTTGCCGAGGACACAGGGTCCTTCGATTTCCGAACCCTCCCCGATCTTCACGTTCTTGTATATGGTAACGTTACCGGTAATGGTCACATTCTTGAATTCCGGCCTGTCTTGCGGGCTCATAGCTTGATTACCTTTCCCTTCTGCTTGATGGATTCGTTGGCCGATTCCAGCAGCTTCACTACTCTAAGCCCCGCCACGCCGTCCGTCAACGGCTTCCTGTTTTCATTTATCGAGTCGGTGAATTCCTTGCTCACCAGCTTCAAGGCCTCGCTGGGTTCAAGTTTGGGGGCCAGCATATCGCCGGAGCGATACTGAACCAGCATCTGATAGACGTCCTCTTTTTTATCAGAATAGCTCACTCCCTTGTCGTAGATTTTTATCTTTTCGCTGGGCTCGTTATCATCATACACGATCATCTTTTTGGTGCCACCGATAAGAGTAGTCCTCACCTTCACCGGAGCCAGCCAGTTGACGTGGAGGTGGCCAAGAAGATTTCCCGGATACTGGACCGTAACGTAGGCGATATTCTCCAGATCACCAAGATGACACATTCCCACCGCCGAGACCATCTCCGGGTCCTTCTGCAGCAGGAAATCCATGATGGAGAAATCATGAGGGGCTAAATCCCAGATCACGTTTACGTCGTGCTGGAACAGTCCCAGATTGACCCGCACCGAGTCGAAGTAGTAGATGTCGCCC
>CBDUQU010000020.1:0-27913 GCA_965369445.1 uncultured bacterium | reverse complement strand
GTAGCCTTAAAATAGATAGGATCGGGGCAGCAGGAAAATCCATCCAGATCCACCAACTCCATCCCCAGATTCTTTGCGGTCTTTCGCACCGCCGCCTCCATCTGGGGGTATTTAACGGAGATCATGCATCCGTAAAAGGGAGCATACCTCATCTTCTCTCCTTAGCGCAAATTCCGCATTTTACTTAATAGACTATGCCAGGTTAGTAACGGGCGTCGACTTCGTTACCATCTTTTTAGTATCACGAACGAACATAGAGAGCTCTAAAAAATCAACTGGGGAAAGGTCTTGCTGGAGTGTCCCGCCTTTGGCGGGACCTGAAACTTCTTGTCCCCAGGATCCCCGCCTTTGGCCGGGAAAAGACAAAGAGTTTTAACTCGGTTCACCTAAAGGCGAACACTCCAAATTTTTTTCTTCTTGTAGTTTTTCAGAGACCTCACACAAAATGGGAATTCCCATCCCGAAGAAACTTTAGGGATGATGTTTTCTACTTTATGGTTCGAAAAGCTTTTTTAGCTCATCCATGGGGACGGCTTTTATCTCCGGCAAGCCCAGCTCTTTTCGCCTTCTATCAGATAGGGAGGTGATCCTCACTGTCCGACCGGTGCTCTGGACGCTTTGCACAATCTGATTAACCTCAGGTGCGGCGGTCTTTTTCTGGTAGCAGATGTTTTTCAGAGCGATGATCACCTCTACCGGTCTTACCGCCTGGGGACATCTCTCGTAGCAGGTATAACAGTTGGTGCAATTCCAGATGGGGGAATTTTCTCCGGTGAGGGTATCCTCGTCCCCCAAAAGCGTCTGCAGGAGTATCTCCCGGGGATTGAAATCCTCCGAATACATGGCGGCCGGGCAATCTCCCACGCAGGCGCCGCACTGATAACAAAGGCTGTGCGCTTCTCCACCCAGAGTGGAATCTAACTTCTTCTTGAACTCGTAGTTTATTGCCTTAAGCGACATGGGTCGATAGTGAAAAAAATCACAAAGTTCTGCCAAAATTCTTGACTTCACCCGTATTTAACATATTATATACTGGTTGAGTCAAGTCCCAGTTTGACAAGGCGAAAGGAAAGGATTGGCGGACAAGATATCCGAGACTCAGGTGAACCCCGAACCAGACCAAGAAGAGGAAAAGGTCCACGTATTCCAGGCCTGGTGCAAAAAATGCGACATCTGCGTGGCTTTTTGTCCCACCAAGGCTCTGACCACGGACAAAGAGGGGTTTCCGGTGCTGACCTACCCGGAGAAATGCACCCTGTGCGGTATGTGTGAACTCAGGTGCCCGGATTTCGCCATTGCGGTGAGACCACGCAAGAAGAAGGATTCGAATAGAGGCTAAACTCTAAGGAGCCGGAATGGTCGAGATTGCCGCTCGAAAGATGGAGAGACTGGTTCTGGGGAACCGGGCCAGCGCAGAAGGCGCCATTGCGGCCGGTTGTCGTTTCTTTGGCGGCTATCCCATCACCCCCTCCACCGAGATAGCTGAGGTTTTGGCTCGGGAGTTGCCCAAGGTGGGCGGGAAATTCATCCAGATGGAGGACGAGATCGCCAGCTTAGCAGCGGTGATCGGCGCATCCGTGGCCGGCGCAAAATCAATGACCGCCACCAGCGGTCCGGGATTCTCCCTCATGCAGGAGCATATCGGCTACGCCTTCATGGCCGAGGTTCCCTGCGTAATCGTGAACGTGCAAAGGGGCGGACCTTCCACCGGCTTGCCCACCAAGGTGGCCCAGGCGGATACCATGCAAGCTCGCTGGGGAACTCATGGAGACTATCAGGCAATAGCCTTAGCTCCCTCCTCGGTGGCAGAGTGCTTCCATTTTACCATCCGGGCATTCAATCTTGCAGAAAAATATCGCACCCCGGTGATAGTGCTGATGGATGAGGTGATAGGGCATATGCGGGAGAAGGTCGCCTTCCCGGATCCGAATGAGATAAGGATAATAAACCGAATGAAGCCCACGGTGCACCCGGGCTGGTATCAGCATTTTGAGAGGAACCCCCATTTCGTCTCCCCCATGGCGAGCTTCGGGGAGGGATACCGGTATAACATCACCGGCTTAACGCATAACCCGGACGGTTTCCCCACGGCCAGTCCATTCCTCATCAAGGAGAAGCTCAAAAAACTGAAGAACAAAATCACGCACAACATCAACGACATCGTCGAGATACGAGAGGAATTCATGGAGGACGCCCACATTGCGGTCTTCGCATACGGGATTGTGGCCAGAGCTGCCAGGCAGGCGGTTCGTATGGCGAGAGAGCGGAGAATTAAGGTGGGACTGATACAGCCGTTGACCGTGTGGCCCTTCCCGGACGTCTACGTGGAACATATCATGGAGCAGTTGGATTTAGTCATCGTGGCGGAGCTCAACCAGGGGCAGCTAATCAACGAGCTAATGAGAGTAAACCAAGGCAAAACCAGAGTGCGGAGCCTCACCCGTTATGATTCAGAATTGATCACCCCCGATCAGATCTTTGGAAAGATCAGGGAGGAAAAATAAGGTGGCTTTGCTATCCAAGGTAACCCATAAATATCTGAGGACAAAAAAACAATTTCCCAATGTATGGTGTGCCGGATGCGGAATCGGCACGGTCATGGGCGCCATCATCCGGGCCATAGATAGTCTGAAGCTCCCCCAGGATGACGTGGTGATGGTATCGGGTATCGGCTGTTCCAGCCGTATGCCGGTTTACGTGGATTTCAACACGCTTCATACCACCCATGGAAGACCATTGGCTTTTGCCACCGGGGTGAAGTTAGCCAAGCCAGACTTGAAGGTGATCATAATCACCGGCGATGGGGATGCTCTGGCCATCGGAGGGAATCACTTCATTCATGCCTGCCGGCGCAACATCGATCTGACCACCATCCTGATCAACAACAGCACCTACGGAATGACCGGAGGTCAGGTGGCTCCCACCACCCCCTTCATGAAGATGGGCACCACCGCCCCTTACGGAAACCGGGAGAGGAGCTTCGACATCTCCAAGCTGGCCATTGCTGCAGGTGCACCCTTCGTGGCGCGGGGAACCGCCTATCACGTGGTGCAGTTGAAAAAACTGGTCGAGCAGGCCATCCAAAAGAAGGGGTTCTCCTTAGTGGAGGTGATCAGTCACTGCCACACCCTGTACGGACGGCTCAACAGAGAGGGGGGGGCCGTAGAGATGTTGAAATGGCAGAAAGATCATGCCATCCCCATCAGTGCTGCCGGAAAAGTCGCTCCGGAGAAATTGAGAGACAAGTTCCTCACCGGAGTTTTATGGGACATAGATTTTCCTGAATACTGCGAGGAATACGATAAGGTAATCGCCGAGGCTCAAGGGAAAATATAGATGACGGACAACCCCGCTCATAGTCATAAAAAGATGCACCACACAAAAAGGGTCTCCCCAGAAGACGAAGATAAATTCGAGATAAGACTCTCCGGGTCGGGAGGGCAGGGGATGATCTTCGCCGGAACCGTGCTTGCTGAGGCCATTGGGGTGGAGGATGGCAAGAACGTATGCCAAACCCAGAGTTACGGTCCGGAGGCTCGTGGCGGCGCCAGCAGATCCGATCTGGTGGTCTCCTCCGGCGAAATCTATTATCCCAAGCCGCTCAAGCTGGACATTCTCTTGGCCCTAACCCAGCAGGCATGTGATACCTACTTCCCCGCGTTGAAGGAGGAGGGGATTTTAATCGTCGACTCCGGATTGGTAGACCAGCTTCCGGACCATAAGGTGCACGCTTTTCCATTCAGCCAGATCGCCAGAGACAAGATCGGCACTCCCATGGTGGCCAACATTATCGCCTTAGGAGTCATCGCCGCCCTAACCAGGGTAGCTTCAAAAAAGGGACTGCTGGAGGCGGTCAAACGAAGAGCGCCCAAGGGAACTGAAGAGCGAAACTTGAAGGCGGTGGAAACGGGATTCGCGTTGGTTCAGAGAGGGAGACGAACACGAAAGCCAAAGTGAAGCTGCTCGTTTTCGCCTGCCCTGAATCAATGCTTTGTATCACGCAAGACCTGCAGTAGATCGTGAAACACCCGTCCCCGGGAGGGCCAAGGAAATGGAAAGAACCTTCCTGATGATCAAACCCGACGCGGTGAAAAAGAATTTGATAGGGGAAATCTTAAAGAGGACCGAGGAAGCCGGGTTTGAGATACTCGGTCTCAAGATGGACAAACTCTCGCCCACCAAGGCCAGAAAGTTCTATCACGTTCACAAAGGCAAACCTTTCCTTGAGAAACTGGTCAAGTTTATCTCCTCGGGCAATGTGGTGGGGGTACTTTTGACCAAAAGGAATGCGGTAAAAAAACTGAGGGAGGTCGTAGGCGCCACCGATCCAAAAGAAGCGAAAAAGGGAACCATCCGACGCGACTTGGCCACGAACGTCACAAAAAATGCGGTGCATGCCTCGGACTCCGCCAAGAGCTTCAGATACGAATCGAAATTCTTTTTTTAAGGTCAAGTTTGTGAAATCGTTCACATTACCTAAGTAGGAGGAGTCAAGATGCCACTAAAAGAAAAACTGGCCCAGAAGATTCCGGAGTTGAGGGAGGAAATCAAGGCTCTGGTGAAAGAGCATGGTGATAAGGTCATCTCAGAGGCGACTGTCCGGCAAGCCTATGGCGGTATGAGAGGCATAAAATGCATGGTCTGGGAGACCTCGCTTCTGGATCCCATGGAGGGAATAAGGTTCCGCGGGTACAGCATCCCGGAAGCCCGGGAAAAGCTACCCAAGGCCCGCGGCGGGGAAGAACCTCTTCCGGAGGGAATCTTCTGGCTTCTTTTGACCGGCGAACTCCCCACAAAGAAGGACGTCAGGGAGGTCACCAAGGAGTGGCAGGCCCGCTCAGAAATGCCTCAGGCTACCTGGAAGACCTTAAAGTCGCTCCCCACAGACATGCACCCCATGACTCAATTCGCTATCGGGATTCTATCACTTCAGTCCACCTCTGAATTCGTGAAGAAATACAATGAGGGGATTTCCAAAACCGAACTGTGGGATCCTATGTATGAGGACGTGATGAACCTCATGGCAAAGCTTCCCGCC
Organism: uncultured bacterium; assembly: GCA_965369445.1. Lineage (GTDB taxonomy): Bacteria > Zixibacteria > MSB-5A5 > MSB-5A5 > SM1-73 > SM23-73-3. The sequence continues at coordinate 22,875 of CBDUQU010000020.1, read as the reverse complement.
ATCGCCGCCTATATCTATCGCCGGACTTACAAGGACGGAAAGAGGATTCGGGGCGTCAAGAGGCTGGACTGGGGCGCCAACTTCGCCCACATGATGGGCATCGATAACCCTGAGTATTACGAGCTCATGAGGCTGTACTTGGTCCTGCACTGTGACCATGAGGGCGGAAACGTAAGCGCACATACAACTCACTTAGTCGGCTCTGCCCTATCCGATGCCTTCTATTCGCTTTCCGCTGGCATGGACGGACTTGCCGGTCCCTTGCACGGTCTGGCAAACCAGGAGGTTTTGCGCTGGATTCAGAACCTGATGGAGAAGCTGGGTGGAAGGGTACCGAGCAAGGAAGAATTGTCCAAGGCATTGTGGGACACCCTGAACAGCGGCCAGGTCATTCCGGGTTACGGCCATGCGGTCCTCAGGCAGACAGATCCGAGATACACTGCCCAGCGAGAATTCGCCTTAAAACACATGCCGGATGACGATCTTTTCAAGCTGTGCAGCATGATATATGAGACCGCACCTGACATCCTTAAGGAACATGGCAAAGCCAAGAACCCCTGGCCCAACGTAGATGCACATTCGGGAGTTCTGCAGTGGTATTACGGCGTCAAGGAATACGACTTCTACACAGTGATGTTCGGCGTCTCCCGAGCCATGGGCGTTTTGGCCCAATTGATCTGGGATAGAGCCTTAGGTCTTGCCATCGAGCGGCCGAAATCCTTGACCACTGAGACGATGAAAAAAATGGTGGCAGAAATGTAGGCAGTTGGCGGTTGCCAATTTCCAGTTAGCAGTTTGCAGTTTTCAGTTAGCAGCTATCAGTTTGCAGTTATCGGTTCATGGTTCGTAGTTTGGGGTTTTCACTATGAATCGTCAACTGTGAACCATAAACCGATTTCACATCCCGGCGGGTGTTATTCACCCGCCGTTGTTTTATTTCTCCGTTGGTGAAGCCTGCCAGCCATGGAACACCAACGGGAAGCAAGGATGTGTCTGGTATCGGAGCCGGTGGAACACGGACACCTGCCCTATATTCCTCAAACATTTCCTTGACTTGCGAAGGTGGGCGTGTTATGTTATTTCTTGTTAAGAGAACATGTCGATGCGAAGATATGTCGGGTCAGACTCACGGGGACTGGTGAGCAAAACTCGACATGACAGGCGTGGGCGTGTTCGCCCGCAGGATGCCGCTGCAAACCGGGAGATGGGGGCTAGCTTTGTTCTGGAAGATATCAAACGAAGCGAAGCGGTTTTCCCTGAAAAGAACATATTAATTGAGAGTGCAGAACGGAGACAAGTGAGACTATGGGTGATATTAGGGACGATATTATCAGACTTGGAGACTGCAGTTCCTTGATACAGGACATCCACTCCCAACGGGAAGAGACCTCGCAAGATGTCGTCGCGGCCGTCGATATCGACAAACGCAAGGTCGGCATCGACGTGGACAAGACTCATTCACTCACGGCTCATCTGTCTGATTCTCATCGAAACATCGAACCGGTCTCCCCGCTTCGAAAAAAATCGCGGTACGTGCTTGGCATAATCGAAGAGTTTGATAACAACCATTTGCCATATGTCGCCGCGTGTGAAGACTTGGGGGTTCGCTACAAGACTATCGACATCTCAGGCCCTGACTGGATTCCCCTCGTTCGGGGCTGCGGATGTGACGCTTTTCTTGTGTGGCCTTCCTTCAAAGCGAGCATTTGGAAACGTATGTTCGACGAGCGCTTGAAGGTCATGGTTGAGGAAATGCGCAAGACCATCTACCCAACCTACAATGAAGTATGGTTGAATGAGAGCAAACTGCGGATGTCCTATTGGCTGGGGGCTAACGGAATCCCGCACTCTAGGACATGGGTATTCTATTCGCGCGAGGAGGCTCTCGAGTTTGCTCGAGAAGTCGACTTGCCGCTCGTAGCGAAGCACGACATGGGCTCCAGGGGCGCGGGGGTGGAGATCCTTCGAAGCCGGTCTGCGGTCGTACGATACGTCAATAAACGTTTCGGGAAAGGGATGGTCTGTCGAGGCGCTGATGGCCGAGATCGTGAATGGGGCAGCGTTTTGTTCCAGGAATTCCTTCCGGGAGTCGTCGAGTGGCGGATGATTCGAATCGGCGAGTCATATTTCGGCCATCAGAAGCTCAAAGAAGGGGAATTCCACAGCGGCTCTGACAAAATCGGGTGGTATGATCCTCCACGAGCGCTGTTGGATTTTATTCGCGAGCTGACTGACAATGCCGGATACACAGCCATAAACGTGGACATCTTTGAAACTCCTGATGGACGCTATGTCGTTAACGAGATCCAGTCGCACTTCGCGGCCTATGTGGAGTCTCAAATGTACATTAATGATAGGCCGGGGCGATATCTATATGACTATTCTCACAGAGAATGGCGATTCGAAGAAGGTGTTTTCTGCAGGAACAGCTGCTGCAACCTGCGGGTGAAGGCACTATTGGATTTGCTCGATCGAATGGTTTCCCAATCCCCGTCTAGAGAGAAGTACTTGCTATCACCTTCCTGATAATTGGTAGGCGGAATTATCGTCTGAATTTCAAAAGAGGAGGAGACAAGTCTTGAAGATCACAATCGTCGGAGCTGGAAACGCAGGCTTGACACATGGGGCTATGATAGCTAAACGAGGCCATCCGGTCACGATTGTAAAAACAACGCGTCTGATGTACGAAGACTCCTTTGATGTTTTGAGTCGGACGAAACAAATAGAGTACGAGACGGCCGGCGACAAAGGCGTAATTGGCATTGAAGAAGCGACACGAGATCTCCCCAACGCTGTTTCTCAAGCAGATGTAATTCTCGTCTTGACGCAAAGTGTGGCCCACGAGAATCTTTCTGAACTCATCTCGCCTCATCTGCGGAGGGGACAGATTCTGCTTGTCTCGCCAGGCTATGCAGGAAGTTTCTTTTTTTCGACAAAATGCAAGGGGAGGGGCGTTTTGTTCGCCGAGGGCGAATCATTGCCTTTTGATTCCCGAATCGTTGCTCCGGGTAAGGTCGATATCTGCTTCGAAAACGTCCGGAATCCCATCGGCGTTTTCCCTTCCATAAAAACGGAGGAAACGCTGACACGACTGAAGGATATTCTGCCCAGGTACACAGCCCGACAGGACGTGTTGGAGTCGGCTTTTCACAATCCCAACCTTATCGTCCACACCGTGGGCGCGATAATGTCTGTTGGCCGCATTGAACACAGCCAAGGTGAGTTTTGGATGTATCGCGAGGCATTTACACCAACGATCTGGAATATGGTTGAGGATTTGGACTCGGAAAAGAAGGCGATTCTGGAGTATTTCGAATTGCCGACGCAGAGCTTCGCGCGATCATTCCAGTGCCGGACTTACGATGATCTCAGCGCGGATCCCATGCAAGCTTTCCGCCACTACGCTCAATTCGGGTCGCCTAAGGGACCCGGCGACGCGCGAACTCGTTATATCACCGAGGACGTCCCGATGGGTCTATGCTTCATGTCTTCAGTCGGAAAAAAGGCGAACATTCCCACCCCTGTATGCGATGCACTGATCGGCATCGCCTCTTCGATGCATCAAGAAGATTACTACGCAAAGGGAAGAACGCTTGGCCAACTTGGCATTGGCCACTATTCCGTCGGTGAACTGAAGAGCATCCTCAAGGAGGGCTTTACACCCGATGACTGATGTCGCTCCCGAGGCGTCCGCGGATGGGCCTGAAGAGATACCTTTTTCGCAGGTGTGGAACCGTACGGTGCACTCCGCAGTTGTCTTATACCGCGCTCAAAGCCATGTTTGGAGTGTTATATGGATCAATATAAACATAGTTAGGCCGACAGAGAATGATACATGATCCAACCATTTGAGGCAATCGATCGGATTACCGAGAGCGCTCTATCGGTGGCGCTTGAGCCAGCATTCTCGGAAGAGGTCGATCGGCGAGCGAATCGAAAGCCGGCTGTTCCAGCGACTGACGGGGATTGTGTGAGGGAGTTCGCGACCCTGATTGCTTTCTCCCAGAATGCTCGCTCTGATCTGGTTGCGGGGATGATTGAGAAGGGATCTCTGCGGATAGCATTCGGAGACTTTGATGTGTCGCACGTCGCAGCGTTGAACGCGCAGTCCATTCTGGAGGCGCACTGGGAAAGGATTCGCTGCATTCGCTTCCGGAAGAAGGTCAAGGCCATCATCGGGGCCGCGCAGGCGATGGAGCATTTGCACAGAAGTGGTTTCGACCTTCGTAAGCACTTGCGCGCCTATCCAGCTCGGATTCAGCGTTCGGCTGATATCACGGACTTCTGGCACTCCTTCGACTCCTTGCGCGGACAGTTCCGTGCAGCGAAGATGCCGTACTTCAATCAGTTGACTAGCTTGCTCCATCTGCTTCTCCATTTTGGCTTCGATTGTCTGAAGCCCGATCTGATCGTGCAGAATGCAGCCATCGAGACGGGTCTTCTGCCTCCGAAACCAGGTGAACGGGATCTCCGTCAGTTGGTGCAGACGATACAGGAGTACTCTCTATCACGAGGGACTCGGCCAGGTGTCGTCGATTTCTACCTGCTTGTATATGGCGGGCAAACGTGGGCCATGCAGTTTGTCACAGGAAGAGCGTCGAGGATCAAAAAGGGGCGGCCTAACAAGTAAGTGAGGAGTATGCGATGGTCAAGAGTGTTGAATTGACTACAAGGAAGTATGCCCGCAACTCATTAAGGGCATATTTGGAGGGCAAAAAGAACCCAAACTGGGCGGTAGGTGTAGTAAAAAGCTCTGGGGTCCGTGGGCAAGCGCTTGTGGAAATATTTGATTACCTAAAAGGTTATAGTGAAACGGTTCGCTACAAAGAAGTATTTTCAGCTTGCAGAAAGCTGGGATGGCTTTAGATTTATTCAACAAGATCGGCAAGAATTACCTACTGTAGTTGCGGCCCAACACTCGCTGCACCTGACCGCCTTCGGCGCGGGCCAGCGCGCGCATAATAGCAGCCTTGGTTCTGGTGATCACTTCGCCAGGAGCTAACACAGCGGCAGGTGAGCTTTTTCGTTAGCGTAGTCCCTCGAAGAACCTACTGAAATCCATGTTTCCGCCAGATAGGATGACTCCGACCTTTTTGCCTGCTACGTCGAGTTGGTGGGACAGCAGCACAGCCAGCGGCACGGCGGCGGATGGCTCCGCCGTTTAAGGAAAGCAACAGCGTTAACGCGTTCCGGGACTTCTCGGGCTATTTCTCATCGCATTCTTCGCCGTGATGTGCCCTAAGTTCAGAAGTTCCGCGATCTCCTCCTCCTTGAGATCAGACCACTTGACGGATGTATATTCTTCACACAGCTTTTCGGGATCTTGAGACGGGGATGTCAGAATCACGAAATCCGGGGCTTCTCTCCAACTGAAGAGGGAGCGCCCCGGACAGCGCCCCCTGCCTCTCTCCATGCCTTTGGCATGGTTTTACCAGTTTTCCTCCCGCGAAGGCAACCCGAATAAACTGCAAAGCCGAAGCCGCTCGTATCTGGAGTAATGAGCTTTCTGAATCGGCCTTTTTGATTCTCTGATCTTCTCAGGTCTCCTTTGCGATACTTATTTGGCTTTTCACGCTTTCTTGATCTCTTTCATGAGTTCCTGTTTTTCGAGCTTAAGTCCTCTCTTGCGAACTCTCAGCATCCAGGTAACCCGGCCAACCTCTTTTCTCTCCCACGTCTGGCGGACTGCCACGTAATAGTCACCCACCGGAGTATCCTTGCTCAGCGTGACTATGAGTTTAGCAGGATACCTTGCTCTTCGGTGCAGCCTAACCGGCTGAAGTTTCTGGAGCCTCCCATCGTCCGCCCGCAAGCGAGCCACTTTCGCTTCACTGCTTCGCAAGAAGAGTCTTTTCAGAGGGATGCCCAGCGGCCTGATCAGCTTTTCGGGCACTTCCAGTTCCACCTTGATTTCCTTTGGCAGCACCTTAATCACCTCCACTGCCATCTCCAAAGCCTGCTTGCCTGCTCCTTGAATGAGGAAGGGGAGTTCAACGGCCATTGGCGCAGCTGACGGCGGAACCAGGTCTTTAACGTTGAAATTCCGCCAGGTGACATTGTTGTTGTTGCGGATGTAATCATAGAAGTCGCTAATGTCGCTGAAAGTGGGAATGGGTGGGGCTGGATCAAAGGGACAATCCACCACACCGATAAAGCAGTAGTGTCCGGTGGCTGGAACGTCGGCAGACGGCCAGACCAGGGCATCAGAGACCTTAAAATCTCCCGGAGCTACATTGGGCACCAAAATATCACCGATGTAATTCCAGCTGGACGGGTCGACGAAGGAGGAAACCGGGGACCAGTAGATGCGAACAGTGGCGTCGTCGGGTATGTTCCCTCTATTCTGCAGCCGAACATAGACGTAGTTGTCCTGTCCAAACTCGGCCTCATGGCCCAAGGTGTTGTCATTATAGGTTGCCAGGCCGAACGCGGTTTGGGGATCAGGGACCAGATCCTTTCTTAAGATGATATCCGGGCTTGAGGAGATGCTGCTAACTTGAGGTTCTTCACCGCTGTCCGCCACGTTATCGCGGAGGTAGATATCCGGCAGAATCCCGGTTTGAGGAATGATCAAGGCCAAATCGGGCAGGGGACCGATATGCAGGCTGGTATCGCCTCCCTGAGGTGTGCCAAAGGTGGAAACCAGATGCCGGATCTGGGCGGGAGAAAGCCGATAACCCAGGGAATTCTCCACGATTCCTTGAATGCAAAGAGCCACCCCAACCACCATGGGCGAAGCGCTGGAGGTGCCAGAGAATATGTCCGTGTATTCCGTCTGGACCGTACCTTCATCATAGAGATCCCCGTAACCACAAGTTACAACGGACCAGTCTCCCCAGCCCTGGCAATTGACCCGTGCACCGTAGTTGGAAAACCCGCATTTCTCGTGGGTGCCGGCAGTGCCTGCTCCCACCATGATAGCTCCCGAATCTCGAACAGTTGGATCAAAAACGTGTTCGAGCGTGAAGGGATCGGTATAAGCGTCAAGATCATTGCCAACACCACCGTTACCATTACCTGCTGCTTCAACCACCACGATGCCCAGGGCCACTGCTAACTGTATGGCCGTGAAATCGGCGTCGTCCATTTCAGTGGGATACCAGTCTCCCCAGACCCATCCCTTTTGGACCTCAAGGAGTAAGACATCCCCCGGGTCCAAAACATCAACCGCAGCCATGATTGCGGCGGCCACTCCCAGAGGCTCAAGAGAAACCAGCCGCACGGAAGCCGGGTTATTGGCAATTCCGGTGACCCCAAGCCCGTTATCCACACCTATGACCTCACCCAGCACGGCCGTTCCGTGATCGATCCAACCAGCTAACATTGATCCGTGAATTAAGGTGGGGCTGTTGCCAAGTAAGTCTTCGTGGTCTGTGGTCCATCCCCCTTCCAAGTCAATGAAGTTTATCCCTTCGCCCCGCCCACCGGGCAGTGCCCAGGCTGCAGCAGCGTTGACCCCGTCAGGAGCAGTATCCAAATACCCCTGACTGGCCTGGAAATCAGGAGTTGGCGGCGAGACAAACGGTTCCACGTAAGCCCGTTCCACGAAATCAAGCTTATTCAGTACATCCACCAGATCCCTGATCCTGGTCCCGACCTCACATTCAACCCGATAAAACAGGTTGAGATCCTTGATGTGCCTCTCCTTCTCTCTGGTTCTTGCCCTGGCCCTTTTGGTGAGCTCGGCCACCCTCTCGGGCTTCAAGCTGAGGAGGCGGTCAACCTTCACTTCCGGGAAGTCCGATAATGCCTTTTTTATTAGCTCCAGCCCCCGCTCTTCCAATCTTCGTCCCTCAGCCAGCTTAACGATTACGCGGCTGGGCACCGGCTTCCCTGCATCTTCTTTTTTCACGTTCTTGTTGTTTTCCATTTTCCTCACCTCTTTCAAATGTCAGAGTTCGTGAAATTGTCATAATGAATACTTGTATCCGACTAGCTCCACACCTCACCTGTTCCTCAACCGCTTGAATCAGCCCGTATCTCCATTACTGTTCCTCAGATTGACGCTCCTTCCTTCATAAAAGTGAGTTTGGCTCACAGCTTACCGTCATGCTCTACTTCAGAATCGCCTTCGTCATCTTCAGTCGCTACGGCAGAAGACCGGTGAATGGCCCAGGGCCGCACCGCGCCTTGATTCTCACAGCAAAGGCGACGCTCTCGAGCACCTTCAACCCCAGCCTTCCCCCAGATGCGAATCTCCCCTATTTCCCAGCTATCTCATGTTCCTCCTCCCGGTTGAAGTTGGAATCTTGCGCATTCCTCCCTCCTTTCATAGACCACCTCCTTCCTGGACTCCCGGCAGAGTCTCGCCCAGTCTTGTCTATGGACTTTGCCTCTCTCTGATTTAAGATTGCTTAAGAGGGACCAGTCAGTTTGACAATACAGCTGCGACCAGCCCTTATCTGCCAGAACAGTTTGCCGATTTTGTACAAGAAACGCTTTAAGGCAGGATGCCTAGTTCCCTTCCGTTTACTTGAGTATATTTATATTCTTCACCTCCCCGAGTCAAGTACTTTTTTGCCCATGCTAGCACATTACCCTACCACTCACAGGCAGGCCCGCAGGACCTGTCCGTCGCCACCATCACGATATTCCTGGGTTCACCTACCGTGCGAGAATGAATGGGAAAATGCTTGCGCTAAGTACCAGCACTTACTTGTCCTGTGTTGGTAAAACCTTCTTCTTGAGGAGAAATCCCCCGAATTCAGTCGGTATCAGGGGAGGAATGACAGGATTGGGGAGATATGGCTCGTTCGCTACCGGCTTTTGAGCGTCTGGTCGAAGAAGTTGCTCAAATCGACATTGCCGCCTGACACGATAATCCCAACTCTCTTCTTTGCTACATTCAGTTGGTCGGATAGTAACACAGCCAGCGGCACGGCGGCAGATGGTTCTATCACGATCTTCATGCGTTCGAAAGTGTGCCGCATGGCGGTGATGATTTCTTCCTCTGTAGCTAAGAGGATTTCGTCCACCAGATCGCGGATAATTGGGAAGGTCTTGTCACCAAGAGAGGTTCTCAGCCCGTCGGCAATGGTATTTGGATTCTCAGACGGGATGATGCGCCCTGCTTTCATCGAACGGTAGGCATCATCGGCATTCTTCGGCTCGCAGCCGATCACCTTTATCTTGGGATTGAGTCCCTTGGCAGCAATCGCGGTTCCGCTCAGCAGACCGCCGCCGCCCACAGGGGCGAGAAGGAAGTCAAGGTCTGGAATCTCCTCCATTAGTTCCAGTGCGGCGGTTCCCTGCCCGGCGATGATGCGATAGTCGTTGTAGGGATGGATGAATGTAGCGCCTGTTTTTTCTATGACCTCTTCTGCCGTTGCTTCTCGAGACTCGAGGGTCGGCTCGCAAAAGGTAATGACTCCTCCATAGCCTTTCACAGCAGCGACCTTGACCTCAGGTGCGTTGGAGGGTATCACAATTCTTGCAGTGATGCCCCGTTCACGCGCCGCCAGCGCCGCAGCGAAATTGCCGGACGAGTGGGTGACAACTCCGCGAGAAGCCTGCTTTTCCGAGAGCAAGAATACTGCATTACAAGCACCACGAATCTTAAACGCCCCGGTCTTCTGAAAATTCTCACATTTGAAGAAAAGCCTCGCCCCGAGCATGCGATCCAGCGAAGCGCAGGTCAGAACAGGGGTCTTAGTTATGTAAGAGCTAATCCGCTGACGAGCCCCTTTAATGTCTCGGAGATTAGGTTGTGTAATCACTCGTTTCCTTTCATCGGTTCTTGCAGCGCGTAGGCAAGCCTTCATGGCTTGCCATCCGAGGCGTGAAGCCTCGGCTACGCGTTATCGCGCGGAAGCGTTCAGTCGCTATCTTTCGTTCTCGGCACGTAGATGATCTGAGGATTTGTTCTCACGCCGGTACTGGTCCAAAATAGATGCGGATTATGGAAGAGCATTCACTCTTTTGGTTCGGGGTAAGGTACCCCGAACCAACGTTTGAGTTTATTTCAGATAATGTCAACCGGGAAAAGTAAACGGATAATCTACCGAGCGGACTTCTTGAAAGCCTCTTCTGCTTTATCCTTTTCTCCCAATCTGGCATAGGCGATGGCCAGGTACCCCCAGGCTTCCCGGTCCGTAGGCGTTGAGCCCACCAGCTTCTCTAAGACAAGGCTGGCCTCCTGCCAACTGCCTTCACTGACCAAAACGAAGCCCAAGTACTTTGCGCTCTCCGTATCGTCGCCTTTAAGCTCCAGGCACCTTCTGAAAGATTCTTCAGCCTTGTTGAGATCCTGGTTCTGCTTTTCGCCTTTATCGAGAATCTGGGCCCTGCTCACGTACAGAAGCCCCAGATGGAAGAATGCGTCTCTGTCTTTTGGATCAATCTCAGTGGCTTTCACCAGGTCGCTCTCAGCCTTGACAAAGACCCGATTGTAATCTTCGGCAGCAGACTGGTAGCGGGAACCAAGCTGATTACTCTTTGGATTGTCTGCCACGGAATCTTTATAAGCCTTGAGTACAACAATTCTTTCCTGCGCCTCTGACAAGAGCAGAAATCCCCGGTTGAAGTAGGCATCCTGGTACTCCGGATCTATGGCGATAATCTTAGAGTAGGTATCCAGCGCCTGTTCGGCCTCGCCTTTCCGGGCGTAAATCATGGCCACGTTGACTAAAGCGTTAAGATTTGTGGGATCCTTCTCCAGGATGGTCTCATAGAGGCCTAATGCCTGCTCGAACTTTTTGGCATTCAGTAGGGTCGAGGCGTAATCGTTCATCACGTTGGAATCGTCCGGCTTGATCTGATACGCCTTCTCGTAATAGCCCAAAGCCTTTTCCAACTCATCCCTGTGCACATACTCGGCGGCTAAGTTCAGGAAGGCTTCATACCTTGTGGAGTCGATTGCGATGGCCAGCACGTATCGTCCGATGGCTTCCTCCTCCAGCATTCTTCCCAAATCCTCTAACGCAGGTTTTGCCTGGCTGAACATCTGATAGATCTCCCAGGTGAGTTTCTCGGCACTCTCCAGACCGCCGGAGAGGCTTTTTAGACTATCCTTGTACTCCGGATATCTGGAGAAATCGGTGAGGAGCTCGAGCTTGAGCTGATCAACCTGCCTTCGCCTCTTGCCCATTTGTATTCCGGAATTCAGCACCTCGACCCATGTCTGAGCCCTTATCTGTTGAATGTCTTCTAGCTGCTGGGGCTTAAGCTTAAGCCTTTCCGCTTTTTGCAGCTCCGGAAGCATCTTCTCATACATTTTCTTCTCAGCGTAGATCTTTCCCAACAGATAGTGAACCTCCCCGTTCAGAGAATCCCGCTCCACGGCCAACAGAAGCTGCTCGGTTGCCTGGTCGTAGTCCGGAGGGGTCAGATCCAGATAGATCTTGGCGGACGTCAGTGACGGATTCTTGGTGCCGCAGCCCGACAAAGAAACGACTACACAGAAGAGGAATAGAGGTAAAACCCAAACGGTAAACCGCCTTTTCGACTTCCACGATTTCATCGTGCCTCCGAAGAAAATGGGAATTGCCAATCCGAAGCGCATTTCGGGCGCACCCTAAAGGGTGCGACTACCGTGTCTTTCATACTTGACGTTATCTGAAATACCTTACCGTGTAATTCACCACCACCTCTTCGTCCGGGGCCAGGTGAATCTTGAACTCGATGGTACCGGCATCTTTCTTCTCGTAGCCCTGGGTGGACTCTCTTATCTCCCATTCGGTGTAAGCGTAGAGGTGCTCCACCACCACCACCTCAATAGCCTCTTCTTTATGATTTCGCAGCTTGATCTGATACGATTCGTCGGTGATGTCGTCCCTGATCTTTTTGAAATCGATCTTCTTTCTTTCGCCAACTATATCAAACGCGTTCCCCAGAAAGACCCTCACTTTTTCGTTCTTGGGGGTGTGATCGATGCGATCCTCCCCCACGAACTCCAGGGCCTTATCCACGTCCTCCTTGTAGACCCGAATCTTGCCCTTAGGAAGCGGCATTCCCAGGCCCGCGCCTTCGGAGTTCTTGAATTCCAACTCTACCCTGACCTTCTTGTCGTATCTAGCGCCGTCATAGGTAAAGATTTTTTTGACTTCTACATCGGTAGAAGGAAAAAGGGAGACCTGCTTTATCTCATTATCCTTGATGGTGGCCGGCCGCAGAAGCGTGTAGAGGTGGTATTCGAAGAATGCCTTCTCCTCGAACTGGGGCGCGCCGGCAGCCATGTCCGCTATGTATCCTTTTGCCAGTCGGGGCGGCATTCTCTCTTCTCGCACCCGATGCACCTCCCCTGCAATCAACTTTACCTTCGCCTCTTCGTAAGTGGCACCTGAACGATTGTCGATGGAAACCCAGGCCGCCAGTTCCAGGTTCTCATCCCGCTGGTCGACCACTGCCACGTATTCTGCATGCCAGTTCATCCCACCGGTGAGATAGCTCACCTCCGCCTTTCTCTTTCCCTTCACCTGGCTATCCAACAACCACACCAGGGTGGGCTTGGTGATCAAGCCCTCCGGGAGTGTAGGGAAATAAAGGTCCCGCACCTCATCCAGCCTCACTATACGAATAGCTCCTTCCGGCTCCTGAAGGGTGACGTTGTCGCTGGAATAGGAGAGCAGCCGGCCTTTGTAGGACTTGCCCTCTGCTTCGGATCCTGCGGACTTGGTGAAAAGTTCAATCTCCCTATCCAGGTACTTTTGCAGTATCTTGGTAGAACTGACCAGATCGTACTGATAGTTCTGCTCCAGGATGCTCACCCGATCGGAGGGGTTAACCGGCTTGAAATGTACCGAGGTTGGATCGATCCGGGCGGCCACGTCGGTGAATTTAATGATGCTTCTTCCCTTTTGAAACTGAAGTTCCCGCACGTCCTTGACCAGTCCTAAATCCTGGTTGTAGATAGTAACCGAGACCTCCCCATAAGCCGGCGAAGGTTCCGCTAACACTACAGCACCCAGCACAAGGCTGAGCAGTAATAGCCTCACTGTCACGATACTCCTCATTTCACTCACCACCTTGGAAATTAGAAGTTTATTGTTCCTCTGAAACGTTGTACAAGCCGGATAAGATTTTATTCCCTAAGCCGCCATCGCCCGATTTATCGGGCTCTTGCACCGGGTTACGATTTTTGTGGGCAGGAATTATTTAGGTATAAATTTCTGTCGTTCTTTTTTCTCAATCCCCCTATGGAACTCTGGTCAGATTTTCTGATGTAAAAAACCGCACTGGGGCTGTTACCAACCCACGATCTCCTCTAAGTTTTTGTTCAACTTCTCCAGCATGCTCCTGTATTCTTCTCTTCTGGTCTTCTCCTTTTCGATGATCTCCCTGGGCGCCCGCTTGAGGAAGTCCTGGTTGGAAAGCTTCTTGTCTGTTTTTTCCATGAGCTTACTGACTCTGGTGATCTCCTTTTCCAGGCGGATCCTCTCCTGCTCCAGATCGATAAGGCCCTTTAAGGGTACGAATATCTCGGCATCCCGTATCACTGCGCTGGCGGCATGATCGGGCTTGGCAATTTTCATTCCAATCTCGAGGTTTTCCACCTTGCCCAGGTTCTTTATGTGATCCCGGTTATCCTCCAGCATCTTCTGCAAATCCTTGCCGTCCACCTTGACCAAAACGTCCGCCTTTTTCGCCGGCGGCACGTTCATCTCGGATCTGATGTTCCTGACCGAGGTCACCACCTCCTGCACTTTCCTTAACGCCTCCTCCAGGCTCTCGTCTATCAGTTCCCTTCGGCATTCCGGCCATTTCTCCATCGAGACCGGAGAATAGCCGTCACCCGCCCGCCCGCCGTATAGATGATGCCATATCTCCTCGGTTACGAAAGGGGCGAAAGGATGAAGCAGTCGAAGGATGTGATTGAGTGTAAGGTGAGCTACCTTTTGAGCCACAACTTTATCTTCCGTGCCCTCTGGTAAGTTGAGCCTCTGTTTTATCATCTCCACGTACCAGTCACAGAAGTCGTGCCAGATAAAATCGTAAAGGGACTTCACTGCACTGTTGAATCTGTACTTCTCCATCAACCCGGTGACCTCGCTCACCGTACGATTCAGACGGCTCAAAATCCACCTGTCCTCGAGTCTACCCTCGTTTTGGTCAAGTTGGAGCTCCGTCCCGGGGGTAAATCCGTCGGAGAGGTGTGCCATCACGAATTTGGACACGTTCCAAAGTTTGTTGGCAAAGTGCTGCCCCACCTGAAAGGTCCGTCGAGCGATAAGAGTATCCTGTCCTTCCGGTGTCACCAGCATCATGGTGATTCTCAAGGCATCCGCCCCGTATTCGTCGATTATCTCCAGAGGATCTATTCCATTGCCTAAGGATTTGCTCATCTTCACCCCGCGCTCATCCCGAACCGTGCCATGGATGTACACGTCGGAGAACGGTTCTCTGCCCATGAACTCGTATCCCGCCATCACCATCCTTGCCACCCACAGGAAGATGATCTCCGAGGCGGTAAAAAGCGCCCTGGTTGGGTAGAATCTCTCGAGATCCTTAGTCTTCTCGGGCCAGCCAAAGGTGGAGAAAGGCCAGAGCCAGGAGGAGAACCAAGTGTCCAGCACGTCCTCATCCTGTCTTAGGTTTTTGCCCTTGCACTTGGTGCACTCGGTCGGAGTGGTTTTCGAGACCACAACCTGGTCACAATCCTGACAATACCACACCGGAATCCGGTGTCCCCACCACAACTGGCGGGAGATACACCAATCCCTGATGTTCTCCATCCAGTACATGTAGGTCTTGGTCCAGTGCTCGGGATAGAACCTCAGCTTCCCGGTCTTCACCGCCTCGATGGCCGGCTGGGCCAGAGGCTTCATCTTGACGAACCACTGCTCGGAAAGGTACGGCTCGATCTCTGTCCGGCAGCGGTAGCACAGGGCTACCGGCACCTGGTAAGCTTCGGTCTTCTCCAAGAGTTTCTTCTTCTTAAGCTCGGCCACCAGGGCCTCCCTGCAGGCATATCGGTCCATGCCGGAGAACTTGCCCGCATTCTTGTTCATGGTCCCGTTGGGATTCATCACGTTGATCTGTTCTAAGTTGTGTCTCTGCCCTATGTCGAAATCGTTGGGATCGTGGGCCGGGGTCACCTTGACCATCCCGGTGCCGAATTCCGGATCCACGAAATCGTCCGCTACGATCTTGATCTCCCGGTCCAGGATGGGCAGGATGGCGGATTTGCCCACCAGTTTCTCGAACCTCTTATCCCTGGGGTTGACCGCCACGGCGGTGTCACCCAGCATGGTTTCGGGCCGGGTGGTGGCCACGCTGATGTACTGATCCGAACCCTTGATCTTGTATTTAATGTACCAGAGGGAGCCTTCCTTTTCCTCCCTCTCGGTCTCGTCGTCCGAGAGCGAGGTCCGGCAGCGGGGACACCAGTTGATGATGCGCTTTCCCCGGTAGATTAAACCCTTATCATACAGGTGCACGAAGACCTCCTGCACCGCCTCCGAGAGCCCGTCATCCAAGGTAAACCTGGTTCTGTCCCAGTCGCAGGAGCAGCCGATTTTCTTGAGTTGGTTAAGAATGGCGTCTCCGTTCTTATTCTTCCAGTCCCAGGCCAGCTCCAGGAATTTCTCCCTTCCTAACTTTTCTTTGGAAGTTCCCTCTTTCGCCAGCCTCTTCTCCAATATCACCTGGGTGGCGATTCCGGCGTGATCCGTCCCGGGAAGCCATTCCGCCTCGTATCCCTGCATCCTTTTCCACCTGATCAGGATATCCTGGAGGGTGTTGTTCAGAGCATGCCCCAGATGAAGCACGTCGGTGACGTTGGGAGGCGGGATTACCACGCTGAAGGTCTCTTTTGCGCTATTCTCGTTCGCGTGGAATAATCCGTTCTTCAGCCAAAACTGGTACCACTTATCCTCAGTCAGCTTGGGATCGTAATGCTTGGGCAAATCGTTCAGGCGCATGGGGACTTGTTCCTCCGCTGTTAACCGCGCAATTCGTACCGACGTTTGCTTTGATCTACGATAATAATAAAACCTCTATCTTATGTCAAGCCAAATGGGCACCCGAGAACATTGAGTCGAGTGCCCTACTATCTTTATATGACCGCTGATGCTGCGGTGTTTGTTCTTATTTGAACATTATCGGCAGCCCCCGGTGAGAAAAGAGGGGAATCCTTGGAGCCCAAAAGCAAAAAGCCCCGGGCGTTCACTCGCCGGGGCTTTTCAACAGAGGTAGGTTGTTACTGATCCGGTTCGGGCGGGGTTAAACCCCCGTCCGAACAAGATGAGCAAAGTTGCCGTCGGGAAACCCGCAAAGAGAGTCGATCAGTATCCGAGCCAATTCAGGGTGAGCATGAAGGATAAGGCGTTGGAACTCACCTCGATCCCCCATATGGTATTTTTGGGTTTTCCCCACGACAAATAGCCTTCGACGCTCCAGTGTCTGGAGAACTCATACCCTCCGCCGGCAAAGAGACCAGGCCCGATCCAGGTGTCCGGGGCAGGGTCTTCGAACGGTACACTCCAGGTGGAGAATCCAATCCCGCCGACAACGAATGGCGCAGGGGCTTGGGGCTGGAACCAGTAGCACACAGCCGCGGCTCCCAACCCATTGGCAATGGTCACATTGTTGCCCAGGGCGTTCTCCATTCCGAACCAGGAGACCTTGGAGGTATAGTATATGGCCCAGGAGTTGTCCGGAGCATAACCGATCTTGAAATCGGTCATAACTCCGACGCTGTTCTCGCGATCCGATTCGATGCTCATGGTCCCCCCGAGGTAGGGGTCGGACACTGAGAGCGTCTGTGTATACGAGGTCAAACCGGGACCGACGCCAAACCCTAATAGGAAGCCCTGGCGCTGGTTATCCCATGCGTGGGCATTGCCAGCCAGACAGAGCAGAATAAAGCCGGCAAAGACCCAGAGGAAATATCTCTTTACCATAGCACACCCCTTTCAGCAAAAGAGTTTGTAAAAAACGAGGAGCCTCAGCAATTGGCCATATTATCACCTCCCCAGCCTTTGACCTCCATAAATTCTGCTCACCTCAGATGGCACCGCTTTGCCTGGACTACCTTCCCCCTACGATCCCATCACCGATGATTGTTCACCCGCTGTGGGGCAACGGTGCGTCTCCCTCCGGAACGAAATGGCATACATATTGTCTCGATGGCTATCTATGGCTAATAGAATCTCCGGCAGAATGCAAAAACAATCTAAGAGTATTACCTGGTGCGTGGGCGCCGCCTTAGGAACAGGTTGGGGCTTTATGTCGTGCCAGAACCTTAGTCCTGACACCCTCTTAGGCGTCAGGAGTAGAGCTCCTGACGCAACTATAATCTTCTCATCTCATCACCCCTCCTCGGAAGTAACTGTTAATTGCAGCCCATTCAACAAAACGTCTCCACCACAGGCCGTATCATCTCTATCTTCCCGAGAACATCGCTCCGCGACTTCACCTGCCGCCGAAGAAGAAGCACACACCACCGTAAAGGCCGAAGTATCGGGCGTCAAATTCCAACTCGTAATCCTCCTTAAGAGTATATGTACCGGCCGTTATCAGCGCTTGGCTCTCTGCCTCGTCAGTAAATACCTGGATGTAAGTGACCTCGAAAACAAGTGCGACGTTGTCAGATGTCCGGTAATGTATCCCCGGTCCAATGCTGACATAGAACTTGCTGTCAAACGAAGCACTCGCCTCAGCGTCCCATCCGTCTACTTGAGCGTCTCCCGTCAGGCTGTACTTCCCGAAGCCCATGCCCAATTTGGCGTAGGGACATGCTCGTGAGTATGGTGAGATAAGGTACCTACCGAAAACCCCGAAAGTCGGCAGCTCCTGTTTCACATCGGCATCCACCTCGTACCATCTCCGCAGCTCCTGGTAGAGAATATACTGCACCTCTTCTTCGAAGCGCCCCGTCTTGCTCCCGAAGGCCAGATAAGAAAAGCTGCCCCCCAGGGTAAAATGGTCGGACAGGAAATATTCCAGATTGAGACCGAACCCGTAGCCGGTTCTTGCCATACCTTTTTTCTCGTCCGCAAAATCACTCAGGGGCAGTCCCAGATGTCCCATTCCGGTAAACGCAAATCTGCCTTTGAGTCCAGACCCAGAGGCCAGCGTGGACGCAAATACGGTGAGAATCAAGGCAAGTGCAAGCGAAGCAAGGAGCTTTTTCATTCTATCACCTGGTTTGAGATAACCGGCGTCACCTGTGCTCAAGAACCGTGGGCGTCAGACAAACACATCACTCGTTTCTGCATTAGGCCGAACTCTCACTCCCTCCCTTTAGAGCAACTTGTTTACACGCGCTACCTCTGGTATTCCGTTGTCGCTTTTCCTAGATTTAGGGCAAGTATAAGACGACCTGGAGAGCTTGTCAACACTTTTTTTCCTTTTTGAGGTGAGGCAGCCAGCGGCGTTCTGTTTCGATGATTATTCGCTTGACAGAGGGGCAAAGGTTAAGTAACTTGGCTATTCCTGGAAAAGTGATAACAGGGCACTGACGAACGGCTGGAGCGAAAGGAGGGGATTTTGAAGGACAGGATAAGGGAGATCATCGACTATCTCAGGAAGAAAAAGACCGACTACGCGGATATCAGGCACCAGAGACGGAGCGTCGAGGATATCAAAGTCAAAAACGGAAACGTCGAATCCCTGTCTCGCAGCGACGACCAGGGTTTCGGCATAAGGGTGATCAAAAACGGAGCTTGGGGCTTTGCCGCCAGCTCCATTTTCACCCCCGACGAGATAAAAAGGGTGGCTGATGCTGCCATCGAAATCGCGCAGGCCTCCGCCCTCACCAAGAGGGAGGAAGTCAGGCTGACCCCGACCGAGATCCATAAGGATTCGTATAAGGGCGACTGTGAGGTCGATCCCTTTGGGGTTCCCATAGATAAGAAGATAGGCCTGCTTTTGGGTGCCTGCGATATTCTGCGCAAGAATCCAAAGATAAAGGTGGCGGAAGGGTCGATGCAATTTTTCAAAACCGACAAGATCTTCGCCTCCACCGAGGGTTCTTTGATAGAGCAGTCCATAGTGGAGAGCGGTGCGGGAATCGTCGCCACGGCGGTGGAGGGCTCCGAGGCGCAAAAACGCTCCTTTCCCAACTCTCACGGGGGCGATTATGCCTCCAGGGGTTACGAGTTTATCGAGGAGATGAAGCTGGTGGATAATGCGGAGAGGGTCAGAGAAGAGACTATCCAGCTTCTGTCTGCCCCACCTCTGCCTGAGATGGAGACCACCATCATCATAGCAAGCAACCAGATGGCTCTGCAGGTTCACGAATCGTGCGGACATCCCACCGAGCTGGATCGGGTTTTAGGAACCGAGATAAGCTTAGCCGGCGGAAGCTTCATGACCTTGGATAAGGTGAATCAGCTCAAGTACGGTTCCGAGAAGGTCACCATCGTTGCCGATGCCACCATTCCGGGAGGACTGGGCAGCTTCGGTTACGACGATGAGGGGGTCAAAGCTCAACGGGCCTACCTGGTAAAGGAGGGCCTGTTCGTTGGATATCAAACCTCCCGGGAAACCGCGGGAGTGGTCAATCAGCAGAGCAACGGCACCATGCGGGCGGAGAGCTGGAACCGGATTCCACTCATCCGGATGACCAACATAAACTTAGAGCCCGGAGAATGGGACTTAGAAGAGCTGATCAGGGACACCAAAGATGGGGTGTTCTTCGACACCAACAAGGTCTGGAGCATAGACGACAAAAGGCTCAATTTCCAGTTCGGGGTGGAGGCAGCCTGGGAGATCAAAGGCGGCAAGCTGGGCCGGATGTTCAAGAACGGCACCTACACCGGAATGACGCCCCAGTTCTGGAACGGATGCGACGCGGTATGCAATCGCAAGCACTGGCACATATGGGGGGTGCCCAACTGTGGAAAGGGTGAACCCATGCAGACCATGCACGTGGCCCATGGAACCTCGCCCACGAGATTTCGCAACGTCAAAGTGGGAGTCAGCAAATGATCGGAAAAGACAAGATACTCGACCTTTTGAACTCGGTTCTGAAGAAGTCACAGGCGGATCAGACCGAGGCGGTCTTCATCGGCAACGAGAACGGGCTTACCCGCTTCGCCAACTCCGCCATCCATCAGAACGTCTCGGAACGCAACAGCCGGGTATATCTACGGGCCGTTCTGGGCAAAAGAATAGGGGTGGCATCGACTAATTCTCTCATTCCTGAAGACCTGGAGAAGGCCCTGGCCAATGCCACCGAGATAGCCAAAAACCAAAAGGAGAATCCCGACTTTCCCGGGCTGCCCGGCAAGGGTGATTTCTCGCCGGTTGACACTTACTCTGAAAAGACTGCGCAATTCTCCCCCACCCAAAGGGCGGAAGCGCTCAAGAGAATATTCGATAAGGCAAGCGCGTCTCAGCTTACCACTGCAGGATCCTTTGCCACCGGCCATTCCGAGATCGCGGTGATCAACACCAAAGGGGTTGAATGCTACCAGCCCCTCTCCTCAGCCTATTTGAATTTGATAGTAATGGGGGATAACAGCTCGGGCTTTTCTGATCAGTTCTCCAGGGATGTCGACCAGATCCAGGTGGATGACTTGGCAGAGGTAGCCATCAAGAAGTGTGTGGAGAGCAAGGATCCGAAAGGGGTGGAACCGGGAGAATACCAGGTGGTGCTGGAGCCCTCAGCCGTGGCAGCAATGGTGGAGTGGATGAACTACATCGGGTTCGGCTGCAAGGCCTTCCAAGAGGAAACCTCTTTCATGTCCAACCGGATCGGAAAGAAGATCATGGGAGAGAACGTCAGCATGTACGACGACGGCACCGATTCAAGCGCGATTGCCTTCCCCTTCGACTTCGAGGGAGTGCCCAAGCAGAAGGTCGCGCTGGTGGAAAGGGGAGTAGCCAAGGGAGTAGTCTACGATGCCATCTCAGCCAACAAGGAGGGCAAGAAATCGACCGGACATGCTCTGACCCCGGACAACGCTGCCGAGGGAGGACTGGCCTTGAATCTCTTCATTGAAGGCGGTGACTCCTCTTTAGAGAAGATGATAGAGTCGGTGAAAAAAGGGATTCTGGTGACCAGGTTCCACTACATCAACGGATTTCTGGATACCACCAATGCTCTTCTTACCGGCATGACCAGGGACGGAACCTTCTGGGTTGAGGACGGAAAGATCAGGCACGGGATTAAGAACCTGCGCTTCACCGAGAGCATGCTCAAAGCCTTTTCAAACGTGCAACAAATCTCAAAGGATAGAAAGATAGTTGCCTCCTGGTGGGAGGACGTGGGCTGCATTGTGGCTCCGGCCATGCTGATCGACAAGTTCAAATTCACCGGGAAGACGGAGTTCTAACCGGCGGTTCATTCGCGCAGTTCCCAGGGAGAAAGATTCTTTACGAATAAGAAAAGCCCCCCGGTTTTGAGACCGGAGGGCTTTTTTCTTCGGCGAGTTAGAATTCGCTACTTGATCAAAACCATCTTCCTGGACTCAGTGAAATCTCCCGCCTCAATCCGATAGAAGTAAACACCGGTTGTCAGCTCTCGTCCTTGGCTGTCCTTTCCATCCCACGTGACCGACCTGTATCCAGTGCTCTGGTGCTCATCCACCAGGACCCTGATTTTCTGCCCGAGGATGTTGTAGACGGAAAGTCTGACGCGGCAGTCGGTCGGAATAGCATAGTCGATGTTGCACTCCGGGTTGAACGGATTGGGATAGTTCTGTGAGAGCGAGAACTGCTTGGGCAGCGTTCCTGCTTGGTCAGAAGAGGGCTTCGCGGCACCGGCCGCCTGCCATGTGCTGACCTCCTCATCGTTGCCGCAGTCATCAAAGAGCTCGTTTAAGCAGGTAGCAGTATAGTTGACATCAGAGTAGCTTGCCCCATAGTTGCCCAGTACGTCAAGGCCTCCCACGGCTGAATCGGCGATGGCCAGGAACGTATACACGCTCATCCCGTCGAACTTGCCCATTCCGCACTCATTGGTGATGATGAAGTTACCGTAGCAGTAGTCTCCCGTTACCAGGCCCACGGAATCGAAGATGCCGGCACAGGTGAACTCAACGTTCAGGCGCAAAGCCAGAATCTGACGACCCCAATTGCCGGTAGTAGTCGGTGCCGATTCAGGGTTAGTTAAATTCTGGGTCAAAGCGAGAGCCGGGCCGCCACCGGACCGCAGGAACGCTTTGACCGCAGTTGAGCTAGTCCAGTGCAGCCAATACCATCCATTGATCAGGGTTGACGACGGTGCCCCTGCTGGCGTTATGGCATCCAGACCTGCCCCAGCTGCGCCTGCCGATTGAGCTATCGACTCAACACCTGCCTGGTCCATTGCTGCCAGGTCACTTATCAACTCTGCTCCTGTGTGCGTGCCGGTAGCTCCGGCGGTTGTCGGAACTATAGCTGCCGGGTTACCTATCCACACTCCGTTGGGGAATACCTGATCGAAGAAGTGGTCATGGATGCAGCCGGGTTGGGTAGAGTAACGGTCGCCCTGCTGTGATGCCGGACAACCGGAACCCCATCCGCCCAGGGTGAAAGTACAGCCACATGGCACGGTTATAAGTCTGGCCTCGCATTCGGTCGAGCAAGAGTTGGCATCCTCCACCGTGACCGTGTAGGTACCAGAATCGCTGACAGTGATGCAGGACTCGGGCGAGGAGAATCCTGGCCCGTCCCAAGAGTAGCTATAGGGTGGTGTCCCTCCTGCGGGGATGACACAGAACCGCGCCTGATCGCCCGCGCAGATGGTGCTCTCCGGAGGAGTGACAGTACAAGTGAGCTCCGGCGGCTGAACAACAGTTATGGATGCACGCTCCTCGCAGTCATTGGCATCCAGCAGATCAACGGTGTGAGAACCGGCAGCCAGACCGGTGAACATGTGCGGTGAAGTGGCCGGATCAACCCAGGCGCCACCATCGATCCTGACTCTATAAGGCGGGGTGCCACCAGAGAAGGTGGCCTCAACCTCACCATCAAAGTAGCCATAGCAACTCACGTCCGTGGAATCTAAGC
>CBDUQU010000019.1:0-28383 GCA_965369445.1 uncultured bacterium | reverse complement strand
CGCCGGTAAAATCCGGAGGGCAAGAGGTCGAACCGGCCCTGCTCCATTGCCTGCAGATAGTCGAGTTTGACCTTCAGCTCTTCTGAGATAATCTCTAAGTCGAGCTTCCTCTGCTCGCGCTGGTAGCGCAAAATCGAGCCGATCGGATTCTCTTGATCCTCATCGTCGAAACCAAATGTGATTTTATCCTGATTCAATTGGGGGGCTTCACCTTTCAAGTTAAATGATTTCTGCCAGCATCTCCTTAAGCTTGCCCGTAGGCAAGCCGATCACGTTGTCCAGACTCCCCTGGATGCTTTCCACCAAGAATCCGCCCATTCCCTGTATGCCGTATGCACCGGCTTTATCCATCGGCTCTTTTGTGTCGATGTAAGCCCAAATCTTCTCATCATCCAGTTGATTGAACTTGACCTCGGTCACGTCGTAATCTGAGACGACCTTACCGTTGTATTTGTTAACCAGAGTGACTCCGGTGTAAACTCGATGCGTCCTTCCGCTCAGTTTCTTCAATATGGAGAAAGCGTTCTCTCGGTCTTGCGGTTTTCCCAAAATCTCTCCATTTAGCACCACTATGGTATCCGCCCCCAGAACTATGGCATCCTCAACGTCTTCGGAAACACTGGTAGCCTTTCTCCGGGAGAGCGACAGCACGTGTTGGGCCGGATCAGAGGAGGCTTCGCCCCCTTCGACATCAGAGGGGATTTTTACCGCGAATTCCACCTTCTCTCTTTTCAAGATGTCTGTTCTTCGGGGCGATCGGGACGCTAAGATCAGCTTTCTTTCCCCCAGAAGCTCAGCCATACTTCTTTTCTTGATTGGCCGGGTTGTTTTTTCCATGGACGCGTTTCTTGAAATTCGCTTCTTGCGGACTGCATCTACCTGCTTTCCAGAATAAAGGTCACCGGGCCCCAGTTGTGGATCTCGACCAACATCTTTGCTCCGAAGACACCACTTTTGGTCTTAAGACCTGCGGCCTCTATCCGATCAATGAAAATGTTGTATAGTCTTTCTGCCTCTTGCGGCTCAAGTGAATCGGTGAAGCTGGGGCGTCTTCCCTTGCTCGTGTTTCCGTAGAGCGTAAACTGCGAGATCACCAGAACTTCTGCTTTCACGTCGAGAGCAGAGAGATTCATCTTCTGCTCCTGGTCTTCGAAGATTCTCAGGTTAACGCACTTTTCAACCAGGTACCTGACGTCTTCTTCCGTGTCACCGGTTTTTGCTCCCAGGAGAAGTACCAGTCCTTTTTGGATCTGCCCCACCACTTCTCCTTCCACCGTGACCTTGGCCTCTTTTACCCTCTGCAAGACAACTCTCATGCTCCTCCTGATTCAGATCAAAGTTAACACCAGCAATAATGATTGTCAATAAAAAAGCCCTTCTGGGGCAATCCTCTCGATAGTATCGACGAGATCGACAATGGGCAAGTAGACTACGAGAGGCTCTCTGGACGCGGGGAGCCTGTTTACTTTTCACTCTTTTAGTTTGTATAGGATTTCTTGCGCCTTTTTGGCATCGGGTCCCTGGGGGGAAATGAGAAGGTATAATTCCAACTCTTCTTTTGCCTTTTCCTTGGCGTTCAAGGATAGATAGGTCATTCCCAGGCGGAAATGAACCATGGCCAGATCAGGATTCAGTTTCAGTGCAATCCGGTACAGGTTGACGGCCTGCTCGGGAGCGGATATTTGATTGTATATATCACCCAGGCCCAAATACGCCTCGGTAAGATTCCGATCCAGGGCCAAAGCTCCCCTGAAGTGGTCTTCCGCTTCTTTCAACTGGCCTCTCATAAGATAAATCGTGGCTGCATTGGAGTAGGTCTGGGGAGAATTGGTTTTCAGCCGGATGGCCTTCTTACAGGCATCCAGCGCCCGATCATAGTCCTGACGCACGAGATGTAGATCAGACAAGTTTACGTACGCGGCATGCAGATGGGGACCCAGTTGGACAGCTCTATTAAGCTCAGCTTCGGCCTGGGCTAATCTCCCGAGTTTCAGGTAGACATATCCCAGGTTGTTATGAATCTCCGGTCTCTTAGGTGCAAGTTGTTCCGCCTCCAGATACAACTGTTCGGCCCGTTCGAACTCTCCCTCTTTGGCCAGGCGGGTCCCTTGGTTACTCAGGACTATCTCCGGAAAAGCCTGGTGATATTTGTCATTTTGCTTCTCCGCTTCCTTTTCCATTCCGTGAGCATTGAAGTACTTTATCAGGACGAAATGTCCGCTGTAACTTTTTTTGACGTCGGTCTCCAGGAGATTCTGAAATCGGCTGATGGATCTTTGCTCATGCGAATTCACAAGTATCCAGGGCACCGTGGAATAGAGAGAGGTGAGTAGTAAGACCAAACTCAGATACCCGAAACGGGGTTTGTCCCTGAGCAGGTGGAGCAAGATAAACAGTCCCAGAATGGTGTAGCCCAAGCCGGCAACCGAAAACAGGTCCCAATCGCGCGAAGCACCGAGGTCGGGATCGACTAAAAAACCGAAGAGAAGCTGGAATGCGCTGATCAAGAGCAAAAATTGAAAGGCGCTCTTCTTGAACAAGGATTTCGCCGACATGCAGGCAAGTGGCGCCAGTAGCATAATCAGACCGACCGGCGAAGTTAGAAGCTGTTGATTTGCAAAGTCAAGGATGTGACGAAGAGAAAACATAAGGTAGCCTGGAGCCGCGTATGTATCCTCCGAGAGGGGCACGAAAATAGGCGAGATGGTCCAGCTGTATCTCTTGTACATCGTCAGGAGCAGTCCCACAAAGACCAGTCCCAACCCGAGGATCAGAAATTTTCTGATGGAGGACGATTTCCCGTTCCTGCCTTTGGTCGCAAAAAGAAACAACAGTGAAGGGAAAAGATATAAAGAGGAGACGTGGGAGAGAGAAGCGAGAACAAAAGCAACAAGCGGGACAAACCATTTGACCTTTCCCTTGAGATACCCCAGGCATGAAAGGATGAAGGCAAATATGAAGACATACAGAAAGCTGTAGTGCTCCACATATCCGAAGAAAAGCTGAGTGCTCCCCATGCTGAGAAGAACGAGGAAGACGAGAACCTTCTCTCTTCTCTCCTTTCCCCAGAAATCAGCCAGAAGCAGAGCTAAGAACACAAAAACAACACCTGCCAGGCAGCTTATAATGGCATAGACAGTGGATGAATCCACTTGCCACAGTCTATCCGCCAAGTTGAAAGCTTTAACGTGGAGGAAAATCTCCAAAGGTTCTGCCCAGTGGACTGCAAGCTCACCGGAGTTCAAACGGCTTACTATCTGGGCACCGTCGCCTAAGAAGTAAAGGCGTTCTCGTAATAACCAGAAGGGTATGAAGAAGAGAGCACTCAAGCCAGAATAAACCAGGTACCGTTTCTTTCCGCCCAATACACCGATGTTGTCCAGAAGATGTGAGCCCCGAGATGCCAAGGAGTTCAAACCTCTTCGTGCTGCTTCATTCAGGGAGGGTATGAAAAACAGAAGAACGAAAGCCCCTGACAGAAGAGCTATCGCGGGCGGAAAATACGCCCACTGGTTGATCCCCCAGATTCGCCCTTTGGGGAAAAAGGAGCTTGCTAAATGAATCAAAACGATTAGGGCACAGAGGGCGGACAAGAGGTAGACTAAACAGTCTCTCGAAGGTGGGCGAGGTTCTTCCCGTGCTTTGGCTTTTCTTTTCATGGAACGGTCTTGACAGTCTGCAGTTTGATGTATCTCTTTAGTTGTCGTTGACCATAATAATCCGGCATTTTGTCTTTTGCAAGGCGAAATTGGTCGAATTAGTCGGCGCTGAGAAGAAAGGTGAGAGCCAGAACCTAACTTAAGTTAGGTTCTGGCCTAAAACCGAGCCTTTGGTCGTTTTGAATTGGCTTGCAATTTCTGATACAAAACGTATCTTAACGCTCTATAACAAAAAGAGGTTTTAGGCTTTGCTGTTTCGTTGATGGAAAGCTCTCTAAGATCGTCTGAAAGGTGGTCATATGCATTTACAAATCGACGGCAACTACGGTGAAGGCGGGGGGCAGATTCTCAGGACTACGTTGTCCTTGTCCTGCATCTTAAGGAAGCCGGTCGAGATAATCAACATCCGAAAGGGGAGAAGGATTCCCGGTCTCCAACCCCAGCACCTTACGTCGGTCTTCGCCTGCAAGAAGATCAGCAGCGCTGAAGTCGAGGGTGACGAACTCCAGTCAGTGAGCTTGAAATTCTCACCGCAGGAGACAAAAGGTGGAGATTTCAGCTTCGACGTGGCGGAGAAGAAAAGAAGCGCTGGATCGACTTCGCTGATTTTGCAGACGCTATTTCTACCGCTGAGCCAATGCGAGAATAGATCAAGCATTAGAGTGTTGGGTGGGACGCACGTACCCTGGAGTCCTCCTTTCAACTACCTGAAGGAAGTCTTTGCTCCCATGGTGAAAAAAACGGGATGCGGGATAGAGCTTGAGATCGAGAAATGGGGCTGGTACCCCAAGGGTGGGGGAGAGGTAAGGTGCAGGATTCAACCGACCGCCAAGTTCTCTCCGCTGGATCTGACAGAAAGGGGTGATTTGGTCGGGTTGTCGGGAATCTCGGCAGTCTCCAATCTCCCCGACTCGATCGCCGAGAGGCAGAGGAGTCAGGCAATCAAGGTTCTGAAGGGTAAAGGCTTCTCACCGGAGATTGAACTGCTTCAAGGCCCCTCCATTGGTCAGGGGACCTTCTTCTTTCTGAAGGCCGAATTCGAAAACTCGTTAGCTGGGTTTGGCGCGTTAGGGGAGAGGGGCAAGAGGGCAGAGAAAGTGGCACAGGAAGCATGCGACGAATTTCTCCAGTTTATGCAGACCGACGCAGCGGTTGAGCCCCACCTGGCGGATCAGTTGATACCATATCTGGCGCTTGCTGACGGTAAATCGACCTTCACCGTATCCAAGATCACCAAGCATCTTTTGACCAACATCTGGGTGGTAAAGCAGTTCCTGCGGACTGAGATTTCGGTTGAGGGACAGGAAGGAGCAAAGGGAAAGGTGACGATTAGTTCCGCTCCTGGGTAACCCAGGCTCCGGGTCCCCTCACCGCGAACTCCCGGCGTCAGGTACCATAGAATGCTGCTTGCTTCAGGGAGTCCACTCATGCAGCCAGCAGCATTTAGGGGCAGGCCCACCTTTATAGAGATAATTGACTAAATAGACCATATCTCCCGCATCAACTATGCAGTCGTCATTTGCATCCGCTCGTTCGATCGGCTCGGGAATCTGGCCGCCGCCGTAAAGGTATCCCTGAATGGTAACCACGTCACCAACGTTCACTATGCCGTCATCGTTCGCGTCCCCGCAAAGGCAGGTGGTTTCAGAGGGATACAAATAGGAGTCCATAATTACCCGGTCCAGCGCTTCTCCGCCAATTGGGTTTCTGACAAAAACTGTAATTGCCTCATATATGGGGGGCTTTGCACCACCTGGTGGTGAAGGGGCGTAGTAGCAGACATAGTTTTCTGATGTCGTTATCTCCTTGTAGAGGGCGGTGCCGTCATCAAAGTAACCCTTGGAACAGCTCCATTCGTAAGTCAAGGGGTAACCATCCGGATCATAAGCCTGCACATCTATGGTATACAGTTGATTCTCCTTAATACACTGATAGCAACCATCGCACCAGAAAGGCAATGGGTTATCATGATTACAGCGGATGCCCTGGGTGATGATGGGATTGTGAACGGTCCAGGTGTCCACATATACGTCCACGCTCTGCTCCACCACGATGGTCGGATCGTAGATAGAACTGGCGGTTATCTTGACGGTATAATAGGTTCCATGCGGCTTTCCTCGCACCGACCACGAACATCTCGCCCCACCCTGAGGTCCCCAGTTTAGCGTGCCGGGCGTATAAGTGGTACACCACTCCGCCCCGCGGTATATCTCTTCGGTTACATTGGCGCAGTCAGTTAGTGTATAGCCGTAATAGATTGAATCCCCTCCGCCAGTGCTTTCGTTATAAGGTTTATAGGTGGCTGCAAGATTCAAAACGTCGGCGGCTATGACGAACCTTCTCACCCCGGTCTCACCTCCCCAGGATTCGGTGATGAAAACATCTCCGAGGCCGGTTAAGGGAACCCACGGATCAGGGTAAGGAACATATCTTCCGTGCGCAACCTGAAGCGTATTGGGGTAATAAAGCTGTCCATCTTCGGTCCCGGTTTCTCCCCAGATGCCCAGAAGCTTAAAATAGTAGGGATAGCCTTCAGAGGGAGCAAACTTATACACTTTCCCATTACGTCTGTCCACCACATACACCAGCCCATTGTTATCCACATCGACCGAAGTCAAGTCTACGTCGGGCGGAAACTGGTAAGTCCCTCGCCAGTGGATCATGTAGAGAGTGTCAAGTTGTGCATAAAGCCGAACCAGTCTATGATTTCCATTGTCGGTGACAAAAATGTCGTTGGTCTGCCACCCCGTTTGTGGGTCTCTGCCGAAACAGACCGATGTGGGTTTAATGAACTGACCTTCGCCTGAACCATATTCTCCATAGTATCTGTCCAGCCGAAGATCGTAAGGAAACCAGAGAAAAAGAGCCAACCGATGATTATACTCATCCGCAACTGCCAAGTAGGTTTTATCCTGTAGATCGTATGGATTTCTGTCTTTTGCCGCCACGTCTCTGGGGTGATTAAAGTTGGCATACAGATTCAGATCACTGTACCACTGTGGTTCGTCCAACTGGTTATAATATATGTATGCCGTCACTCTGTCGTTGAGCCTGTCTGCTACGAAGTAATAGTACCCTATTACCGTGCACATTCCGTGTGGACCCCAGAATTGACCCACCCCGCTACCTTGACTGCCAAACTCTCCCACCCAACCATCCTGATCAGAGCCGATGATTTTGTTAGCTATGGGATCGCTTACGAAGAGATAATTATGATTGAAATCCGGTCCGCCCTCGCAGATTTCGACATCGGCTACGATGCCGTTGGGCCAGTTCATGCAATTGAACCCGAACCAATTGCGGCTTTCCGTCTGGTTGAACCTGGGAATGGCGGTCTTGCCATAGTGGTAGAAGGTGATGGGAGCTAAAAGATGACTGGAGACATAGTCATCCTTGCTTGCAAGAGTCACAGCGGGCGGCACATGAGGAATTCCGAGGGCTTCCTTTGTGGCGCCGGAAGCCTTCTGAAGAAAACCGAAGAGAATCTTAGAGCCAGCTAAAAACCAATTATCGTCTCTCCGGACAAAGGACAGAGTCTCTGCTATGCTTCTGTAGCCTTCGGCGGCAGAGGAGAAGCCAATGTCACACGTCACTATGGCCTCGTCTCCCTGAACGCTTATGTTCACATCCTGAATGCAGAAATCGTGGGTCGCAGTAACCCCCCAACCGGTCTCTGGGTTAATCTGGGTGACGACGCCTCTCACCTGCGAAACAGCAGAAAAGACCTGCTCCAACCGGTCCCTGGCTGGGCTATGAGCGACCGATGGGTCGGCCTCAACATAGTCTTCGGAGAGCATGCCCAATATGACGTCAATCCACTGCTGCTGGATGGCTTGTTGTAATTTGTTTATCTGAAGATTTATTTTATCCATATGGGTAAGTTCTGCCACATGTAGACCTTTCTTTTTGAGTCGTTTTTAAAGCTCACCGGCCAATGATAAAAGGCTCAGAGTCAGAAGAATTATCACGGAGAATATTATAGTTTTTTTCATTTTCGACACCTCCTATCCAGAATCGGGCTCACAAAAGTTGTTGAAAGCTCTTGGATCACCTGGCAAAAATAAGGACAACATTAAACCTTCATTCTTCGAGTTTTGCCAATTCTTTTTGCGCCTCTTTTGCTACTGCGGTGCCCGGATGTTTTTTTATCAAATCATTCAAATAATTAATCAGTCCGGGTTCGTCCGGTTTGGTCTTGTAATAGTGGACCAAGTATGATAACACCTGAACCGCTTCTCTCGAATCTGGATAAGAATTCAGCATTTGATAATAGCTACTTATTGTTTTATCCAGGTCCGGAATAGCGCCAATTTTATACATCGAGACCTTTTGAAATAAAGCATATGGTGCATAATTGCTCTGTGGATACTCTTGGATTATTTGGTCCAGCTTCGTAATGCACTCGTTATACTTCTTTTCGATAAACAAATCGTACGATTTCTTCAAGAGGCTCATTGCTTCAAGTTCCGTGCCTTTGGGCTCTAACACTTGAAAAGTGTCAATCTGTGACTTTGCGTATACTTCGTATGCATCCGATCCAACGAATTGGTTCAACTCGTAATAGATGGTATATCTCCCAGGTGGGAGATACCTGTGGATTCGGAACTTGTCTTCTCCAATACCATAATATAACAAGATGTTGGACATTTTTTCCAAGGTTTGTCCTGGACTTATCGTAATCGCCACTCTTTCGATGGCTATACTACATGGATATACTATTCCCCCTGAATCCGTGATTACTAAAGCATCGATGTTAGAAAAATAAAACTTTCCAGCTCCATCTCCAATGTTGGTCACTTTAAATCTGGCCCAGATCGGCTCACGAAATAAGTATTGTTTCTTAAATAATTCTAATTCAAGTCTAAGCTCTGGTGGGCTTCCCTCTATTTTCCCTCCTCTTCTTTGCCCCAAACCTGAAACAACCAACACACTTAAGTAGAAAATGAAAAACAGAAGAAGAAAACACAATGTAAGTATTCTTTTACTCATCACATTGACCTCCTTTACCAGCTAATGTTTTCAAGTGTGTTTACACACATGTCGCAAAAATGAGGGTTAGTTATAAACCATCGCATTAATCCTGGCGGGTCATTGCTTGGATTGTTTTCGTTATTGCCCTCCCACGAAATATCCTGATTCATAGCGTAGAAAGGGGATTCGTGATTTTCTGGATGTGGTTCATTCCGGCCACTTGGATGCGTTGGTGCTGCCCGCCAATGCCCAAATCCACATAACGTCAACTGGTAAATAAGGAGGTTATTCAAAATCTTTATCCTTAACTTGCTTTAACTGTTTCTCCGCTTCCCTTGAAATATCACTCTCTGGGTATTTTTTGATCAAATTGTTCATTGCATTCACGAAACCGTTCTTGTCTTTTTTGTTCTGATAAATAGCTGAAATGACCTCCAGAGCTCTAATCGCTTCCCGTGAAGCAGGCAGTCTCTTGATAAGGTCATAAGACAACGCTTCGGCTTTATCAAAGTCCTCGAAATAAATCCGGTATATGATAATTTTTCTGAAAAGAGCGAGAGGCAAATAGTTGCTTGTTGGAAAGTTTTTGCTCAACTGATCTAACTTCTGAATGGCTTGTTCAGTTTTCTTTTCTATCAATAAATTATTCGATTCCCGGAGGAGATTTAGGGCTTTTATCTCATCCCCGGTCGCCTCCACGACCTGAAAAGTGTCTATCGGTGATTTTGCATATATTTTATAAGTCTCTGAACCAACAAAATGGCTCAATTCATAATAGATAGAATACTTTTCTGAAGGCAGGTAGTTGTAGAGCTTGAACTTATTTTCAGGGATGCCATAATAATACAAAAGATCGGATTCTTTCTCTACCACCTGACCCGGTTTTATTGTGAATGGAACTCGCTCAATGGCTATGCTGCATTGATACGCAACTCCCTTAGAATCCGTTATTTTCAAGGCATCGACATTCTCAAAATAGAATTTCCCTGCCTTATCTCCGATATTAGTGACCCTACAATTTGCCCAGATCGGCTCACCAACCAAGAACTCTCTTTTATTTAATTCTATTTCAACTCTAAGCTGAGGGGGCTCACCCTCAACTTTTTCCCCTCTTCTCTGTCCAGAAGCCAAAAGAATCAAAATAAAGAAAAACGAGAGGAAAACTGTGAAAAGCGCAAGTATTCTTAGAACTTTTTTGCCAAACATAATAAACCTCCTTTACCAGGTTATGTTTCTTATAGTGTTTACGCATATGTCACAGAAATGCGGGTTGGTATCAAACCAGCGCCTTAGTCCAGGTGGGTCATTATTGGGATTGTTGTCATTATTTCCTATGTAACTCAAATCTTGATTCATCGCACAAAAAGGAGAATCATGATTTTCCGGGTGTGGATTCTCACCACTGGCGTGCGTCAAGTTGCCTCTTTGGTGGCCAAGTTCATGGATGGTTACTTTGTATAAAGCAAAATCAGGTTTAACTGTATGGTAGTCAGTTACATCCTTAACAAAAATGAAAGACCAACCATAAGGACCTGATCTGGATTTACCCGCGGTACTGTCCGAGTTGCCTATTAGTCCTTCGACACCCAAAAGATGCATCGAGTACCCCTGGGCTGCATGACCATAATGTGCATTGTGATAATTTACTAACTCCGCATCCGAAGGTCCGACTTTCTGATTAGGTATGCCCATTTCATCCCACAGAAAATCCGTGTCCGTATCGGCAATGTGGAAGGCGGCGGCTAATTTGGCAAATGTGTCCAAGGTATCCGCACCTATGTTGTACGAAGACTGACAATCATATTCGATATGCATGGTTTTGGAAAAGTAGGTTTTCTCATACACCCAGAGATACCTGGGGTCAGTCGTCACAACGGCGATGAATTGCTCATTCTGTACCAACGCCAGATAACCCACTATGTGGTAGTCATCTCTGGCATACTCCCCTTCTATGGCCCCGCCAAACTCCAAGGTGTGTACGACCGTCTGAAGTGAGTCGGTGCTCAAGGGAAAATCTATATCGTTTGACTCGTAAAAGACATCGTCGCCGATCTGCAAACGAAAAAACATCTTCAAGTAATCGCCTGTCAACCCCGGGTCATTGTAGGGTTTGAAAGTCACCTGGAATCTGCTGTTATCGTCACAATCGTAAGTCAATGGCGGGTCGCCGGAGAACTCCAGGTTTAGGTTCGCTGGCTCGACCTCGGACTCGCTGCATCCCAGGGCTAAAACGCAGGCAGAAACCAAGCAGATAACCAAGATTTTTGCCATCATCCCTCCTTATGTCAAATACGCCAGTTTAAGAATTGAATACTTATGTAGAACTCCTTTTCAAAAGGTGAACCCCGCTAATCCCATAGAAACAATCAGCATGTTCCCGGACTGAGATTTCTTTGCGCCTTCAGCTTTCAGGTTGTCCAGATTGTAGGATGCCTCCATTAATAAACCGAGATGATCGGC
Organism: uncultured bacterium; assembly: GCA_965369445.1. Lineage (GTDB taxonomy): Bacteria > Zixibacteria > MSB-5A5 > MSB-5A5 > SM1-73 > SM23-73-3. The sequence goes on along the minus strand of CBDUQU010000019.1, from coordinate 17,293 downwards.
GATCATTATGCTTGCCCCTCCTCCAAACTTGAATCTTGTGCCTGAAACAGTATAGTCGTACTTGCCATAGTCGATGGTGTTTCTCACGTAATACAATCCGAACGTGAAGTAGGGATAGGTTTTGCTGCCTGCTCCGCCAAAGAAATACATCATCTTTGGTCCCAGGCCAAGAGTGGATGATCCTGTGTCACCCTGCTTCGAATTCAGAATGAGCAAATCCCCGCCAAAGCCGAAATTGGGCACGAAAAAATGAGCCACACTGGGCATAATAAGAATGGTAGTGGAAGAGTTACCTTCCTGATCTTCGTACAGATCGCCTGAAGCATTGATAAACCCGGCGATAACTCCAAACATGTTGCTTCCTTTGTCGGTGGCATACTCTGCCCCCAAACAAACGGAGGGAATCAACGAAAACAGCAGAACAAAAAGCACAAACTCTTTCAACATGAGTCTTGACTTCATTTTAACATCTCCTTTCGTTAGCTGGCGCGGATTGCCAGCCTCTTCGCGAATCTTGATTAGCTGGCGGTCTTACGCGGCCCTTGGGTTGCAGCGAGAATCTGCTTGGAGTAATGGTCTCTGGTCAACAATCAATATAGGCATTCCCCCCAACACGTCAAGCACGAATGTTGAACATATAGGGTGAAGTACTATCCTTCTCAGGCATGCTCAAGACTCCTGGTAGCTCGGACAGACGAGCTTCCTTATTGCTAATCATGTACCACAGAAAAAGTTATAGTCGGGCCTGCCCCGTCTAATCGCAGAGAGGTGGTCAGACACGGCTACGAAAAAAACAGCAATAGTTCCTACCTTCCAATTTTCTGCCAGACTGTTAGGACGCGGGCTTTGGCATTGCCCTGATTGCCAGATTTCCCCACCTAAATATCTTGGTCGGATTCGGCCGGACAGGGGTATCCGGCCTATGGATAGGCCGAATCGTGGTTCGGGGTGCCCTTCAGGGTGTCCTTCAATCCAGAAGATCTTCCTTCGACATCCCGCCTGTGGCGGGAGACGAAGTGCAGGATCGAGGGAAATCCCTTTCCTTCGACCCCAAGGTCTCACTTCGTGCCGAGCGCACTCACCCATACGGGTGCCCGTCTGGGCAGTGCGAGGCAGGACCGAAGGGCAGGATGAACCCCCACCCCGAACCTGACCTGTTGCGGAATAGGAGCATCCTGCAACAACAACAGGGGGCGGTTGGTAGCCGCAGTCTTTCCGCCATAGGCGGACCCGCCTTCAGCGGGCAGACTGCGGGGGGGAGAAACGAGGGTCTTGCCCTGAGCAGCCGAGCCGAAGGGTAACCCGCAACAACACTGCTGTGACAGAGAGTCACTCTACCTGCTCCCATCTGTAAAATCTCGCATGATCCTGGGGGGTTTTATTTGGGGGATCGTTGAAGAAAATCACAAGCTCATAGAGTTCGCCGGCGTAGTTTCGCAGCGCCCATCGGACTGCGTATTTGCCCTCCTCCTGAATGACAGTCTGGCACCACAGGGTGTCGTACGTGTCTTCGTTAAAGTCGTATCTGAAACACTCTAATCTGAGAGGACCCGAGAGATCAAGGACGTCCATAACGTGTCTGGGCAGTTCAACTCGTTTCATCAACCTGCGATCCGCACGATGGTAGAAGTACATTCTGTTGTCCAGATCAAAGCCCTGGAATTGGTACTTCGACGTCTGCATCCAGGGGAAGAGCGTTTTTTCTGCAACGGGCTCGACGCCGGCAGTTGTAGTGAGATTTCCGTCACGATCAATGAACTTCTTTACGGTAAGATCATGATCGTTGATTACATATACATTACCGTCCGCTCCCTCTGTCAGCACATGACCGATTACGGCGAAGCCCCCACCATACATATTGTGTCTTCTTCTCAGAGGGCGTCCTTCGTGCCGCAGCACACCGATGAAGTTCCCCTCTTTGTCGTATCTTTGAAGTTGATCCTGAGTCACTCCCGCACCGCACGATCGGAGGAAGACCGTTCCGTTAATGGTTACCCCGAAGAAAATACACCAGAAGTCTTCTTCATCGCGCGTGATCCAACGTAAAAGGTCTCCTTCGCTGTCGAACGTAGCCACTGCATACCTGCGTTCGACAGCTACTTCAGCTGGGTTACGAAACAAAACATAAAAATTATCTTCGCCATCAAGGTGCATTCGCACAGGTACGGTGAATGGTTGCGTTCCCTCTATCTCCCCCGTGACCTCACCTTCGGGATTTAGCTTTACGATGCTCCTTCGTTCCCTCAATAGATAGAGGTTCCCTGAGTTATCAACCAACACTTGTGTGGCAAATAGGGTTAGTGGGTCCTTCCGTCCCTTGTCGGGTGCGAATGGGTTTGGGGCAACGGCGAGGCGAAACTGGTCAATTACGCTGCCCGCCTTAAGCTCAAAAAGCGGTTTCAGCGTGTAGTTCTCAGCCGCAGAAATTGATATTTGGCAGATAAGAGACGACGCAATAAGAAACGAGACAATCCGGAGGATTCGCTGATTCTGTTTCATTGTCTTGTTCGCTTGAGAAACAATAGTCCGTGCCATACGAAGTGCGTCAAAGTCAACCGGTTTGAGTCAGCGCGCTGGAACAAATGTCCTCTTAATGCCAGGCCAAGAACGATGTCCTGTCGGGTGCTCGTTATGTTAAACGGAGGTCCGCCTCGTTTCTTTTGACTTGACTTTCATCCGCCAATCCATAATCTTCTTCGTATGTCAAAAAGCGTCTTTTTCCTCTCCGATGCTCACCTGGGAGCAGAAGAGGAAGACAAGGAAAAGTTCAAGCAAGAAAAGCTTCTCTCTTTTTTGGACAAAGTAAAAGAAGAGGGAGAATTTCTCTACCTCGTGGGAGATATGTTCGAATTCTGGTTCGAATACAAGAATGTGATCCCCAAGAAGCATTTCAGAGTTCTGGGAAAGTTGAGGCAACTGGTGGATGGCGGGATGAAGATAAAATACCTGGTGGGGAATCACGATTTCTGGCTGGGGGATTTTCTTCCCAGGGAGATTGGCATCCCCATCTTCAAAGAGCCCCTGGAGGTGGTGCATCAGGAGAAGAGGATCTTCATCACGCACGGAGATGGGCTGGCAAAGAAGGATTTGGGATACAGGATCTTGAAGAAAATACTAAGGAATCGAGTGAACATCTTCCTCTATCGGCAACTTCCGCCGGACGTCAGCTATCCTCTGGCCAGGTTTGTGGCTCGAAGGAGCAGAAAGTCGGTTCAGAAGCGGGACTCAAGTCACCTGGAAGAATATGAGAGTTTCGCCGCCGAAAAGATCAAGCAGGGCTTCGACGCGGTAATCTTGGCCCACACCCACGTTCCGGTCTTGCGTGATTTGGATGGACGGACATACCTGAACCTGGGGGACTGGTTTCAGCATTTCACCTACGGAAGGCTATGCGAAGGTAAATTCCACTTGGAGAGCTACGATTAGCTGCGCATCTGTTTCGAAGATTCGCGAATGTAGATCACAAAACCCACGAAGGTTCCTTCACTACCTTTTATGGTGGAAGCTGTTACCTGGTAGTTTTCGGAGTGTATTTCCGTTTCTTTCACCAACAAATCGTTGCCTTCCTTCTCCGACTGTTTCTTGAACCTCTTGAAGTCCAATCCCAGCGTATTCTGGATGGTGTCGAAATCGGGGTTTTCTTGATCCAGAATCTTCTGAGCGATGGTATTTGCCAGCGTTACCTCGGAGTTCTGATCGATCATTATCACCCCTTCCGAGATGCTGTCTGCCAGCTTGTCCATCCTTGTCCGCTCCATTGCTTTGATCCCTTTCAGCCTTTGAATAGCCGGAGGCACCTGGCTGGCCACGGTGTAGATAAGCCTGATGTCGTCAGGGCCGAATGCCCGGTCGAGGTGACTACTTAAGTTAATCATTCCCACCAGATTACCATTGTTCATCAAAGGGACATTCAGAAAAGAATTCAGATTTTGAGCGATCCTGAGAGCACCCTGACCTTCCTGTCCTGTGTTTCGCCTGGATCGTATGTTCCTTCTGCCCAGTGTCTTTTGAAAAGGTGTGTCTGCGGAAACGTTTGAGCGGGAGGCCGAATTGAAGGCATCTATCAGGCTGCGTTTGGCTTCTTCGATAAAACGGGAGCTAGTCGGGTTCACCACCTGCAAGAGCAATTCCTCTGGCTCAGATCCTTTCACAAGCATGGAGATGGCAAGATCGTAGCCGAGTATCTGATTGAGGGTCTCCAATACCCGGGTCGTTATCTCTTTCTGATCGGAACAATACCCCATTGTTCGACTTATGCCGTAAAGGATCTTCAACTCGTATATCGTTCTCTCCAGACTTGTACGCAGGCTTCTTTTTTCCAGGCGGGGCCTTCTTCTCTCCCAGGCCCGGCGGATGGCGTCGACCACCTGGGCAAGGTTGTCGAAGGGTTTCTTGATGTAATCGAAGGCTCCGTATTTTAACGCCTCCACCGCCGAGTCTAAGCTGGCGAATCCGGTGATGATTATGACCTCGACGTCCGGGTCATGCGCCTTTATCTCCTTGAGGAGAGTGATCCCATCCATGCCCGGCATCTTGATGTCGAGCAAGATCACATCCGGAACGAATTTCTGAACCTGATCAATGGCGTCTTTGCCGCTGGCAGCTAATGCGACTTTGAATCCAAACTTCTCCAGGACCTTGCGCAGAAGATCAAGCAGCACCCGGTCATCGTCCACCACCAGGATATTCGGATTCTTTTCCCTTGACGTTGCCGATACGTGCGCGGCCGTCACCGGCGCATGTATTCCTGTTTGGTTCATCGGAACCCTCAAAGCGGAGAGACAATCGGATTGAATGCGGCTTTTGCCAGGGTGTCGATCTTCCTTCTGTCTCGGGCTTACCTATCAGGTTGATCCTCGACTTCCAGCAATAGCTGCGGCGTCAAGAAAAACCCGATTTGGGTTTACAGACATGAGTTTTGTGGGGACGTGTTTTGAGGACGGTTTTTCCGGGAAAAGTGTTGTTCGCGGACTACATTTAGTGGAGTCGGAAGATTTTGGACCAACTTTAAGAATTTAATCTTGGGGTCTTCTTCCGGCAACGATTCAAACATTCGGCCAATGTGTATCACAAGATCAATCGTGTCCGCGCCGGAAGTCAGGCTTTGGCTCACACACATTCGTTCCAAACTTCTTGACATCTGCTCTGACGCATCCAGTATTTGCCACTCGATGTTCAGCACCAATTTATCACTGTCATCTACCTATTTTGCTGATCTGCTGACAGTGCCTGGCACGGGTGTCATTATCTTAGTAAGAGAAAAAGGGGGTCAAATGCTTGAGGAGAAACAACAGTAATTAGGGTAACCCGAGTTTATACAGGTGTTGCTTTGAGTTGGATGAGTTCTCTCGGGTTTCAAAGGTCTAATCTCAGCCAGCGAGAAACAGGCGAAGGGGATGATGAAAGAGAAAAACAGCATATTGGTGATTGAAGATGATGCCAGGCTCAGGGAGGTGTTGAAGAAGATTCTGGACAAAAAGGGGTTTGTGGTAGAAGTGTCGGCCACCGGCTCGGATGCGATCGAGAGAATCGAGGAGCGACCCTTCGACATCGCCCTGACGGACCTGAAGATGCCCGGAATGGGCGGCATGGACGTTCTGAAGGCGGTAAAACGTATCTCCCCCCAGACCTACGTGATTATAATGACCGCCTTCGGTACAATCGATTCCGCAGTAGAGGCCATGAAGAATGGCGCTTTCGATTATATCACCAAGCCGTTTCGTACCGAGGAGATCCTGGTGGTCATCAACAAGGTTTTAGAACACAGGTATCTGCGGAAGAAGGTGGAATACCTGACCAAGAAGGCCGAAGAGAAACACAGGTTTGAGGATATCGTCGGCAAAAGCGGAGCCATGCAGGCGGTCTTCGAGATGATAAAAAGGGTTTCGGGAACCGATACCACGGTGCTGATCACCGGAGAGACCGGGACCGGAAAAGAGTTGGTGGCCCGGGCTATTCATAATAACAGCGAGAGAAGAAGCAAGTCCTTTGTAGTGGTAAACTCCAGCGCCATTCCTGAAAACCTGCTTGAAAGTGAGCTTTTTGGGCACGTGAAGGGGGCCTTCACCGGAGCCTTGCGAGACAAACGGGGTCTGTTCCAGGAAGCTCACCGGGGGACCCTGTTCTTAGACGAGATCGGCGAGGTCCCTCCATCCACACAGGTGAAGCTCTTGCGGGCCATCGAAGACAAATTCATAACTCCAGTGGGGGCGGTAAAGGGCGAGAGAGTCGATCTCAGGCTCCTCACTGCCACAAATCACGACCTGCAGGAACAGGTCGACAGGGGATCCTTTCGGGGAGATCTTTATTATCGTCTGAAGGTGATGTCCATACATCTTCCGAAGCTCACAGATAGAAAGGAAGACATACCCGTGCTGGCCAACCACTTTCTGGATAAATATAGCAATCCCCTGGCAAGGGAGGCGAAGGAGATCTCCAAGGAGGTAATGAGCTTGTTCCTGGAGTATCACTGGCCCGGAAACGTGCGGGAATTGGAGCATGCCGTGGAGAGTGCTGTGGTGGTCTGTGACTCCCATACCATCATGCCCGCTCATCTTCCCCCCGAGATTCAGTTTCCCGAGGAGCTCCGCATCAGAAGGGCAGGCGATGAGGGTAGATCCCTGGAGGAGGTAGAAAAGACCTATATCACCCTGATACTCAAGAAAGCGGGTGGCCAGAAGAAAAAGGCGGCTTCTATCTTAGGTATTGACAGACGCACTCTGTATCGCAAGCTAAAAAACTATGGCATAGAATAGGCAAAAAAGTCTCTGGTCGCCTGGAATTATTCCCTCCCCCGGCATCGGTGAGGCAAAACGCTACCTTGTGTGGCAAAAAGTCCCGCGCCGATTCCCCCACAATAGAAGAGGTTTTGGGGCATACCGAGAGAATTCGTGTCTCAAAATGTCCCCCCTCAGGTGAACTTCAACATCCATCCCTTTCCGCATCTTGTTTGGTTAAAAAGAGTTAGGGGGACCGCCAAAGTTAGCATGGAATTTGCACTATTATGCATACTTCATAGGTTGGGCCGCCCCCAATGTACGGATGCGCCTCGTCTGTGATATGTGCTGTAGAAGTGGTAGCTGTGCGAGTGGAGAACGGTACTTGAGGTTTCACGAGGGGAGGAACCCGTAATGGGAATGGCTAAAGCAGAGAGACTTCTTTTTCTGATAAACCTGATCAGGTCTCACCGTAGCCTGACGTCAGGCGAACTGGCCGAGAGATCCGGAGTGTCGGAGCGGACCATCTTCAGAGATATAAACAGCCTGGCCTCGGCCAGGTTTCCCATATATTATGATCGGGGATACAAATTTTTGGAAGGCGCCTTCCTGCCGACCCTCAACCTGACCGAGGATGAACTTTCGACGCTGGATTTTGCCTTCGAGTTTTCTCCTTTGAAATCTGAGCATTCCCTTTCCTCCTTTGCGAGAAATATCCACGCAAAGCTGGAAGCCGGCCGGAGAAAGCCCATCCCGGAGAAGGCGCTAAGGCTAAGCCGAGTTAATAAGGATAAAGACGCCTCCTCCGGCATCTCTAAATTCTCCACGCTCTTTAAATCCCTTAACCTGGCGATCACTCAAAGGAGGGCGGTAAGAGTAAGATACAAAAAGCGAGGCGGTCACTCCGAGGAGATATTAATCGAGCCTTACGCCCTGGTGCGGGGAAACCCAAAGTGGTTGGTACTTTGCCACTGTCACGACTCCGGCAAGACCGCTTCGTACGACATTAGCAAGATAGAGAGCATCTCACCGACCTCCGAGCCCTTCAAATCCAAACTCACCTTGGACAAGATGTTTGCCGTTCATCAATAGCTAATAGCTTGTCTCACCCTCCTACCTCCGCCCTCCTCGGGTAGAGGGGGGTGGGGGGTAAAGATCACCTGCGGGGCATCCTGAAAGAGGGTTTCCTTTCCGTTTTTCGCAAACGTTTTCCGGTTCCGACAGGAGCTTGCCCTGAAGAGATTTCCCTCGATCCTGCACTTCGTCCTGAGACTCAGTGTCGAAGGAAGATCTTCGGGATCGAAGGACACCCTGAAAGGGATACAGGGGGTGAGGTTAAACAGACAGCGCTCTGCCTATAGCCTTATATAAATCTTCCTTCTTGAATGGCTTGTTCAGGATCTGATCTGCCCCCGCCTTTCTGGCAGCTTCCAGTTTTTCCTCGGCTACATGTCCGGTCAATGTGATGAGTTTCACCTTATGATCAATGCTCTTCAGCTTTGATATGAGCTTTACCCCATCCATGTCGGGCATGGTGATATCGGAGAGGACTAAATCGAAGTTTTTATCCTGGAAGAGCTTCAGTCCCTTCTTCCCGCTGGTGGTGTCGACGACAGAATACCCTTTTTCCTCCAGGAACTTTTTCACCACATTGCAAATGGCCTCTTCGTCATCCACGAGAAGAATACTCAGATTTGGTGGAATGCTCACCGGTCCTTCCTGCTCAGTCTCCTCGTGGTCCGGCTCCTCTTGATTCTTGGCAACGGGGATTCTTATGGTGAACTTGCTTCCCTTGCCTACCTGGCTTTCCACCGCGATTTTGCCGTGGTATCTGCTGATGATGCCGTAGGAGAGGAAGAGGCCCAAGCCGGTACCCGGTATTTCGCTCTGCCCCAGCGCTCCTTTGGTGGTCACAAACGGCTCGAAGATCCTGCCTTTTATCTCATCCGGGATTCCGCATCCGGTGTCGGCGAAGATGATCTCAATGTTACGGTTTCTTTTTCTGATCTCGATGGTCAAGCTGCCGCCGTCCGGTTTCATGGCATCCCTGGCATTGGTTATCATGTTGAGAAATACCTCCGAAAATTCTCCTAAATCGCAGACTATCTCCGGTACCGGTTTGAATTTCCGCTCTACCCTTATGTTTTGTTTTTCCAGTTCCCGTTCCACCAGTCCCAGGACGTTCTCTACCGCATCGGTGGGGTCAGCTACCTCTTTTTTTGCCTTACGTTGCCTGGCGAGTATCAAGAGACTGTTGGTAATGCTTCCTGCCCTATCGCAATTCTCCATTATGACCCGGAAGCACCCCTCCACCTCTTTGGAATCGCCACTTCCCATTCCAAATTCCGCATTGCCCAGGATTCCTGCTAAGATGTTGTTGAACTCGTGCGCTATTCCATAGGCTAAGGTTCCCACCGCCGTCAGTCTCTCCGCTTGTATCAGTTGAGCTTCCATCTTTTTCTTTTCGGTGACGTCTCTCATGAAACAATGAGATGCCACTTTTCCGAGATAGTCCACCAAACTCACGCTCAACTCCACATATTTTCTTTCCCCATCTTTGGTTAAGAGAACGAACTCATATTTATCCGGAGCTTTTTCACCTTTCTGTCTTCTGTAATATCTATCAGCCACCATGTCCCGATATTCCGGCGCGATTACCTCTTTGAAATCGAGCTGTTTCAATTCCTCCCAGTTGTAGTTCAATAAATCTGAGAATTCCTGATTCGCAAATTTGAAATGATCGTCCTGGATGATACAAATAGCATCGTGGGCATGCTCAACCAAATTCCGAAACTTCTTCTCAGATTCCCTGTGTTTCTCCTCCGCTTGCTTGCGCTCGGTGATATCAACGGCCGTGGCAGACAGAAACAAAGGTTTTCCTCCGTCGTCCTTTATGATTGTGGCAGTCATAAAGGTTGGGAAGACAACGCCATCTTTTTTGGTATGCCACACCTCCTCGGCGACGTAGCGGCCCTTTTGTCTGAGTTGCCTGTTCAGTCTGTTCACATCCCTCATCTGTTCCTTGTTGTGGAGAACGGAGAGGTTTTTGCCCATGAGTTCTTCCTGTCCATACCCGTGCATCTGGGCGAATGATTCATTCACGTAGATGAGATTCCCCTTAAGATCAGAGATGGCGGAACCATAGCCGGCCCGGTCAGAGATGGTCTTGAATTTCCTGATCTCTTCCTCCGCCCGCTTGCGCTCGGTGATTTCCTGTTCAAGCTGTTCGTTGCTCCTGGTTAATTCGGCTGTACGTTCCTCCACCAGCTCTTCAAGGTGTTCCCGGTATCGCTTTAGCTCTCGTTCCACACGCTTGCGCTCGGTGACATCTCTAATCACACTGACTATGCCAAAGGATTCTCCTCTATCGTCCTTTAATAAAGAGACGGTGTGGTCGGTTGGAAATATCTCTCCATTTTTCCGTTTAGTCTCGAATTCGAAGTTTGCTGCTTCTTCCTTGTCGAAAGCCTCCTTGATCCGTCTTCCGAACTCTACGTAATGCTCGTGGTCGACATGTAGTATCTCTGTAGAAAGATCTGCAAGCTCATCCTTAGTATACCCGAACATTTTCTGGCCGGACTTGTTCATTTTTACCAGGGTTCTATCCGGCGTGACCACAAACACTGCCTCCTCTAATGAGTTGAAAATGTTGCGCATCCAGAGCTCAGATTTCTGGAGCGCATCCTCGGCCTGCTTGCGCTCCTCTATTTCTCCTTCCAGTTCCTGGTTGGCTTGCACCAGTTCGGCAGTGCGCGTCTGCACGCGTTGTTCAAGCTCGTCATGAGCTTTTCGCAGCGCCTCCTCCGCTTGCTTGCGCTCGGTAATGTCGGTGATGGAAACCAATACCTTCGAGTATGTTTGCTCGTAACCCGGAGCCACAGTCCATCGCAAGGCGATATTTTTTTTGTCTCCGGTTAAGGTTTGGGTAAGGGTTTCGGTTTCAAACATGGTTTTTCCATCGGCGAGGGAAACAAGTTCTTCGCTAAACGCACCGTATGACTTTTCCCGGAAAGTTTTATCTAAACCACGCCGAAGTTCTTCTTTGCTCCTGGCTTTGAACAACTCAAGAGCAGCTTTATTCACGTCAACGACCTTTACCTGAGCCGCACAATGGGCAACAACTTCCGGATGATTCTGAAAATAGGTTCTGAAATCTCTGACGCCTTTAGTTCGTAGGCTGTCGATGTGCGTTTTGACGTCGGAGAAATCTTCCTCCCATAGCGAAATCGGTGAATCCTCGAACAGACCCCGATATCGTTGTTCGCTCGCCCGCAGCGCTTCCTGTGCCTTCTTGCGCTCGGTGATGTCAGTGTGACTCGCCATTTGTGCAATAACATTCCCTTCACCATCCACTACCCTTGATGCGGAGATCGCCATCGGAAAGAGTTCACCATCTTTTCTTTTGCCCACCAACTCTCCTATCCAGCCGTCTTCCATGGTTGCCTTAATTGCCTTTTCTAACTTCGGCATCTGATCCTCGGGGTAGATGAAGGCAATCTCTTTTCCTATTAACTCCTCTCTTGAATAGCCAAACATTTCAACAAACGTTTCATTCACATAAGTGATTTTGCCCTCGAGATTGCCCATAGCCACGCCATCAACCGAACTGTCAACAGCATGCGAAAGTAACCTTACCTTCTCCTCCGCCCGCTTGCGCTCGGTGATGTCGTTAAGAAACGCCAAGGATGCGGTGACAGTGCCCTTCTCCTTGACAAGGGGAGTAGCAGAGACGTCGAAATACTTAACTTCACCGGTCTTGGCATATAGCCTGGCTTCATATCTGGATGATCGTCCCCGTTGTCTTTTTTTGCTTTCTTTTCTCAGTTTGACAAATTCCTCTTCATCACAAATCTGGCTGAGGTTAAGAGTCGAAAGCTCTTCCTTGGTGTAGCCTAAAAGGTCGGCAAAAGCCTGGTTGACAAACGTCAGGTTTTCATCGGGATCAGTGATTCCAATTCCCTCTTGCGCGGTTTCCACCAGGGTTCGGTATTTCTCCTCAGACTCTCGCAACCTCTGCTCCGCCCCCTTGCGCTCGGTGATATCGGTTGATATAACCAGAAGACAATTTTGATTATCTTCCATTTCAAACGGAATCTTCGTGGTTTGGAACCATCGCTCAGTTCCGTCATGGTAAACGAAGGGTTCTTCCATTACTAATAATGTCTTTTTGTTGTCGATAACATCCTGTTCGGCTTTTCTGAATTCGTTATAATCTACTGTTTCAAACCATTTTTGTGCGATCTCGTAATCGTACTTTCCAACGAGCTCTTCAGGTGTTGTGCTATGCAGCTCTGCCATTCTCTTATTCACCACCAAGTACATTCCATTCCGATCCTTCACGAAGATGCAGTTGGGTGATATATCGATAATTTGTCGCAGCATGTTCTCATTCTGCTTAAGCTTTGATTCTATCCTTTTGCGCTCGGTGACGTTCTTGGCTATGTGGACGATGCCCGTGATTTCACCTTTCTCGTCGAGGATGGGCGCCACGGATACCTCAAGGTGGATTTTCAGGCGGGGCTCGTAGAACTCCTTCACCGCAGGCTTTTTCGTTTCCATGACCTGCGTGAGTGGGCAGTCGGGCCAGGGCTCATTCATGCCATGAACTACCTCGTGACAGGTCTTGCCGACAAAACCATTCTGCTTCATCCCGAACACGTCAGCATAAGCCTTGTTCACCTTCACGAATCTGTGATCTTTATCGAGAATCGAGACTAAATCCGGTATGGCGTTAAAAGTAGCCTCCCATTCGTCTGCCGCTGCCTTTAGCTTTTCCTCCGCCCGCTTGCGCTTGGTAATATCTCTCGCGATTCTTTGAATGGCGAAGGGCTTTCCCTCCCGGTAGATCACGGATGCCTTGGTCTCCACGTCCACGTATTGGCCATCCTTGCGCCTCAATCTGAACTCGGTCAGCCCTTCCTGGAAGCCGGTCTCTCGAAGCTGCGCAACAGCCTCCAGGGCCGGAGGTATCTGCTCTTTGGCCAGCAGTGACGTAAAACTAAGTGACCTGATCTCCTCTTTCCCGTAACCCAGTAGATCCATGGCAGCTGGGTTCGCATCTATGAAGTTCCCTTGAAAATCATGCAAGTATAGACATTCCAGAGAGCGATCGAACAGGGCCTTGTATCTTTCTTCGCTCTCCCGCAGCGCCTCCTCGGTTTTCTTGCGCCTGGTGACAGTGAATTGGGCATAGATAGCGAATGTAATGAGAATCCCCGCAACTATCAAACGTATCCAGACTTCATGTAGGCTTGGAGTGAATAATTGGCTGATAAAATCACCAGGAAAACCGAATACCAAAAAATCCAAAACGGCATCGAGAAGCCAAAAGAATGCTGACAGCCCAATTGCGATCAATATCATTCTGTTGGTTGTAGGTTTTGAGTAACGTGCTGATTTTTTGTTATTCGGTTTCATACCTGTCTCCTTTGGGGGAATTTTAAGCTCATTAAGAAACTTCTTAGGTAAAAATAACTCTGAGTTGACAAATTGTCAAACGAAATGACGTTGAAAGAAAACCCACCAAAGCCAAATTGGCATGGCTTTCAGGGGTTTACCCATATATTTCTCTGATAGGGGACGGAAAAGGTGGGGACGCTTGTGTCTGATTCCTCACAGACCTCAGTCTGGATACTGTAATTGGTGGCTGCAGGACTCAGGATAATCCTGCAACCTTAATTCTGTTATCGGCATGAAACGGATGAAGATGATTTGACCGGTCATTCACGAAGTGCTGAGAGGAATCGCCCTGAACCCGTGTCATCTCCAGAGTAGACTCGGTCGCCATCAGGCGGGTAAAGAGGGCAAAAAAAATCAGCCAACCTCCCGTCCCCGTTTGAGGCTGGCTGATCGGACACCAAACTCTTTTTTTGGTGCCCGAGTTCTGTCATTTAAGTTATCGAAAGGCAGGTGACAATTAGCGTCACCTGGGGGAGCTTTTTTGCAAAAAAGTGCACATTCCCTCGTATCGTCTTGAGCTTAAAGAGGTTAGGGTTCGGAAAAAAAGTGAGAAGGCGGGAGTCCCAAGTCTCGGTTTGATGGAAAGTCTGTACGAACAGGAAACCTGTATCCCTCGCACCGGCAAGAGTTCCATCCCGCTTGAGAGACAGAGCCAAGTAGATTGATTTATTATATTGACAAAAACGAAACGTATGTTATATTGAAATTAAGTTGACTTAAAATGTCTTGATTGGCGCGGACATTCCAAAACAAGGATTTTAGATGCGCATCTTCGTGAAGCTGTTAAGAGTTGCAAGCCTTTTGGTTCTCCTGGGACTGTTGATCTACGGGCTCAAGTTGGGAGATTTTGCGGAGACGCGATATAACGGCTCAATCCTGTGCATCTCCTGCATCGGGATAGAGTAGGGTGCGACAGGGCTGGTAACCTCTTGCGCCGCCATCAAAACGGCTTTCGGGAAGGAGAATGAAAAGACGGCTCTTCCAGATAGGGACCCTGGTGGTCTCCAACTCGTATATCGGTGCGCTATTCTACAATACCATCTATCAGGGCCCTTTCAAGGGAATCTGCGTGCCGGTGATGAACTGCTACGGCTGCCCCTTAGCGATGGTGAGCTGCCCCATCGGAACGCTTCAGCATTTTGCGATCATAAAAGCTCTGCCTTTCATGTTGATCGGCATCTTCGGTATCATCGGTCTGATGGTGGGAAGAATGACCTGCGGGTGGCTTTGCCCCTTCGGGTTTTTTCAGGAGATGCTGTACAAGATAAAGACGAAAAAGTTCTTTCCCCGAAAGGCGTGGAGCTATAGCAAATACGTGGTACTGGTGGGGTTGACCCTGCTGGTGGCCTACTGGGTGGGAGAGCCCTGGTTCTGCAAGCTGTGCCCGGTAGGCACACTGGAGGCCGGCATCCCGTTTGTGTTGTGGAATCCCACCGGCGATATTTTCACCGAGGGAGGAAGCATAATCTCCCGGGTGGGAGCTCTGTTCTATGCCAAGCTCTTCATCCTCTTTGCGCTGATTGCAGGGGCCATTATGGTTCAGCAACCCTTCTGCCGCTATGCCTGCCCCATGGGAGCTATCTGGTCGCTTTTCAACAGGATCAGCCTCTTTAAACTGAAAGTTCGCTCCAGCGTCTGTGCGTTTTTTGACGATTGCCACGAGGGATGCCCCGTGGACATCAATGTTCACCATAACCCCAATGACGGCGACTGCATCCGCTGTCTGGAATGCACCAAGTGGACCTGCAAGACGGTCAAGTTCAAACCGGTGTGGAAGGAGGAGGCTCCTCCGGAGCACGAGCATGAACATTCTCACTTAGAGCAGATGGTGAAGGAGATGATCGAAAAAGAACGGCAAGGCCAGGATCGCAAAGGCTGAAGGCGAATTTTGAGGGTCGGTAAATGAGAAATCAGTTAACAATTCCTTCAAGGATGGTGCATATGCGAAGAGCAATCATTTGTTTTTGCGTGTTTCTGTTTTTCTTGCTTCTCGGTGTCTTAGTCTTAGCGGATGACGCGAAAGAGGAGTTGAAATGTGTTGCGGAACAACCCTCCGGGATCTATGCTGAGGGTGAGGATATATTCCTTGGTGACAAATACGGTGTGCCTCGCAAGCAGGTGCTGCTGGAGTTGTTTGGCCGCCCTACCTGACCATCCTGTCCCTATGCGGCAGTTGCCGCAGATTCATTAAAGAAGCTAAAAGGGGACGGTCTGGCTGTCCTTGAGTATCATACAAGCGGCCCTTTCAACAATTCGGATGCCAGCGGCAGGGTAAATTACTATGGGCTGGAGTACGTTCCGACTGCGATTTTTGGCGGAACGAACTGGTATGTGGGCGGCAGCAACGCCTTCAATGCTTACAACACCAGATACAATCAGCAGATAGCGATAGGAACTCCGGGCGTGCTCTCCCTGAAGATAGTAAACTATAACCCGGCTCTCAGAACCGGGACAATTACAGCCAAATTTCAGGCGACAGAACAGATACAGGAATCAAGCGTGAATCTTCGTTATGCCATCACGGAAAGCCACAAGTATTATTCATGGTATTGGCTGGACAGCCTTCAATTTATTATGCGAGACATGCTTCCGGACTATGGGGGTGTGAGTTTTTGGGTAAACCAGGGCGAGACTTATGTGGACAGCCAGAGCTTCGCCATCGATGCAAGCTGGGTGGACTATCACTGCGAGCTGGTGGTTTTTGTGCAGAGCGATAAAGGCAAGCAGGTTCTGATATCCAACCTGATCCCCCTGTATCAGACTCACGTTTCGGGAGATGCCAATGGTGACGGCGCGGTCACCGTCTCGGACGTGGTCTTCCTGACGAATTACATTCTCTATGGTGGTGTGGAGCCGAGACCATCGGCCTCCGGCGATCCCAATGAGGATTGTGTCATAGACGTTGCGGATGTAATCTTCTTGATGAACTACGTGTTTCTTGGAGGACCCGCGCCGCTTCGTGGATGGGAAATAGACTGAGTCGACCTGTAACTTTCATAACTTCTAAGGAGGTTCTCATGCCACAGAGACAGAGAGTCTTAGTTGCGTTTGTGGCGCTTCTTCTGTTCCTCTCGGGTGCAACCGGTCTTGCCGATTCAGACGTTGGTGAGTTGGAATGCATTCCCGCCCAGCCCTACGATCACTCGCTTGAGGGAGATGAGATTTCAACCAAAGGCCCCACCATTCCTCGCAATATGGTTCTGCTGGAGATATTTACCCGTACCACCTGACAGTATTGTCCCTATGCGGCAGTTGCCGCAGACTCATTAGAAAAGCTGAAAGGGGACAGTCTGGCTGTGCTGGAGTACCATACCAGTGGCCCTTTCAACAATTCGGACGGCAGCGCCAGGGCGAGTTACTACGGAATCCCAGCGGTTCCACGCGCCAAGATCGACGGAAAGCGAACCTGTATCGGGGGTGGCACCGGTACCTTCAGTTGCTACCTGGGCGCTTACAATTGGGAGATGCTGTTCACCCCGTCTCAGTGCAGTATCAGGCTGGATGTCATGTACGACCCCGTCACCCGACTCCTGGAGGTCCAGACCTGGACCACGGCTCTGGATGCCTTACAGAATCCGCGACTGCGATACGCCATAGCGGAGAGCCATATATACTATCCTTGGCAGGGCCTGGACAGCCTCCAGCACGTGGTCAGAAAGATGCTGCCCAACTACCAGGGAGTTTTCTGCAACGCCGGAGTGGGAGAGACGTTCTATGATTTCCAGAGTTACACTTTGCCCTCGACCTGGGTGGACGCAAACTGCGAGGTGGTGGCTTTTGTGCAAACCGATTACTCCCCCCTTACCGTGCTCAGGGTGGCCAAGGCGGGCCTCTTCCCCACCTACGTGTTTGGTGATGCCACCGGCGACGGGGTAGTGGACGTAGCGGACGTAGTGTTTTTGATAAACTATCTATACCGAGGAGATGAGGCCCCGAATCCCTACGGCAGAGGCGACGTCAACAGGGATTGCCAGATAGCGGTCGGTGATCTGGTGTACACCTTGAATTATCTGTACAAGAGCGGAGATGCGCCCCTTAAAGGGTGTGACTGATTCTCTCTCAAGGAGGTGATTCTTTTTTAAAGACAGGTGAGAAGAAAGACAACCAGCGAAGGGGTT
>CBDUQU010000018.1:0-28480 GCA_965369445.1 uncultured bacterium | reverse complement strand
CCTCAGGGTCGAAGGAAGACTCAGTGTCGTAGGAAGATCTTCGGGATCGAAGGACACCCTGAAGGGGAAACAGGGGGTTCCATGTTAATTTCGTAGCGTTTTCCTTGACTTCTACGGTCTGCCAGCTATAATATTCGTTGTTACGAGAACCTACATTTGCGCAACAGCCTGAAATTTCATTGGTTATGCCTTAAGAGATACCTTTTTCGCAGGTGTTTCATACGGCGCTCAAAGCCGTGCTTGGACTGTCATACAGATCAATATAAACATAGTCAGGCCAACTTTGTCCGAGACCCACGATGGTACCTGATCTTCACCACATTGTCTACGTCATTGAGCTCGACGACTCGGTTCTCGGCGAGCCAAAGTTCGCTGCCGCGAATCCAAGGCATGATCCAAAGTTTCCGTGCGTCTACGTTGGGCAAACGGGCCTGACCGCGGAACAGCGCTTTGAGAATCACCAGTCGGGACACAAGAGCAGCAAGTATGCTCACAAGTACTGCGTCAGGCTCCTGCCACACTTGTATGAGCACCTCCCAGCAATGACCTGGAAAGACTCCAAGGCGATGGAAAGACAACTTGCAGAAGACCTCCGGGACCAGGGTTATGCGGTATGGCGGGGTTAGCGTGCGCGGGCGGCACACACCTGTGTTGCGGGGCCTCTGGCGGGTCAACGAGTGCGAAAAGCATCCGGTCAGCGGCTTTAGCCGATGCAACCCCTCTCCTAACTGCTTTATCCGTTCTATCCGTTTAATCCGTTGACAGCCTTGGTGCCCCTCCCCCTGCCCTGCCTTAAGATTCACCTCCTCTGGTGCGTCATTCTGAGGCGTAGCCGAAGAATCTGGAGTTGGGAGAGTTTTCCGATTTGTTAGCAGGTAGCGAACTGTTCACCTCTTGGCCCGCAATTCTAATACCTAACCCGCATTCTCTCTTTCCACAAAAAGCAAATATACCTTAGCTTTAATGGTGAAAGAGATAGCTCCAGTGTGTATAGGAGAGCACATCTAATTTCCGGCGCGTCTCGCGGACAATTGAACGCTCTCCTAAATATGCGGAAAAGAGATTCGATATGAACCATCTGATTGATACCGACGACGAAAAGGTCGCAGATCCTGAGCTTCGTCGAAGGGAACAAGCCACCCAATTGAAGTTCCTGGAAACCTTGATCGACAAGCTCATCAAAGGGCGAAAACACCCAACGGGTGCTCCGCCATCCTCTGGGATGACCAACTCCTTCAGGGTGAATCCTCTCTCAAAATACATTTTCTGACGATGAAAAAAATGAAAAATAGCCATCCGCACATCCCCCAAGTCCCCCATGTCCCGCAAGTCCAGCCGGTAGGTCAAGACCCGCGGGCTCCTTTCCGCCATGGGATTCACAAGGGCGAAAACACCCAACGGCTGCTCCGCCATCCTCTGGGACGACCAACTACTTTTATGGTGAGCTTCCGAACGATCCTCAGAATACAGATTTGAACGTACATAATTCTTTGCCTGATAACTGCTTGGAGGCAAAGTGAGAATAAAATAAAAAAGACCACCAGATGCACCAGATGCACCAGAAGCGCCAGTTCCACCAGTCAAACATCATCATTCAAGGAAGGCTGAAAAAAACGAAAATGAGCTACAGAACGCCCAGAAAGCCCAGAGCCGCCAGTATCGCACTTTGTAGGAATGGCAGGGCTGAATGCCCTGCCCTATGAATGCATGGGAGGTGTTCCCTCACACATAGAGGCGGGAATTCATCCCGCCTCTGCGCCGATCGCTCAGTTTCTAGCTCGGGTTGCGAGTCCCGCCACCGGCGGGAGGAGCTACCCGACAATCTGCTTAGGTAGCATGGCATGGCGAAAACTCACCCCCTATCCCCCCTCTCGTAGGAAGTCGAAGACCCCGCCGCAGGCGGGGAGAGGGGGAACAAAAGGGGGTGAGTTCGAAGAATCTGTTTTGTGCCCGCTGAGTTTGTAATCTGCTGACCACAAAAAAAGCCCCCCGCATTTGCGGGGGGCTCAAGTCATCTTCTTAATCGACACCTGATTAGCAGGGAGGTGGATCTCCGCCTCTGTACAGGTAATTGATCAGGTAGACCACGTCTGCTAAGTTCACCTCGCCGTCGCAGTTGGCGTCACCGGCCAGATAAGGATTGGGAGAAGCCTCACCCCTATACAGGAAATTCACCAGAAAGACTACATCCGCCACGTCTATGGCTTCATCACCGTTGGCATCGCCAGCCATGTATTCCTCTGGGGCCCGGCCTATACCGAACCAGCTTAAGATGCTCGACATAAGAACAGTGGAGTTGTTGGGTTCGGGTCCGAATTGGGGAACCGCCTCGAAGGGGAATGCCATGAAGACCACCTTGAATACCGACGGCCCGGACGATGGATAACGCAGCGCGCAGTAGTTGACCGGACTCAATATGGCATCTGCTCCGGAATAATGGTCTATCTGAACGTCCGCTCTGGGAGGCGAGGAACCCTTGCTTGTCTCGTAAAATATCCCGCTGGCCTCCGCCCCGGGAAAGATCCAGTCGGAGAAATTGAAGAAGGGGTAACTTAAGGCGAAAGACATACCGTGGGAGATGGTGTCATCCATGATGCCGGCCACCGATCCCACACTTTTGTCGTCGCTGTGGCCCGCCAGGTGCAGATAGTCGGTGATGAAGGTGTTGGGGTTGTTGTCCAGCAGGAAATCCTGGCTGGAGAGGAACAGGTTCCCTCCGTTGTCCAGATAGCTCATCAGCCGAGTCTGATCGGTTGCTGTTAGGGTCTTGGGATTTGACAGCGTCCCATAATCAGCGCCCGTGCTCCATATCACCACCTGGTAGAACTCCAGGACCGAGTCTGGCGGACAACCCTGGCTCTCATACTCCCACACGTCATATGCAAAGCCGACCGAATCGAAAGTATCGAAGAAGTAGCTCTCATAGGTCTCCCCTGCGTCGTCGTCCACGTACAGGATCAGCTTCTGTCCGATGATTATCTGGAAACCGTCAACGATGTAATAACCGGCAGCGGTACTGATCTGAAGCGTCATATTGGTCACGTGGCCTAAAGGACAATCCCCGCTTACGAAGAACTGGTAGGAGGAGATACTGGTGCCGCTGCCTGATGGCGGGATATCCGGATAGTTGGCGTCGGCGGTCATCACGGTCACGTAAGGGTCACCGGAGATAAGCTCCGCCTGCACGCCGTACGCCCCTCCACTCCCGTTATTCTCCAGAACAACGTCCATGATGCAGGTCTCACCGGGATCCGGCTTTCCATCATCGTCTCCCCCGAGGTCGTCGGTCATGTTGGATTTGTAGGCTAAAACCGGCGCGTGGACCTCGATCTGAAGCGAGGGATAATTCCAGCCACCCTCTCCATTTTCCGCGGCAATGTCTAAGTTGAAGATGATGATCTCTCCATCGGGCGTCTCCGGGGAGATCCAGAAATCGAAATCGTCTAAGCAATATGCGCTGTCGCCGGCCGGGATGTCGCCAAACTCCTCGTAATCGTCGTAGATGGTGACCAGTGGCCTGGTGGTGCTCAAAGTGGCGTTAACCTGAATCCCGGTGGAATCACCCAGATTCTTGAGCATCACCGGGAGTTCGATGGTCTCTCCTATATCCACATCGCCATCGCCATTACCCTGACTTTCACCCGTGTTGTCATCGTCGATCTGGCAGCCGACGTAAACCATGTACGGACCGGAGAGCGGAATCACCTCAACCGTGGTCTCGTAATTGTAGGCATTATGTCCGCTCACGATCACGTCCATCATGCCCGGAGTCTCGGGCACGGGATACATCGTGACCTGGCCGTCAGGTCCGGTTCGTGCGCTTTCGTATACCTCCGTGCCCTTGATCAGACAGACCAAGGCATCCTTCATGGGCTGACCGTTAAGCTGGACCGTCACCGTGAATTCTCCCCCCTCCATCATGAACACGACCTCAGGATGGGTCACCTCCAGGCTCTCCGGGATGGCGCTCCAGGGATCCAACTCCGGATCGCCGATGGTGGTGTACATCTGCATCTCTCTCTCCGTGGTTCCTCCGGATCCCTCGGGGAAGTAGGTGTACATCTTCATTTTACCCTGATTCACTGCGGGAGTGAAATGAAACAGGCTGTCCTTGAAATAGGCCTCATAGGTCCCCCTTCCCATGGTGTCCGAATAGAAGAAAGAGGAGCCACGGGTGGCGGCGCAGATTATGACCGCTCCCTTCTCGTTCCCTACTTCACCCACCTTGATCCATCGCTCAGCGAAACAATCACTGTAATAGTCAAACTCGGCGTTGTTGCACGCTACGCTGAAGATTGCCGGCAGCTTCTCTCCGTTGTTGAGCGCGTTGATATCGCCATTATCAAAGCCGGAAGGGCTCCAGCCGGTGGCCCAACCGTGACCGAAATAGGCTATCCAACTGCGTCCCTGGTTTAAGCGAGTGCTTATCTGGCTGGGAGTATCGTTGCCCAACGAAGCCCAGAGGGAGTCGAAATAGGTGAATCCGGCATAGTCGACCATGTATCGCCCGCATATCAGCGCGTTATAATCGTCCACATAGTCGCTTCCCGAGATGGTCATACCACGCATGAACCATTCGGTCTGGTCCATGTAAGGACTGTTTCTGTAGTTCAGAGTCTTGGCGACCACATGCGCTGCCTCGCTCTGCGTCTGAACCGAAATCCTTCCTATGTGAATATCCGCGAAGTAATCCGAACCGTCCACTGTGACGTATTTGTGATCGGTAATGCAAGTCAGACCGTTATTGGTCGGAATCTGACCGATATCTCCCACCAGGATCACATACTCCGGCGGATCGGGCCAGGTGTGATAGGCGTCGTAGATGTAATCGTAAATCTGAGTGTTGCTGGACCCTACGGTGGACAGGTTGACCAGATGGGTGGAAAGCCCTCTTCTGCGTTTCGACTCGGCCAGGGGCTGAACCTGAGCATTGAAGCTATCATAGGTGATGATCAGGACCGACCCATCCACCAGATCCTTTCCTCCCTGGACTTCATCGAAATTCAGCACGAATCGTTCGTAGGTATTGACGAAGGATCTGGTCAGCACGTTCTCCTGGTCAAGTTGCGGATTCTCGCCGGTCCCCTCGAAATAAATGTCCACCACCAGCCGCTTGTAGACCGTAACCTCGCCGCTGCGGGGATTGTATTGGACCGGGAAGAATTTGATGGGGGCCAATCTCAGATCGCGTAAGATGGAGATCTCTCCTGCTTCGACCAAGCTCCCCGGGAACGCCTCATCCTGAGAGTAAACCTCCTGGTTCAGCTGAAACGGCTCCGGCTGTGGATTATCGGTACGCTTGGGGGGCTTCTGGAATGGATGAACAAGGAAAGTGCCGGGAAGCGTCTCCATCTCCTGCTCGACCACCTCTATCCTCACCCCGGAGAAGGGAGGAAGAGCCACAAACCGACAGAACAGGGGAACCTGGGGACTCCCCACCTCGGTCAGCCATCCGCCGCCTGGGATGGTGAGCATTTGATAGGTCTCCCCTTCCACAAGCTTGTCTTCCACCCGGATTTCAGGGACAAATAGCTCCACCCTGACTTTCGAGGCATCTGCCGAGATTAGCTCCACCTTGATCTCGTCGACGGCTGCCAGGTTCACTCTGTATGCCCAGGCAAAGGAGCAAACAAACAGGGCCAACACAAAAGAAAGCAGAATCACTTTTTTCATTTGATTCTCCCTTAAGGATTGTGTGGTTTATAAACTCTCTTGATTTCCTCCTGCCGGCCAAACATTCGTAAGGCTCGGACAGAGAAATCCGCTCTTCTCTAAATATACTTTACATATCAGAATTGTCAACAAAACTTTTGCCCTTTTCCCCAGACTTTTGCTCAAAAGCGACGGTGGATAGAGCAAAAACCCACACCAACCATCGAAAACTGACCGAATCGGAAATGGGCGTGCGGCATAAATCAAAGACCAGCACCCTGCTCACGTTTGGTCTTCTTGACCAACCGCAAGAGATTTTCCCGTTGGTGAGGAAGACTGGCAGGGAGCTGAGATCGTTCCACAGGGCAAACGCCGAACCAGCACCTAACTTAAGTTAGGCGCTGGTCTTCCCCACTCCGGCTTTTCTGGTCGCACCCGCACCACCAAGCTTGAAACCTTCCTACTCTAATCACGTAAAATAAATATAAGCCTGGAGAGGAGAAAACTCGCATATTGTCACACTTTCAGTCCAAACCAAGGAGAAGAGAGGATATGAAGAAGATTATAATAATCGGGATAATCGTAGTGGTCTTGGCCGTTTGCATTTTCTTTGTGCTGCAGGGTTCAGGAAAAAAGGAGCAAGCCAACAACTCCATCCGGGCGGAGATGGGAAGCATCATCGACAAAGCGCTGGCCATAGGGCAGATTGAGCCGAAGAACCAGATCTCGGTCAAATCCAAGATATCCGGCATCGTGAAGAAGGTGTTTGTGGAAATGGGAGATTCGGTGCGTAAAGGAGATCTCTTAGTCGAGATTCAGCCAGATCCCACCCCCTTAGAATACGCCGAAGCCAAAAGGCGGGTGCAGATCGATTCGGTCAACTACGAGAATGAGAGAAAAGGATTCTCGAGGGTCAAGGAGCTCCTGGCAAAGAAGTTGGTATCTCAGCAGGAGTACGACCAGGCTTCGCGCGGCGCGGGGGAGGCTGAGCTGAGGCTCAAGCTTTCCGGAGAGAAGCTCTCCCTGATCGAGCGGGGCAGGATAAACATCGGCGGCAGGAAGGTCGAATCGGTGGTGAAATCTCCCATCCAGGGCACCGTACTAGAAAGGAAGATAAACGTGGGAGACCCGGTGGTACCATTGTCCTCGTATCAGGCCGGAACCGAGCTTTTTACCTTGGCCGACATGAACGAGTTGATCTTCAGGGGGACGGTAGACGAAATCGACGTGGGCAAGCTAAAGGAGGGGATGTCCACGATCCTGAAGGTGGGGGCCCTTCCCAACGACACCATTCACGGCATCCTCTACAAGATCTCCCCCAAGGCCAAGAAGGAGGAGAACTCGACCCTGTTCGACTTAGAGATCAAGATCACCGAGAAGGGTCGCTCCATATTGAGAGCGGGATACTCCGCCAATGCAGATATCATTATTAAGAAGAAAGAGGATATTCTCCTGATCCCGGAAAGATTGATTGAGTTTGTTGAGGACACCGCCTTCGTACAGGTAAAAGACTCCACCACGGCGGAAATCCAGCGAAAGGTGATCAAAACCGGTCTTTCCGACGGATTGAACATCGAGGTGACGGAGGGGCTCAACGAGGGGGACATCCTGGTGGAGAAGCCTCCCAAGGAGATAACCTAAATGCAGGTCGTTATGTACATGACTCAGTTTCTCAGGGACATGCGCTCCCAGAAGTTGAGGACCCTCCTGACCCTATTTGGGATCATGTGGGGAACTGCGGCGGTGATTCTCCTTTTAGCCTTCGGAAAGGGGTTGCATGCTCAAAATCAAAGGGCCATGCATGGTCTGGGGGAAGGTATCGTCATCCTCTGGGGAGGGAGGACCAGCAAACCCTTCGAGGGCTTTGGCAAGGGACGATCAATCCCTTTAAGAGAGGAGGACGCCCATCTCTTAAAAAGAGAGATCAAAGAGATGTGGGGGGTGAGCCCGGAGTATTCCCGCTGGAGCACCCACATGAAGTATAAGAAGAACGCGGTCACCCAGAACATGGTGGGAATCTGTCCGGTATTCGGGGAGTTGAGAAACATAATTCCGGAGATGGGCGGGCGATTCATCAACAGGATCGACTTAGAGCAGAAAAAGAGAGTGGTCTTCATCGGAGATGAACTGAAGAAGGATCTGTTCGGAGAAGAGGAGGCCATAGGCAAATACATCATCATCAATAATGTCCCCTTTCTGGTTGTCGGGGTTATGAAGAAAAAGGAGCAGGATTCCAGCTACAGCGGTCGGGATACGAACAAGGCTTTCATACCGGCTACCACCTTCGCAGCCATGTACGGCTACAGGTACGTCAACAACGTGATATTCAAGCCCAGGGATCCAAGGCAGACGGAACTGGTCAAGGAGAAGGTCTACCAGGTCCTGGGGAAGAAATACAAGTTCGATCCGGAGGATACAGAGGCTCTATCCATGTGGGACACCACCGAGATGCAGAAATTCCTCACCTATTTCTTTTTGGCCTTCAGAATATTCTTGGTGGCCATCGGAACCGCCACCCTCATCGTGGGCGGAATCGGCGTGTCCAACATCATGCACGTGGTGGTGGAGGAGAGAACCAAGGAGGTGGGGATAAAGATGTCTTTGGGCGCCAAGAAGGCTCACATCCTGTTCCAGTTCATCTTTGAAACATTCGTCATAACCTTCGTCGGCGGCACGGTAGGATTTCTCTTCTCCCTGGCGGTGGTGAAGCTATTTCCGGTTTTCAAGCTGGAGGAATACGTGGGTACGCCCCAGATTACCTACTCTACCGCTCTGATCGCGGTAGGCATCTTGGGATTGGTAGGGTTGATCTCCGGCTATTTCCCTGCCCGAAGAGCGGCAAACTTAAACCCGGTGCAGGCGTTGAAGCTCTGAGCCTAAGCGTAGGTCGGATATGCCCCCCGTACGGGGGGCTATCCGACATCTCATGACAAGGAAGGAAAAAAATTGAAGGGACTTTTAATCTTCAGGCTTTTCCTGCGGGATTTGAAAAAGCAGAGGAAAAGGATAACTCTGACTCTGATGGCCATTGTCTGGGGCACCATTTCCATCGTGATGCTGTTGGCCTTTGGAGAAGGGTTTAAGAGGTCGTTGAATAAGGCTCGTCACGGCCTGGGGAAGGATATCGTGGTCATGTGGGGAGGACAAACCTCTATAGCTTATGAAGGCCTGGGAAAGGGAAGAAGGATTCGTTTCATTGACGAGGACGTCGAGCTCCTGAAGAGGAAGGTCCCGGAGATTGAAGCCGCGGGTGGTGAATATAACAGATGGGGCGTGTCAATAACCTACAAGAAAAATACCGTCTCAGAACGGGTCAACGGCGTTTATCCCTGCTACGAGGAGATGAGGGCGCACTATCCCCAGAGAGGCGGAAGGTTCATCAACCATCTGGACATGCAATATAAAAGGAGAGTGGTCTTTTTGGGGCACAAACTCAAAGAGAGACTCTTCAGAAACGAGGACGCCGTGGGCAAAACCATCGTCTTAGACAATGTCCCCTTCACCGTCATCGGCGTGATGATAGAGAAGATGCAGATGGGAATGTACAACGGACCGGACTGGGACAAGGCCACCATCCCGGCAACTACGTTCAAAACCGTATGGGGTCACAAGTACCTGCAGAACATCGTTTACCAGCCCAGGGATGTTGCGCAGATCGAAGAGGTCAAGAAGAAAATCTCCAGGGTAATGGGGGGAAAGTACCGATTCGATCCGGAGGACAAGGAAGCGTTGTGGCTTTGGGACGTGATCGAGGGGCAGAAGACATTCAACAAGGTACTGATCGGCTTTCAAATCTTCCTGGGAGTGATAGGAGGAATGACCTTACTTATCGCTGGGGTGGGTGTGGCCAACATCATGTACGTGGCGGTCAAAGAGAGAACCAGAGAGATAGGCATAAAGATGGCCATGGGAGCAAAACGAGTCCATATCATGAGCCAGTTCCTCTTAGAATCATTGATCATCACCATTCTTGGTGGCGCTCTGGGAGTCTTTTCCTCCATGGTATTGGTGAAAATCTGGGCTGCCATTCCCATGGAGGCAGACTGGGCGCAGTGGTTGGGGAAACCCGTTATCTCACTGGAGATCGCGGTGATCACGTCGCTGATTCTGGGAATCATCGGGATGCTATCAGGAATCTTCCCCTCCCGCAAGGCAGCCAGCGTAAATCCCGTGGAGTCGTTAAGATATGAGTAAGAGGAGAGCACAGACATGCGTTCGTTTGAAGCGCCCGTGAAGAGGTTTGAGACTGCTGAACTATGGGCTTTCACCCCCATAGAGGCGGGAATTCATCCCGCCTCCTCCCTGATAGCGAAGGTCGGGATATGGAATGCAGAAAATCAGGCATGAACGACATTGACTGAAGTCGAGGTGTGAGCAATGATAGACATGCGAAAAATTTGGAAGGTTTATTCTACCGGGAGGGTCGAAGTGGAGGCTTTAAGGGGAATCGACCTGGTGATAGGCGAAAATGAATTTGTCTCCGTCATGGGCCCCTCCGGCTCAGGCAAATCCACCTTGATGAACCTGATGGGTTGTTTGGACACTCCCAGCTCCGGTGAGTATTTCCTGGAGGGGCAAAAGGTGGAGAGCTTAAGTCCCAATGAACTGGCCGAGATCAGAAACAAAAAGGTCGGCTTCGTGTTTCAGAACTTCAACCTTCTTCCCTATGCCACCGCATTCGAAAACGTGGAAGTTCCCTTGATCTTCGGGGGCGTTGCCTCCAGAAAGAGAAGGAAGCGGGCGATGGAGTTTCTGGATAAGGTGGGCTTAGCAGACCGCGCTGACCACAAGCCGGGCGAGCTCTCCGGCGGCGAGCTGCAAAGGGTGGCCATCGCCCGGGCATTGGTCAACCAGCCCCGTCTGATACTGGCGGACGAGCCCACCGGCAACTTGGATACCGGATCAGGACAAGAGATCATCAATCTGTTCGAAGAGTTGGGGAGACAGGGACACACTGTTGTGGTCATCACCCACGATCACAGCATAGCGGAAAGAACCCACCGCATTATAAAGCTCAGGGACGGCATGATAGAAGATGGCAACGGACTTGCCTGACTCTCGTCCTCCTTACGTGCTTCTCACCGGCTGGACTCCTGGCCCTGGACGCAATCACACAAATAAACGTCGGTTAGCCGATTTTTTTCTCTTGACAGATTTGGTGAATCGCGTATATTTAAAAAAGAGGATAAGGCCAATCTTGTTTCTGTGAGCTAAGACGCACCGCAACCAACTTCCTTAAACCGGAGGGAAAATGAACCTCGTTAAGAGCTTTCTCGCGACCCTGATTCTGCTTGCCATTCTTCTGGTCCCGGCGACCACTCTGGGTGCTCAGTACATGGGCAGGGACATCCTTACCGCAACGTGGCAAGGTGAGCCTGTAGAATATGTCGACGGCGAGATACTATTCATGGTCAAGACCGGAGAGGATCCTGCCGGCGTCAGAAGTTTCTTGACAAGAAACAAGCTGAACCTAACCAGGGAACTGGATGGTTTCGGCTTCGGAAAGGTGAGTCTGCCTCAGGGACAAAACATTTTTGCGGTGATAGAGACAATGCAGGCAACCGGGCTTTTCCTTTATGTGGAACCGAACATGATCGACCACACCTGTATTTGGCCCAATGATCCAGAGTTTATGGCCTGGAAGCAGTGGGGGCTTTTCAATTTCGGTCAGTCTCCCCCTGGCGGAACGAATGATGCCGATATCGATGCTCCTGAAGCTTGGGACAGCACCACCGGCAGCTCAAGTGTGATTGTCTCGGTACTCGATTCAGGCATTCCCATGGTATCCAGCTCCCTCTCCCATCCCGATCTGGATGATCCTGCCAAGATTATCCTGGGGATTGATCTGGTTGGAGACGGGGAAGGGGTGAGGGATAAAAACGGTCACGGAACGCATGTGGCCGGGATAATATCAGCCGAAACCAATAACGCGGTGGGTGTGGCGGGAGTATCCTGGAACAGCCGCATCATGGTAATTCAGGTGTTCGACGTTAACGGCTCCGGATCGCACGAGGCTTTCCGGGATGGGATGATCTACTCCACCGACAACGGAGCACGTGTGGTGAACTACAGCGGAGGTGGCTCCCCCTCGTCCACCAAAATACATGGAGTTGCCTACGCAGACAGCCACGACGTTCTTCTGGTGTCGGCCGCCGGCAATAACAATGGCGGGGCGGTGCTCTACCCGGCAGCTTACGCGGCCACGTATCAAAACGTTATCTGCGTCTCCTCCACCGGACACACCGATCACGTCTCCTCATTCTCCAGCATAGGAAGCCAGGTCTCTGTAGCGGCTCCGGGTGGATACGGTTCTTATTTCGACGCCAACGACATCTATTCCACCATGCCCAACTACTACGTGACCCTTAATGGCTACGGGATCAGCCAGAACTACGGCTATTGCTACGGCACCTCCATGGCATCTCCTATGGTGGCGGGGGCGGCGGCACTGATACTCTCCGTCAACTCTTCCCTGCTGCCTTCGGAGGTTAGAGAAATCCTTGAGGAGACGGCGGAGCAAGTAGGTGGTTACTACTACGACCCGGGAACGGGAAAGAGCACCCAGTTAGGCCACGGCCGAATAAACGCTTACGGCGCGGTGGTTCTTGCCGGTCAATCAGCCTACGTTGCCGGTGACGTCAATGGGGACGGTGTGGTAGATGTGGCAGACGTGGTTTTCCTAATCAACTACCTTTACAGAGACGGGGTTGCGCCCGATCCCCTGGCAGCCGGAGACCCCAATGCGGATTGTGTCGTAGACATTGCCGACATAGTCTACTTGATTAACTACCTGTACAGGAGCGGGCCAGCGCCACAACCGGGTTGCGCATAAGATTCTTGGCAAGGAGTTGCCAAGTCCGGCTCTTCAGTCTTCTGTCAGGGATTCTAAAGCCGGGAGGCCCTTAGCATCCGTAGGTCCGAAATCCCGAACCATCTCGGACAGGTAACTGACGAGCTCATCGGTCAGTAGGCGTTTCCCAGGAGATGAATATTGCCAATTCTAACGTTATGAAGTCCCGCCTTTTTTGCAGCCACCGCGCACTCCTCCGCATGTCTTCTTGAGGTCACCGGAAGATCGGTCATGTAGAATTGGGGATGAAAGCCCAAGAGGGCATAAGGGATATCTTTGTCCAGACCGGCAATGAAACCCGCGATCCTAAAGACCTCTTCTGAGTCGACGTAACCCGGAACAAGCAGAGTACTGGCTATGAGAAGAGGAGGATCGGGGCGCGCTTTGGCGATTTCCGAAAGCATCTCGAAGTTCTGCAAAGTTCTTTTATTGGTTACTCCACACAGAGCCATATTCAGATTCTCGTCGAAAGCCTTTAAGTCGAACTTGATGCACCCGCCTGACTTCAGCGATAACTCTGCTATCTTTTCCAGAAGGCGAGAATTCATCGCTCCGTTGGTCTCCCAGCAGATGCGCAGTATCTTCCCCTCGTTTTTCTTCAGTGCTGCTTCAGACGCTGCAATGGCGTGATGAATCTGCGGCGCGGGATCTCCTCCGAAATAGCAGATGCAGGAGGTCTTCTCATCCACACAATCCGCCAACTCTTCTGCAGTAGTTTTTCTCTTAGAATTGACATCCTTTCGAAAATGCCAATTCTGGCAGAAAAGACAGTTGAAGGAGCAGGCTTGATAGAACACGGCTAAGTTCTTGTGCCCATGTTCAGGTCCCGCCGCATGTGAATATTCCGGATAGCCAGCTTTCGACCCTCCGGCACAAACCCAGTCCGCCACGCAGTTGGTGGGAAGATGATCGTAATACCAGCCTAAGTTCCCCTCATCTTTCCCGCCACCGCGAAGCCTTCCCCCAGTGTTTCTTCTAAGACCGCAGTAGCCTTTTGCACCTTCAGGAATTCTGCATTCGTTAACGCACAGATTGCACCTTACTCCTGAAGGGTCCTTGGGTGGCTCGGTAGGCAGATCGAATTCTGCTCGCGATTTCGCATGAACCTTCTGAATGCGGGAAGAAACCTTGCCGAAGTCCTCCCGGATGCAATCCAGGCACACCTGCAGCGCCTTTGAGATGAGAGTTGACTCCTCTCCGCAATTTGTGCACTTAGCCATTTCTCGAATTTGTAGGTCGGATATGTCCCGCCAGAGGCGAGACTATCCGACGACTATGTCTCTGTTCGGATAGGGGTTGCCCAGACGAGCGGACGCTCCCGTCTGGGGGCACGTCCGTGCACCCCTATCCGGAATCGGGGCAAGGGTTCAACCCCTGCCCCAACCAAGAATCCTGGTCTACATGACGAATTAGTCAAACCTTCCAGGGATATCTGCGTGGCAATAGCGACATTTGCCCTCTTTGATTTCAAGCTGCGAGACGTATAATCCCTTTCTCTCTACCAGAAGCTTCCCACAGTTGTGGCAGTACGTGTTTTCTGCCGGATGACCCCACACGTTACCCAGATACACGTATTTCAAACCCTCTTCCATTCCGATTTCTCTTGCCCTCACCAATGTGGAGACGGGGGTGGCCGCTATGTGTGAGAGTTCAAGATGGGGCACAAACTGGGTCACGTGCCACGGAGTGAACTCTCCCAAGTCGTTCTTGATCCACGAGGCGATACCTCTCAATTGTGTCTCGTCGTCGTTATAACCGGGCGTTACGTTAGTTATGATCTCCACCCACATCCCCCACTTCTTCTTTGCCCTTTTTGTCACGTCCAGAATTGCCTCGAAGTTATCTATGTGGCACATCCTCTTATAGAATTCATCAGAGAATCCTTTTATGTCTACTCGGAAGGCATCAAGGTAAGGACCGATCATGTCCAGAGCTTCCGGGGTGATAAAACCGTTGGTCACGTAATTGGTCAGAAGGCCATTCTCTTTGGCCAGCTTTGCGCTATCCAGGGTATATTCAAACCAGATGGTAGGCTCGTTATATGTCCATGAGATTCCCTTACAGTCGTGTTCTTTGGCCAAGTCGACAGATTGTTGCGGGGTGATGAAATGGACGTCATCCCTATTCACCTCCATCTTAGCATGAGCGATCTCCCAGTTCTGGCAGCCGGGACATCGGAAGTTGCATCCCAAGGTTCCCAAAGAGAGCCATCGACTTCCGGGGTAGAAATGAAAAAGCGGCTTTTTCTCGATGGGAGAGATCATAGAGGAGGAGACCCTGGAATAAATGAGGGAATAAAGCTTCCCTTGCTTGTTCAGCCTGGTATAGCAATATCCCACCTTCTCTGGTTTAATCTCACACCTGCGCTGACAGACACTGCACCTTACGCTCCCGTCAGACAGCGCATCATAAAGCAGGGCCTCCTTGAGGTCGTTGGACATAGTAACTCCTCCAGGGCTGGATTGCACTGCCACAGCTTAGATTTGTCTCCCTTATTTTGATAATACAATATAGCCCTATGAAAAGAAAGGATATTCCACGAGAGGGAAATCTTTGAGCCAGGCACAAAAAAGGCAGAGACCAGTAGTGATTCCACCTGTCTCTGCCTTCAAAGGTGTATGTGATTTTCTGCCGTACTATGGACAGCAGGGCTCTTGCGTGCCCTTGTAAAGATAACCGATCAGCCAGACTATGTCAGCCACGTTAATTATTCCGTCGCATGATGCGTCCCCGCTTTCGGGCGGATCCGGCGGGACACCCTGTCTGTAAAGATAGTTTATGATATGTACTACGTCTGCAACGTCTACCACCCCATCATTGGT
Organism: uncultured bacterium; assembly: GCA_965369445.1. Lineage (GTDB taxonomy): Bacteria > Zixibacteria > MSB-5A5 > MSB-5A5 > SM1-73 > SM23-73-3. The sequence continues at coordinate 13,156 of CBDUQU010000018.1, read as the reverse complement.
GGCGTCACCGGCTGCGAAGACGTAGAAGCTAAACGGTGGCTCCTGGTACGGGCTCTCCTTGCCGCACTCATTGACGGATTTCACCCGCCAGTAATAAGTTCCCCGGCCGAAAGCGGCAACCCAACTGGTATCTGCCAGATCTTCTACCACCGTCGGCGCAGGAAAACCGGGGTCCTGGTCATATTCGAGGGTGTAGAGTAGATCTTCTCCGGCATACGACCAGACCAATTCGAAATCAACATCCGGCGAACAGACGTTACCGTCATCCGAGGGGCTTATAAGCTCAGGTACGGGAGCGGCTCCCGATCCCAGACAACCTGCCTCGAATTCCGGATGAAGTGCCAGGCCGGTGGATCGAGGGGTAAACTCCAACACCGTGGTGGGCAAATAGAGGGCGGTATCAATCTGCACGCATTCGGTCGAATCCCAGTCGGGCCCGGTGGTGAAATACAGATTGGCCACCACTCCGTCTCCTGCGGTCAAGTTCGAGTCGATGAAGACTGCATAAAAGACCAAGGAGTAATTAGCAGAATCGATGCTTGCGCCCAGGTACTCCGCGTGTTCTATTCTGCTTCCCACGAAGCTGATCGAATCGCAAACCACGTCCAGGGGCGGATAGCCAAATACCAAGGGGACCGCCAATCCTCCCAGGTCCTCATCATTATAAACGGTCACCTGGATCACCAACTGCTGATCCGGCAGGGCAACGTCCGCGCATTCTACCCGGCAGGTGTCTGGATCCCCCGGATCATCCGCAATGGCGGAGTTTGAACTGGCAAAAAGCAAGAGTATGGCAAAAAGAACCAAAAGCGTGCCCTTCTCTTTCATCTCAGACTCCTTGATTCTTGATTATCTCACGATACTGCTCGGCATCAGTGATTGGGCAAGACTAAGCTCCGACTGGCTATCAACGGGATACACTCCTTTGCCCCTTCCGAAAGGAACGAAGTTCCTCGTCGAACAGGACGAATCATCTCGTATTTCAAAGATAGCACCTTTTCTCGATTTGTCAATCCTAAATTTGCTTAGAATTCTCCGCGAAAAGACTCGGGTAGACTTTGTGAAATTCGGCCGACAATTCCTTTGCCCTGAACACCGGATCCGGCCCTACGTCTGCGTTTTTCAAGACCCCATGGGCAAAGCGCAGGCTCCGTCCTCCGGAGAATGGAATCTTTGTCTACTCCAAAGATAACCTTATAAGCGCGCTTTCCTCTTGTCTGGCAACAGATTTGTGGTCAGCACTATATGCCAATAACCTTGTCAAGAATGGAAGATAGTCTGAACGTAAGGGATTTTCGTTCGAACTTCTTTATCTGGTCTTCCTCCACATCTGAAGTTGCCTTTCCGCTATGATGATCGGAGAAGTAGGAGAGTAAGGCTTCTCCGATTCCTTCCTTGTCCTCAGGTGAGATCACTTTCCCCATTTTCATTTCAGTTAGGAATCTGGCCGCCTCGCTTTTTTGAGGAAGAATACCCAGAATTGGCTTTTTGAGCCGCAGATACTCGAATATTTTAGCCGGAAAGATTAGGGGCTGAGCCGACGTGATCAAGAGCAAGAGAGAGACTTTGCTCATCTGGTTCAACGACTCTGGATGAGAAAGATAACCCTTCAGTTCCACCACCTCTTTCAAGTTGTATTTCTCAATTAACCGGCCCAGATCAATTCCCACGGGAAGCCCAATATGGACGAATTTCACCCTGTCTCCTGGAATCCTCCCCCGGTCTATCGATTGCCGCAGAGCGGCGAGAAAGGGTTCCGGGTCACAATCGGGGCTGAACGTTCCCAGATAGCCTATGGTGAAGACATCAGATAAACCTGACCTGTATGTCTCGAAATCTTCCTCATCATACCCCTGACTCACCGGACAGATATTTCTTGCATAAGGATGCCGTGTTTTAAGCTCTCTGGTTATAGCTGGATTAGCCGTGATCACGCGGTCTGCTTGATTGATAATCAGTTTTTCCATTCTCTTCTTGAGAAAAAGATGAAGCGGGGTGGGAAAGATCTCAAACTTGTAGCCGGCCCACGGGTCTCTAAAATCAGCTATCCAGGGTATTCCCGTAAGGAGTTTGAGCAGATAACCGGTCAGATGCAGGGAAGGGGGTGGTGAGGTGGAAAAGATCAGATCGAACTTCTCTCTCCGGCACAGAAGTAGCCCCCTCATCAACGCAAACGGAATCCAGCCAACTTTGTTGTCCGGAAAATATAGCCAGGAGAGAAACCTTGACGTTCGAATGCTGTACGCTTTGATCAGTCCACGGGGTTCAAATTCGTACTTGTCTGTCGCCCTTCTTTTCTTCAAGATGTTCTTCAGTACGAACCAAACCCTCAAAGGATCAAAGGAGCCGGTGCGGGTAATTCTTGCTGCGGGAAGAATGTCCTTCAGAAGCGAGGGGTCTTGAGCCAAATACTCCACCTCTTTGACAGTCAGGACATGAGGCTTCCAGCCGAAGAGGGGAAGATACTTCACGAATTTTGTAACTCTCTGTACGCCCCCCATGCCCAAAGGGGGGAAATAGTAAGCAAGGATCAGAACCTTCTTTTCTCTGGTTTTCATCGCTGAACTTTCTTGAAGTCGGACACTGTGTTGAAAATCGCCGACCGTGGGAGTTTATCCATGAATCTGAATCCCATGTCGGCCGGAGGCAGAATTCCCCCTTTGAATCTCAGGAACACAGTCCGACCCAACCGCGAACATCCGCTCCCTTGCTATCGTCTCCCTTTGCCGGAAGTTCAATGAAATCAACAGAAAAGGGACCGCAAAAGCAAAATACGAAATATCGAATCCGTCTCCGAGCACGGCTTGGTGCCACCCGTAATCCAAAACCTTTGTGACAAATACCACCAATACCACTGCAAAGAGGATGAACGAGACGGCGGAATAGACTTTTCTTAAAGATCCGATTCTCAGCGCACAGTAGATGCAGGAGCCAATGGAGAAAGCCAGCAGCCAAATCGGGAGAAGAGATAGTTGTCTGGAAAAGGGCCCCAACTCAATGAATTGGCTCCAATCCCAGATCAGGAAAGGCACCAGAGAGACGAGAAAACCTGCAAACATAGACAAGAAGAATAAGCCGTGGGGGACGACTTTCCTCTTGAGGAAATATCCTAAGACGAGAATATATATCAGCAATACGATGCCCCTGGTTGATAGGAGCAAGCCTCCCACAAGGCCAAGAGAAATCAAGGCGATGAGACTCATCTTACGCCCGACCATTTCAAGGATCGCCAGGTAGAGCATAACCATGATCATATTGCTGAAAAGCTCACTGCGAACCACGACCTCATACAGGAATACCGGAGCAAACACCAAAAGGAGGATGCAGCGAAGCCGATTTGTAGTCTGTTCGCCATGCCTGAAGTAAACCAGACCTGCAAATATCAAGAAAGTGAATACCTGGAAAAAACCTACGTCTCCCAGAAGATAAAAAGGCATGGCCATCACGAAAAGAAAGGGAAAACCGGACGGCCGGGTGTGAGAGTTGTAGGGAAACTCAGAGTTAAAAAGCCTCGATATCCAATCGTGCAGCGCCGGGTATCTTCCCACCCTGATTTTCTGCGGATCAAAATGAGACATCACCAAAGCCAGTGCCACTGCAAAAAGCACGATCATGCAGAAGTAAATCAGATTCTCCGTCGCCGGGCTAAGCTTCAATTCAGTCTTTCTGTATAAAAACAACGCCAACAGGCCAAGCAGTGCCAGGTAAAGCAACGACGTGATCCAGGGGTGTGAGGTTATGCGGGCGGCATATTTGTAGACGAAGAGGGTATTAATAAAGCCGTACACCGTGAGGGCACAGATGTCGGTAATCGATATGGCGTCTTCTCTCATCCTAAATCCTGGTTTCCTCGCCTTTCTGGACAAAGGGAGCATCAGCAAAAGCGAGCTGTGGTGGTCTGCGATCTATTCAACACGTCTTCCAACAGAACTCCGGGAATCACTATCTCTCCCCACAAGCCCCAATAACCCCTCTTCCACGGCTCTCATGTTTTCTTCCCAGACTGCTCTTCTTTGGATGATGGCCGCGTTCCTCTCCCTGAACTGTGCCCAACGGACGAATTCGCTGGCAGCATAGACGATCCTCTCTGCAAGAGACCTGTGGTCAGACACAGGAAAAACGAATCCATTGTTCCCATTCTCGATCCATTCCCGATTTCCCGGAATGTCGGTCACGATAGGAAGCAAACCAAAGTTCATGGCTTCCAAAAGAGAGACGGATGTGGAATCCGACCTGGAGGTGGAAACGAATATGTCTGACTGCCGGTAATAGTCCCACAAGGTCTCCCGTGACACCACGCCCTTGAACTCCACCCATTTCTCCACGTTCAGTTCCCTTGCCATACCGGCCAGTCGATCTCTTTGCGAACCCACCCCCAAGATAACGAATTTCACCTCCCTTTGTACCTCTTTTTTGATCTGAGGAACTGCCTTCAGAAGCGTGGCTACGTCATACAGGGGTTCCAGCCTCCTGTTGCTCAGAATCAGTAGATAGGGTTTTTCTTTTCTCTCTTGTTGGCCGAGCAGACTTTTCTCCACTCCCATGGGACTGACAAGGATTTTTCCCCTTTCTACGCCCAGCTTGCATACCGCCTGAGCCGTAACCTCAGCATCGGCGGTAACCAGATCAGCCCTCGAGAGAACGTACTCCGCCCTGAGCTTATGCAGAAAGGATTTGCCGGGAGAGATCAAAACGTCCGATCCCCAGGTGGAGATCACCAGAGGATGGAATTTCAACAAGGCCCCGATGAGCCCGTAGTTGGGAACGAAATGCGCATTGACCAAGTCGGGTTCAATCCTTGCGGCTATCTTTCTTATCTTGCCTGAAGAGAGTGGATATCTCAGGAAATCGGGAAGGGTTTTGGCCTGAAGGAAGAACTCTTCCGCTTTGGTCTTGAACCCTTCATCCAGGGTGATTAAGAAACACCGGTGACCACGGTCGACAAAATAGTTCACCCATCTTGGGGTGTGATAGGTTGCCGCATCAGAAAGGAAGAGTATTCTCATTTTGAGACAGGATTAACGCTAATGGCAAAATCACAAGAGTATCGGCAGCAGCGTGGAAAAAATCAATTAACCTGTTTCTTGCGACCCTGAAGGCAAGTTGCGATCCACCCGGACTTCTCAAAACCTCTACACCTCCCGTCGCCGGGAGAGGCTTCTCACTTGCGTATGACTGCGATCTTTCCCACTGCACTCTCACCGGAGGAGCCATGTACGTGAAAAAGATATATTCCGCTTGCCACCAGCTCCCCGCCTTCAGTCCGGCCGTTCCACTGGTTGCCTGATTTAATCTTTTTGACCAACTCACCAGCTATGGTAAATACCCTCACCGTCGCCTCGTAGGGGAGCCGATCGAAAGTTAATATCTCCGAGCCGTTCTCAATGATAAATGGATTGGGGAAGGGTACCACGTCGGACAGCTCTTTCGCTGGCGCGCCTATGCCTGACTCGAAGCGCGAGAGTCCGTTATCCGTGCCCACCCACACATTGCCCGTTCTCCCGTCGATTTTCAGCCTGAGAACGTTGTTCCCGCATATTTTGCTGTTGAAGGTGGTGAAGATTCCGACGAACTCGCCTTTCGAGTTCATCATTCCCAATCCGGTGGTGGTAGCGATCCATTTGTTGTTTCTCTCGTCCACCGCGATATCGTTGACCTGAGGGCCCAAAGGATTTGGCAATGGAACGGGCCTGAATCTTCCCCAATCTAAATCGAACCTGTCCAAGCCACTGCTGGTTCCGACCCATAGAGTGCCGTCCTTGTCCACATTGACGCACGAGACCGCATCGTCCGAAAGGCGATGCTCCTCCGAGGTATAAAGCGTGGTGTGGTCGTCTTCCTTATTCTCCAAAGTCCAGTTGTAATCGTAGTCCAAAAGACCCAGGAAGCGGGAACAGATATAAAGATGACCATCCCGGGCAAATGCTCGGTCCATGAAGCGAGGCTCTATCCCATCTTGCTCGTAGAAAACCACCCAGGCGGTCTCTTTCCCTGCGGGCGAACACACAAGCCGGGTGGAGTCCACAGCGCCCCAATTGGGGAACCAGCGATTCCCCATCTCATCCACGGCTATGTCATTTACTACCACATAGGTGGTGTCCTCCACCAGCGCACTCTTCAGCGGGCTATTCTCTTCAGTATATCTGATCCAGGTTTGGTCTCCATCGAATTTGGCCACTCCTTGCCCCCAGCTGGAAAACCAGAGATTATTATGGTTATCCTTCTCAACTGCCCTTATCTGTTTTTTTGGGATCTCCGGAACTGAGGAGAGGGAAGTCCATTCAGTTCCATCGAAGAAGCTCACTCCGACATACCGCTGGGCACACCACAGATTTCCCTCATCATCTACCTCCATATCCAAAAACAGATTGGCGGGCGGGCCTGAGATTATATGGTTTTGCCATACCACGCTATCTGAGACCAGGGCGGATACCCCTTTGCCGGTTGTTCCCGCAAAAAGGGTACCATCCTGGTCTCTGGCGATCGAATTAAAATCTTTGGTAAGAAGTCCGGAATCGGGAAGCGGTGTCCAGGTTTCGTCTTCATAAAGATAAATCCCTGCGTTGGTGGCGGCATACAACCTCTGATGGAAATACTTCAAATCGTTGACTCTTCTGTTAGTCAAACCCAACGAATGCCAGGTCGAATCGAGAGGTTCAAATCCGAAAACCCCCTGTTCTGTTCCAACCACTATCTCGCCGTCAGCATCTGTAATACTGTAAACCAGGTCATTGTCCAACCCAGGCGAACTCTCTTTTGTGAATGCCATCCAACGGGAGAAATCCAGAAGGTTGGGGTCGTTCTTGTCGGCGCTTGCCACGCCGGCCTCGGTCGCTGCCCAGACCTTCTCTCCCACGATGCGGACCGAGTTCACCTCCTCCCCACCTTCCATCTGCTCACCCAGACGCCGGTAAGTCTCCTTGATCTCGCCTCCATGTTTGTAGATTAGGAAAAGGGAAAGCGCTTTGCTGGTGGCTATCCACAGCCTATCTCCGTCCGCCACGATGTCGTTGATGCGCAGCCTGCTGCCGTCGCGGTCGATGAAGTTGTGCACCTTCCAAGAGCCCTCTTCAGGTGTATACTTCGTCAGGGTGCCGTTCTGAGCACCGAACCAGAAATTCCCGGCCGAATCGATCTCCACCGCATAGACTTCATTCCCCCCCAAACCCTCGACGTTGGTCAACTTGATGTAAGTTTTGTCGTTGGTATTCAAGATCGCAATCCCACCCGTGGTAGCGCACCAGAGCTCTTCGCCTTTGAGAAAAACCTCCTCGATATGGTTCATGTTGGTGTAGGTGGTCCAGTCCCCGGTTGCCCCAAAGGCAACGCTCAATAGAACAAGAATAACAATGCACCCCAATACACAAGCTCTTTTGGCTCTCTTCTTCAACCTCATCATAATCTAATTCCGTCGATTGTCTACTCGTCTCCGGAGAAGTGCCACTGCCGTCACCGTGAAGCTGACCAAACAACATAGGATAGCAAACCAGTCTCCATATCTGGCATAGAACGTCCTGCCGCTCCAAGAGACGCTGTCTTCCCGCTTTAGAGGTATTCTGCCTATCACTGTTTCTCTGACCCAAATCTTAGTCGCTTGCTTCACCCTACCGTAAGGATCGATAAACATTGACACGCCGGTGTTGGCACAGCGAGCGATGGCGATTCGATTCTCTATGGCTCTGAATACGGCGATCTGGGCATGCTGAAAGGGCCCGTGGGTCTTGCCGAACCAGCCGTCATTGGTGATGTTAACCAAAAACTCGGTGCCCCGGTTGACGAAATCCCTCACCAGGGCGGGGTAAACCGATTCAAAGCAGATTAAGGTGGCAAACCTGCCCTGGGGTATCTCAAAGATGGTTAGCTCATCTCCGTTGGAGAAATCCGACTGACCGAACTGAATCCTGTTTGATATGCCCAGTACTTCATCGTAGGGCAGTTTCTCGCTGAAGGGAACTAAGTTTATCTTGTTGTACACCTTCGGGTATCCCCCATGCGGTGTAAAAAGAAAGGCTGAGTTGTAGTAGCAAAGCCTTCCCTTTGGGGTCACCTGATAATCGTTGGTACCGACCAGAAGGGGAACGTTCAACTCATCGCAGGTTTCCTGTACCAGGGCGAAATAGAGCGACTCGGCAGCCAAATAGCATGGAGCAGCCGTCTCCGGCCAGATGATAAAGTCCACCGTCTCCTTGGCCGCTTCCCGGCTCATATCTATATAAGTGCGGACATTGAAGTCCAGAAGATCCTGGTTCCATTTGATTTCCGGCTCCATATTTCCCTGCAGCATGGCGATCTTGATCTTTTCTCCTCCCACGTCTTGCGACATAACCCAAGACCCATAAATATACGGCAGAATCATCAGAATGGCAAAGAGGAGGAGAGCGACCTTCCATTTTTTTCTGTATCTGATAAGAAAGTAGACGATCAGGTTCAGCCACAGAATCCAGAACGTCACCGCATAGTTTCCCCACAGGGACGCATATTGAATCAGCTTCAAATAGTATGTCTGGGTATATGCCAGGTTGAGCCAGGGAAAGGATATCTGACTTAACGATCTGACGTATTCCATCGCCACCCACAGAAAGGGAAAGAAGAAGACCCCTGCCTCTCTCCATCTCCTCTGCAGATGGGCATAAAGCCAGCACAGGATGGCGGTATACAAACATAGAAGTATGATGGCGGCCGCAGTTCCGCCGATTGTGGCCCATCCCACCCAAAAGAGCAGGATGGAGTTTGATATCAGGCCAAAGATATATCCGATCTTGAAAGCAGCAGATGGGCTTTTGCTCTCCAGCGCGATGATCAGCGGTACCAAGCACAGGTAAGCTACAAAACCCAGAGGAAGAGGGGGATAGGCCAGGCTGATCAGAAGAGCGGAGAGTATCGTCAGATATAAGGAATTTCTATTCATAGACCAGAGACTTTGTGGAGGACGGGGAGTATGAATTCCACAATGGATTAGGATCCTTGAGGTCTTTCTCCTTCAACAGGGTCATGTTGGAACGAATAGTCACAAAGACGCGAGTGTCGGCTGGCTGAGGTCCGCGCGCCGACCCTATGCTGAGTTTAGCTCGGATATCGATTCCTCTCCGGCTTTTTGCAAACTTCAGGTACTCTCTTTTCTCTCAGTAGGTACGCACACCAGGATGGTGGTTTTTTGATTGGGTACCGACTCCTTCACGGAGATCTTCCCCAGGTGGTATTCTTCGATTATTCTCATGGCCAGGGACAATCCCAGACCCCAACCTCTCTTCTTGGTGGTATATCCCGGCCTAAAAATCTTTTTCTGCCGGCGGGGCGGAATTCCTCTTCCGTTGTCGGTTACCTGGATGAGAATGGTTTTTTTCTCTTTATCCAAGGAAGTAAGAACCTTGATTACTCCCTTTCTGGGATCCACCGCCTCCAATGAATTCTTTAAAAGGTTCTCTATCACCCAACTCATAAGCTCGGCATTGGCCTTTGCCGGTACCAAAGGACCCAGCTTTTGCTTTATGACTACCCCCGAGCCATTGTGAGGAAGCCTCTGTTGGAAGTAAGCCACCGCCTCGGAAACCACCGCGTTCAGATCTGTTGGCTTCAACTCCGGCACCGATCCTATTTGCTCGAAGCGGTGGGCAATCTTTCCCAGCCGCCGCAAGTCGACGTCCACTCTCTCCGTAATCTGTTCAATGGTCAGACCAGAGTCTTCCCCTGATGTCTCAGCCTCTGATTCACATTTGGCCTTCAGAAGCTCCAACCATCCCAGAAGGGAGGATATGGGAGTTCCCAGTTGATGTGCGGTCTCCTTTGACATACCCACCCAGATGGTTCGTTGTTCCGCCACCCTGATGTTTCTGAAGGTGATAAATGCGATCAAAACGAACAGGGTCAAAAGCCCCAACTCCACCAGGGTCATCAACCTCAATTGAGAGATCAGCACCGGATCGCCGTAGTGCATTATCTCCTGCCTGGTGCCGAAGTAGATGGGTATGGGCTGCTTGTGCCTGTCCATCTTTTGAGCCATCTTCCTGAGCTTCTCTCGGCTGATGTAGGTGGTATCGTCCCAATCCACCCCCACTCCCCGCCAGGCCAATAGTTCTCCCTCAGCATCGGTCACCACTATGGGAAAATCGCTTTTTTGAATGATCTCCTCAAAGATAACGTCGATCTCCGCGCCGCCGGTCGGAGCAGAGGCGGCCAACTGCCACAGGCGTGCATAGGTGTTCATCACCTGCCGGGAGTTCTCCTTTATCTGCGAGATCAGGGTCTGCGTGTAGAAGAAGAAGACGCCGGCAATCAATACGATGCCGAACACCAGAAAGCCTTTGAACCACAAGGGCCACTCATGATGGCCACCGAGGTATCTTTCTCTGCGCTTTGCCATGAGTCGGGTCGTAGGTCGGGTCGCGAGTCCCGCCACCGGCGGGAGGAGCTACCCGACGTTATTGTCTCCTTTTTTGTCGGGCAGCCTATCGGCAGCCCGACCTACTACCTCTCCCCCTGTTTCCCCTTCAGGGTGTCCTTCGATCCCGAAGATCTCAGGATCGAGGGAAATCCCTTCAGGGTGAACCCCTCTCCACAATGTGGAGAGGGGGGCCAAAAGGGGGTGAGGTCATTTCTGATTAATCTGCTGTGAAATCCTCTCAATGTTTGTTTTGGCAATCCCAATCTGCTCCGGCATCCCCATCTCTTCGAACATTTTCAGAGCTTGGTTCAGATGCTTAAAAGCCTGATCTAGGTCGCCTTTCAGATAGTTTACATTACCGATGTTGCCCAAATCATCTGCTTCCCCCTCCTTGTATCCAATCTCCCGATCTATTCTGAGCGCATCCTTATGGTATTTCAGAGCCTGGTCAAGATCGCCTTTAGCTGAGTAAACCAGACCGATGTTGCCCAAGGCAGTTGCTTCACCTTTCTTGAAACCGATTTCCCTGTGTATCTCGACCGCGGCCTCGTAATGAGACAATGCTTGATCAAACTTCCCTCGCGCGGCCAAAACCAGGCCAACCGCTATCAAGTCCTGCGCTTCCCCTGGCTTGTATCCGATCCCCCGATGCATCTTTAGCGCATCCTTATGGTATTTCAGGGCCTGGTCAAGATCGCCTTTAGCCCTGTAAATCAGACCGATGCCAGCCAAAGCGTTAGCCTTCCCTTCCAGCGCCTCCTTTTCCGGCACCCTGTCAGCCAGTTCAAGCATGCCCTGGTAGTTCTTCAAAGCTTCTTCGTTTTGGCTTAGGCTAAGATAGGAGTTGCCCAGATTCAAAAGAAGAGACATTTTCTCTGTCGGCTCAATGGTCAAGAGTCTCAGCGCTTTCTCCAATTGGTCTATCGCACCACGATGATTCTCTTCCAACGAACACAGAAGAGCTTGTAGTGTGTATTCTTTTAGCTTGGTATTATCTGATTGAGGTATTCCGTCAAGCCAGTAATGTGGCCCCGGCCCTGCCTCTCGTTCCAACTGCTGTTGCATCACGTACAGGTGGCCCTCGGTTGCTATCGCTGTTAAGCTCTCCGTGTCGACAAGTTTTGATTCTAACGGGAATGTAACTGATACTGTCGTCTGATTTCTCCACTCCGACTTGCTGGGAGAAAGCACTTCCTTTATGTATCTCTGAGCGAACAAGTAGTAAAATTCGTTGCTGGATTTGATCCAGTAGAGCACGATAACCGGAAGACGGCAAGTCTCCCAGAACTTGAGGTGTCTGGTTTCGAAGTCATAGGAGATGGTCTTCTGGTTCGGCGTTAGCTTCTCGGTAGCCTTAAGCTGGAGCCAGACCACCTTGTTGCTCACATCCTCCCCCTCGACGATGGTTAGCTCCTTATCCAGCCCATAATCGGGCTTCATATCCCTCAGAATCCACTCGCTGGGCAAGAGCGCTTCCAGAGCGAGTGCTGATTCTTTCTCAAGAACGTGTGCTTTTGGCCGTTTCACCATTCAGCTTTCTGTCAACCTCTCCCCCTGTTTCCCCCTCTCCATAAAATGGAGAGGGGGACCGAAGGGGGTGAGGTCATTTGTTTTGCTTTAGGCCAGTATTCCTCCACCCGCCATCTATTCCCCGCTGGCGAGGAACACCAACGGGAAGCGGGGCGGCCGGGCCTCCTGACCCTTGCCCTTATTCTATTTCCTCCATCCCATCCATATACGGTCTTAGGACCTCGGGTATGATGATCGTTCCTTTCTCAGTCTGGTAATTCTCCATAATGGCTATCATGGTTCTCGGCAGAGCCACCCCGGAGCCGTTCAGAGTGTGAACATATTGGAGCTTTCCACCGGCTTTGGGCCGAAACCTGAGTCCCATCCTTCTGGCCTGAAAATCGACGAAGTTGCTGCAGGAGGATACCTCCTGATAGTTTCCTAATCCCGAACACCAGGCTTCGATATCGTAGCACTTGGCTGCGGCAAAGCTCAAATCTCCGGTGCAGAGAATCCGCACCCGGTAGGGAAGATTCAGAAGTTGCAGCACTTGCTCTGCATCTTTCAGCAAGCTCTCCAACTCATCATAGGAATCTTCAGGTTTTACGAACTTGACCATCTCCACCTTGTCGAACTGGTGCACCCGGATCATACCCCGGGTATCCTTCCCGTAAGCCCCCGCCTCCCGGCGGAAGCAGGCGGTATAAGCGGTATAGCGGATGGGCAGCTCTTCTTCCTTGAGATTCTCATCTCGATGCAGGTTGGTGACAGGAACCTCTGCTGTGGGTATCAAGAATAAATCGTCTCTTTCGACGTGATACATATCATCAGTTAATTTGGGCAGTTGGCCGGTGCTGGTCATGCTGGTACGGTTGGCCACAAAAGGCGGTAATATCTCCGTATAGCCGTGTTTTTTGGTGTGCAGATCCAGCATGAAGTTGATCAAAGCCCTCTGGAGTCTTGCCCCCTTCCCCGTTAGGACCAGAAAACCGGTTCCGGCCACCTTGGCAGCCCTGGGAAGGTCCAGAATCCCCAGAATCTGCCCTAATTCCCAATGAGGGCGTGGTTCGAAATCGAGTTTGGGGCGCTCACCCCAGCTCCTGATCTCGACATTGGAATCCTCATCCATCCCCACCGGCACCGATTCGTGCGGCACGTTCGGGATGGTCAAGAGAAGATCGTTGATCTTTTCTTCTGATTCTCTCAACTCTTGGTCTAAAGTACTGATCTGATCGGAGACTTTCCTCATGTCGGCGATTTCCTTAC
>CBDUQU010000017.1:0-30200 GCA_965369445.1 uncultured bacterium | reverse complement strand
GGTTGGCCCACCCCACTTTGGAGCTATCCTAAAAACCTTACGTTTGGGGTGCCTTTAATGTCAACAGCGCGTTAGCATGAGGCCTGCCGGACAAGATGGAGCATCCACATTGTGTGACCCGCAACGCAGGCTTGAGCCTGCGGCTACCCCCCCTTCTTTTCGTAGCTCTGGGGAATACCAAGAAGGGCCAACACGAAGAACGGTGGGTGGTCCACCAGCAACCCCCCGGGTTTTCAGACTCTGAGTCACCGGCCAAGCCAAAAAAGGCAATCGAAACTGCGTATCTATGAATGAAATTTCCCTTGACACGAAGACCCGTGTGAACTAAGATTACTCTGGAGGTATAGAAATGAACACTCTCAAGACCGCGTTTCTTTTAACCCTGATGACCCTGCTTTTCATTTTCATCGGTCGGATGCTGGGAGGAAACCAGGGCATGGTGGTGGCGTTTATCTTTGCAGCAATCATGAACCTGGGCACCTACTGGTTCTCAGACAAGATCGTCTTAAGGATGTACCGGGCGCAACGGGTGGATGAAGCTACTAACCCGCGGCTGCATGACATTGTCCGGCGGGCAGCCACGGCTGCGCATCTTCCCGTGCCCAAGGTATACATAATTCCGACGCAGACCCCAAACGCCTTCGCGACGGGAAGAAATCCCAAACATGCCGCTGTGGCGGTGACCCAGGGGATATTGAAGACACTGGATGAAGATGAGTTGGAGGGAGTCATCTCTCACGAGATGGCTCACATAAGAAATCGGGACATTCTGACCGGGTCCATCGTGGCTACCTTAGCCGGCGCTATCAGCATGCTGGCCTTTATGGCTCGCTTTGCGGCTATCTTCGGTGGTTACGGTGGAAGGGACAGCCAAGGGCGTGGAGGTGGGCTGGGCCTTCTGATAATGGCAATAGTAGCGCCTTTGGCCGCTCTTTTGATACAGATGGCCATCTCCCGATCCAGAGAATATGCAGCAGACAAGACCGCAGCGAAGAACAGCCACAAGCCCCTTGCCCTGGCCAGCGCCTTGAGGAAGCTTGAACATGCTGCCCGAAGAAGACCTCTTCAGGCAAAACCTTCCACGGCCCATCTTTTTATCGTAAATCCTCTCTCCGGAAAGGGAATGGCCAGTTTATTCTCCACTCACCCGCCCATCGAGGAACGGGTGACAAAACTACAGCAGATGGCAAGGGAAATTTGAGAGAAGCAATTAATGCGGTGAGGGCAGTCTACCATGAGCAAACCCTCACCGCACTTTTTGTCTAATAAGGAGGAACAAATCCCTGTATGGGAAGTGCCTGGATTCAGATCCTAATCATTCTGCTTCTTATCATAGCTAACGGTTTTTTCTCCTCGTCTGAGATCGCTCTAATCTCCGCCAGAAGAAGTCGGATCAAACAGCTCGCTGAGAAGGGACACAAAAAAGCCCAGTTAGTAAGCAAGCTCCAGAACAAGCCGGACGTCTTCTTAGCCACCATTCAGGTGGGGATTACCCTGGTAGGCACACTGGCTTCGGTGGTAGGCGGCGCGAAGCTGGTAGACCATTTGAAACTATGGTTGGAAAAAATACCCCTCCAGGCCGTTCAGAATTCGAGCGAATCGATAGCCATTGCCATGGTGGTGGTGATCATCACCTACCTGCTGTTAGTGCTGGGTGAACTCGTCCCCAAGTATCTGGCATTGGCATATCCGGAAAGAGTGGCCTTCCGAACCGTGGGGCCGGTCCACGCTCTGTCAAACCTGACTTTCTTTTTCGTCAGACTGCTCTCCAACTCCAGCAGATTCTTAGTCTCCCTTTTCGTCAAGGGATTGCCCAAGGAGAGCGGATTTATCAGCGACGAGGAGCTTAAATTCATAGTGCACGAAGGGAAGACCAAAGGGATCTTCGATCAGACCGAGGAGGAGCTGATCCGGAGCGCGCTGGAATTCACCGATATCACCGTTCGAAACGCCATGACCCCCCGAACCGAGATCATTGCGCTGGACAAGAATGCCGGACAGCAGAAGGTGATTCGCGCCATGACCGAGTTGGGTTTCTCCCGAATTCCGGTTTATCAGGAGAACTTGGATCACGTGGTGGGAATAATCTATGCCAAAGACATCATCAACCTGCTGCAGAACAGGGAGCTGATCATTCTGGAGGACATCCTGCGCAATCCCTATTTCGTGCCGGATTCCATGAAGATCTCCGAGCTTCTGAAGAATTTTCAAAAGAAACGATTACACATGGCCATAGTCTTAGATGAGTTTGGCGGCACCGCCGGACTTATCACCCTGGAGGACATCATCGAGGAGATCGTGGGAGAGATTCGGGACGAGTACGACCGGGAGGAGGAAGAGGAAATCTACCTGCTCTCCGACAATCTGGCCATCGTGAACGCCGGTCTGTTCATCGGAGAGTTCAATCAAAAGTTCAAAACCGATCTGGCCGAAGAATATAATACGGTGGGAGGATACCTTACCGGCACATTGGGAAGAATTCCGCTGCTGGATGAGGAGATCAAACTCGGTGACCTTACTTTCGTAATCTTTGACAAGGTGGGTCCCCGGCTGAAGAAGATAAAGGTGATCCGAGACTCCAAAGAGAAAGAGTAGTCGCTCTAACTTTGATTTGCCTGAATTTCTAATGGTATATGCAATGCATTTAGCCTTCTGAGAGCCTGTCCCCTTTACACTCCAACCCGAAGGAGTCACCATGTTCGAAGCCATACTTGAGCCGATTGGAGCCTGGATAATCAGTTTGATCTCTCAGTTGGGCTATTGGGGTATCATCATCGCCATGGGGATCGAAAGCGCCTGCATCCCTCTCCCCTCGGAGATCATCATGCCCTTTTCCGGATACTTAGTGTTTACCGGAAGATTCAGCCTGTGGGGTGTCTCCGTGGCCGGCGCCTTCGGCTGCGTGGTGGGATCGGTGGTTGCTTACTTCGCCGGAATCTGGGGTGGCCGCCCCTTCATCCTGAGGTACGGAAGATACGTTCTGGTATCGCCCAAGCATCTGGCCACCGCCGACCGCTGGTTCGAGAAGTATGGCGACTGGGCCATATTCTTTTCCCGCCTCCTGCCGGTGATAAGGACATTCATCTCCCTTCCCGCGGGAATCGCCCGGATGAATTTCCTGAAGTTCATCATTTACACCTTCCTCGGCTCCCTGCCCTGGTGCTTCATGTTAGCTTGGGTGGGAAAGATTCTGGGAGAGAACTGGACGAGCATAAGGGGCTACTTTCACAAGGTCGACATCGTCATCGTCGCAATCATAGTCGCAGGCATAGCTTATTTTTTGTACCGGCACTTCAAGCCGGAGAAAAAACAGTAGCGTCACTTCGGTGGAATAAATGCACCCCTTAGCCTTTTTTGGCACAGCTTTCGTCTCCTTGTTTCTGGTGGTGGACGTTGCCACCAACATGCCCATCTTTTTATCCTTAACCGAGAAGTATTCGGCGCCCGACAGAAGAAGCATTGCCCGCACAGCGCTTCTGGTGGCCCTGGGAATTCAGCTTCTCTTCGTGATCTTCGGCAACTACATATTCGGATATCTGAACATCAAGTTATATTCGTTTTCCATCGCCGGGGGAATTTTGCTCTCCATAGTCGCCATGGAAATGCTTTTTGGACGCAAGAGCCGCACCGAGTACCAGGAGAAGGAACAGCAGGAGGAGAAGGATAACATTACTATCGTTCCTCTGGCGATTCCGCTGCATACCGGGCCTGCCGCCATCATCACCGGCATGATTATCTTCGGCAAGGCTGACACACTCGTGCTGAAGGGAGCCTTCGTTATCGCCACTGTCTGCGTCTATTTAGCCTCCATGTTTATCTTATTCAAATCGGGCATTATCATCAAGATTTTCAAGCCATTGGGCATGAAGGTAATCACCCGGGTAATGGGCCTGATTCTGTTGACCCTGGCAGTGCAGTTCGTGGTGAATGGAATAAAAGAAGCGTTAAAATAAAGTTCATCTCCTGCCTGATAGCTTTCCCGAATTCTTTTTTATCTATTTGTAAAGAATATAATTCGAGAAATTTCGATGCACCCTTGCGGTGCGAATTTTGGAGTGTTCACCTTTAGGTGAACCTTGTAAGAGTTGACCAGACATGTTGCGGGGTAAGAGCCTGCCCTGAGAGCGCAAGCCGAAGGATACCCCGCAACAACAAACCAAATTTCCCGTGTTTCAACATATTCTTTCGAGTTTATTATTAGATATTTTTATAACATAATTTTTCTGGTAATTCGCAATTTTTGGCGAATTCGACTTTCTTATTGTCTACTAACCTCTTATCTTAAAGAATCAAACCAACCCGAACAACTGGGTCGCAGTTTGTTGCGAATTTTCGTTTATGATCTTTTGCCTTGTTCATAGACTTCCGCCAATCACTTGATAGTCGTTTGTATGAAACGAGTTACGAAGCCGACAAAAATATCTCAATACGTAAGAATTGGCGTGATTTTTGCAGTTCTGTTATCTCGTTCGCTCTTTTTACATTAAACTCTCAATTTTTTTGACTCTTTACTCTTAACTTCTACCTTCTTTTCTGGAGGCGCAACATGCACAAAAAGATTTTAATAATTTTGTTTTTCTTTTTCTGGGCTGTGCCCGCCCTGGCGGACATGATCGTGGATACCGCTTGGGTGAGACGCTACAACGGACCGGCGGACTCCGCTGATTGTGCTCTTGCCATTGCCATAGATAGTCCTGGGAATGTGTATGTCACTGGACTGAGTCAAGGAAGAGGAACAGACAACGACTATGCTACCATAAAGTATGATCCAAATGGGAATGAGCTATGGGTAGCAAGATACAATGGACCAGGAGACTATGATGATCAGGCTTATGACATGACAGTGGATAGTTCTGGTAATGTGTATGTGACGGGAAGAAGTGTCGGCAGAGGCACATCCTGGGACTATGCTACCATAAAGTACGATTCTTCTGGCAACCAGCTGTGGGTGAGCCGATACAACGGACCGGATAACTGGTGGGATATGTCTTGTGCCGTAGCGGTGGATAATTCTGGCAACGTGTATGTAACTGGATCAAGTGTAGGACACGGGTCATATATAGACGGCTATGATTATGCTACGATAAAGTATGATGCAAATGGGAATGAGCTTTGGGTTCAAAGATATAACGGACCAAAGGATTTATTGGATTGTTCTGATGCCTTAGCCTTAGATGCATCGGCCAATGTCTATGTAACCGGAATTAGTTTCGACAGTGCCGTAGGTGGCGTGCTGTATAAAAGTGAGTATGCCACCGTAAAGTATGATGCTTCCGGCAACCAGCTCTGGGTAAAAAAATACAATGGGCCAGCAAACAGCATTGATTATGCACATGCCATAGCAGTAGATGCTCTGGATAATGTCTATGTAACCGGAGAAAGCGTTGATATGAGCACTTGGGTCGATTACGCCACCATAAAATATGATTCTTCCGGCAACCAGGTCTGGGTAAGAAGATACACCGGACTGGGGGGGATAGCTATGGATGTGGCTTGCGCCATAGCAGTTGACGCCTCTAACAATGTGTGTGTAACCGGATATAGTCGACAAAATACTTGGATTCCTTGCAACAGTGATTATGCCACCATAAAGTATGATTCTTCAGGCAACCAGCTCTGGGTAAAAAGATATAACGGGATACTGGACATAGATGATGAAGCTCGTGCCATAGCAGTTGATGATTCCGGTAATGTTTATGTGACTGGCGTTACGGAGTATAGTCGGGGCAGTGGCACATCCGATGATTATGCAACCTTGGGGTATGACGCAGATGGAGTCGAACTCTGGCTTTTCAAATACGACGGACCGGCGAACTCGAGTGACGAAGCTTATGCCATTGCCGTGGATGAGTCTGGCAATGTCTATGTAACCGGATATAGTTTCGGTATTGGATCAAACACAGATTATGCTACCATAAAGTATTTCCAAGCCTTGCGAGGGGATACTGATGGAGATGGAGTTATAGACGTTCTTGACATAATTTATTTAATTACCTATCTATATGAGAACGGGTCTGCTCCTCAATCTTCAGAGGTTGGGAATGTTAATTGTGATGAAGTAGTTGACATCGGAGATGTAGTTTATTTGATAAACTATATTTATAAAAATGGACCCCCACCTGACTGTTAGTTCTTACGTAGTGAAACGTTTTACTTAACATATGCTAGCCCCAGCTCTCCCAAAGTTGGAAATCCAGCCAAAGGCGGGGCTGGGGCTTTTTCTTTGCGGGAGACTGTAGTTGCCTGATTCCCGGACGGGACCGTCTGGTCATCAGGCACACACAAGCTCGATAAATCGAGCAACTACAAAAAGAGGTCTTTTAAATCTTTTGCGGGGGGCTCATGTATTTTTCAAGACGTGTGTTGAAAAAAGTATCTTGAATTGCTTGAAAGCTCTTAGCTTCTTCTGCCCGGCGAAGGCGCGGAAAAGTTCGATTACAATCCAGAGAACATATACCAAAGTGAATCTCCTCCCGCCATTCGGGAAGAGTCTAAAACCAAGCCAGTATGGCTGAAGCTAACCCGTGAGACAGCAGAAATTGGGTAGCTTCTGCCGCCCAGCCGATAACTAAAGCAGGAAAAATGATGGAGGGAAATGTCCGGATGGCGGAGAAGGCTTTGGCTTTTGCGGTGGCGGCGCTTATTGATTTGAGCCCGGAAAGCACATATAAGAATTACTTCTCAAAATTAAATCGATCCTCGTTCGCCAGTTTAGATATGTGCTTAGGGGTTAGCTCCTTCGGGACAGCGACTGCTCCAGAGACGAAGAATCTTGTTACTTGCTCAACGGTGATGTTCAGTGGAATCACATCTCTTCCTTACGAAAAAGCATGGTCCATGCTTAGCTCTGATGTTCACGGTCGGGCTCCGTTTTCTCTCCCTGAGGATGGGTTGAAGTGGGAACGAGCTCTTCCCTGCGAGGTCGAATAATGGAGGCTATCACGGAGATAAGCAGGATGCTGGCTATCACAGCCAATGCAAGGGCAACCGGAATTTTGTAGATGTTGACAAGTAGCATCTTAACCCCCACGAAGACCAGGATGGCAGAGAGCCCATAATGAAGATAGTGAAACAGCCGCATAAGTCCAGCCAATGCAAAGTAGAGCGCTCGTAGTCCCAAGATAGCGAACACATTCGAGGTATACACAATAAATGGGTCCAGCGTGATGGCGAGGATAGCCGGAATAGAGTCTACCGCAAAGATGACGTCTGTGGTCTCAATCACCAGCAGCACAACGAACAACGGCGTGGCAAGGTAACGGCCTGCTCTCTTTATGAAAAACTTGTTGTCCTTATAGCCATCCGTGACAGGCATAAATCGACGGAAGAGTCTGAGTACCGGATTCCTTTCCGGATGAATCTCTTTGTCCTTCTGCAAACCCATCTTGATGCCGGACAAAATCAGAAAGCCTCCGAAAATATAGATGACCCAGTGAAACTCTTGAATCAGCGTTATGCCGGTGAGGATGAAGACAGCCCGCATGATCAATGCACCCAGAATGCCCCAAAAAAGGATCTTATGCTGGTAAAGAGGCGGCACACGAAAGTATGAAAAGATTAGCAAAAAGACGAAGAGGTTGTCTAAGCTGAGAGACTTCTCGATTAGATAACCGGTCAGGAATTCGAGCGCCGTCTCCGGTCCGCGCCAGAAGTAAATTACCAGATTGAAAAGAAGGGCCAACGCAATCCAGAAAGCGCTCCATGCGAGCGCTTCTTTGATCTTAACCACATGAGCTTTACGATGAAAGACCCCCAGGTCCAAAGCCAGCATCGCCAGCACGAAAATGTTAAAGGCAATCCACAATAGGACTTGGCTCGACATCAAAACTTCCTCTTTCTTTTATACCGCTGCATCCCCGATGTGTGCTGGGGGCACCATCTCATCTTGAGAAGCCAAAAACTGCGCTGCCTCCGTTGCCCAGCCGATCACCAGAGCGGAGAAGACTATGGAGGGGAAGGTCCAGATCGCAGAGAGGGCTTTGGCCTTTGCGGTGGCAGCCGTTATGGATTTGAGTTCAGCAAGCATCAAAAACAAAACTTTGGATGGGTATTCAGTCTACTTCTCCTGTTACCTTAATGTCCTTGCGGTAGAATATCTCTGGAGCGGTTATTCCACCGGAGACAAAGAATTTGACTCCCTGCTCCACGGTCATTTCCAGAGGGGTCACCTTCTCCCTGTGGAAAAGCAAGGTAAACCCAGTGAAGGGGGTGGGGGTGGAGGGAATGAACACGGCGATCAAATCAGTGGGCTCATCGCCGAAATTCGTCTTGATTTCCTGAGTCAAGAAACCCAAACAGAACATCCCTTTGGCAGGAAATTCCGCCAGCACCACCTGTTTGAAGGAGTCCTTGTCGCTGGTGGTAATGGCTTCAATCAACTGCTTGGAGGAGCCATAGATCGTCCGCACCAGAGGTGTCTTGATTAAAAATATCTCCCAGATTTTGAAAAGCCTGGAACCGATTACGTTAGCCGTGAGCAAACCTGCAAGAAAGATCAATATGATAGTAGCAGCCACTCCAAGTCCGGGGACTTTATAGTCTATTAGCCCGGCGATGAAAGGCGAGAGGATACCATCAACCTTTATGAAAAGAAAGCGCAGAACCATATAGGTTATAATGAGCGGCACAATGACTAGGATTCCACCCAAAAAGTATCGCCGCAGGACCGTATTTAATTTCGTTCTAAACGACATGATTTTTGTTTCAAATGGCGGTTTAAGCTAAAAGCGAATTGCCTTCGTTTGCATATTTTCAGTATTGCCCAAGGAATTAGTCCAGCTTCACAGGCGATATGAAACCATCCGGCTTGACTGCTAAAACTGAACAATTTACCTGCAGAAGAACCTTTTCGGCTGTGTTACCTATGAGCAACTCAGTTATCCCGGTTCGGCCTACAGTGCCCATTACAATGAGTTTGATCCGTTTCTTCTTTGCCAGTTCAGGAATCAATGTTCCGGCCTCTCCCTTCAAGAGATGTACCTGTTTGTTTGGGATCCCTGGGGCATATTTCTTCAGGAGTTCTCCAAACCATAATTTATGCATCTTCTTGGTTTCATGAACTATCTTATTCACTTCATTGTTGGGCAGTCGTACACGATTCCTGAGGATGCTTTCACCATATAGGGTCCATGTATGGATTACATGAAGCTTGCTCTCTTTCGATTGGGCCAATGAAGATGCTAATTCCATAATCTTGGCATTGAGAGCACTCCTCACATCATCAGAAGAAACCAGATCCACCACAGCCAGTATCCGCGCAAATCGTAAACGTTTTGCATATTTTATTGCCCAGACCGGACACGGGCATTTGCGCATCAGGCGCAGGGTGGTTGTGCCGAATAGCATCCCCTTAAGCCCTTCTTTCCCTTCAGCAGCTATCATCACCAGATCGTGTTTGTTCCGCAACACCTCGCGAACAATCTCAATGACCGGTCTGCCGAGGAGGACTTTGGCAGTAACCTGGACGCCTTCATCCTTGATAGGAGCGATGAGATGCTTCAGTTGCTTGAGCCGATCCTGAATGATAATATCCTGGATATCTGCAAGGTGCTTTGATCTGAACAGCCTTTGCATATCACCTGGCATTTTTTTAACAATGTCTACCACCGTCAATCGTGCCTGATTGTTCTTTGCCAGGGAGACTGCCCTTTTGAGGGTTCTTTCCCCCTCTGTTTTACTATCAGCGACCAAAAGGATATCCCTGAAACGTTTCATGCCTGTCTCCTTGGTATATTGAACAATGTTCCTGTTAATATACGCAAATCGTGTATGTTATTCAATTCCTTCTCCTGATCCATTTGTCTATCTCAACAGCAATTATGATTGTCACCGTTACCACTGCTATCTTCAGCCAATCCATCATTGAGAGTGGCACGGTCCTGAAAATCCACTGAAGGGCTGGCACATAAAGGACGGCAAGTTGCGCAAAAAAGGCAGCTATCATGCTGAATAAAAGAAACGGGTTGCTTAGCAGACTCATCCTGAAGATGGATCGCGTCTCCGAACGGCAGTTTAGTGCCTGGTAGAACTGGAAAAAAACCATGGTAGTAAGAGCGGCTGTGCGCGCCCTCTCCAAGGGCACTCCCGACTTAAGGTCTGATATAAAAATGAACAATGTTCCTAAAGCCAGAACGGTTCCCATTAAAAAAGTTCTCTGAATCATAAGACTCGAGAGAATGCCTTCTTTGGGACTCTTTGGAGATCTTCTTAAAACCCCTTTTTCCCCCGGTTCAAAGGCAAGGGCAACATCCTGCAGACCATTTGTTACCAGGTTCAGCCAAAGTATTTGTACGGGGATATAAGGTATGGGAAGTCTCATTACTATTGTTGCAAGGATGGCCAGCAGTTCTCCAAGACCACATGATACAAGAAAGAGAGTGACCTTCTTGATATTGTCATAAACCACCCTTCCCCCCTCCACCGCAGAAAAAATGGTGGCAAAGTTGTCATCTGCGAGGACCATATCCGATGCTTCTTTAGCCACATCAGTACCGGTCTTACCCATGGCTATACCAATTTGGGCCGCCTTTAAGGCCGGAGCATCATTAACGCCGTCGCCTGTTACAGCTACCACCTCACCATGTTTTAATAACTGCTGGGTTATCATCAATTTGTGCGTCGGGGAAACCCTTGCATAGACCGATACATCTTTAACCCTCCGAAACAGCTCTTCCTCGCTCATCGCTTCCAACTCTTTACCAGTGAGTACGTTAGGGTCACCCTCCCCTATTCTGAGTGTCTTTGCTATTGCCACGGCAGTGATGGCATGGTCACCGGTTATCATAATGGTTCTAATGCCTGCCTGCTTGCATCCTTCAATCGCCTCAATAGCCTCAGGTCTTGGCGGGTCCATCATGCCCTGTAATCCTGCATAGATTATCCCCGATTCCACATCCTGGTATGTAAGTTCTTCCATGTCGGGGAGAACTTCTTTAAAACCCATGGCCAGAACTCTCAAACCTTCTTGGGCAAAATTTTTGCAAACATTTAAGATTTCTTTACTCTTTAGCTCTGCATCAGTCAGACAATCGGTACACATATCAAGTACCCTCTCAGGGGCACCTTTCACAAAGATAAACTTCTTATCTGCGTGCTTATGAAGGGTTGCCATGTAACCCCGCTCGGACTCAAAAGGTAAAATCGCTATCTCTGGATAGTTCTCCCTTTCTTCAACCGGATTAAGGCCAGTCTTCATCGCAGCAACAATAAGGGCTCCTTCTGTAGGATCTCCATCAACCTTATACTCACCATCCTCCTGATAGATATTTGATTCATTACAAAGAAGCCCTATCCGCGAGACATATTGGAGATCCCTCAGCTCATTTGTTTTAGCAGGCAACTTCTCATGAAGTATCTCCCCTTTTGGTTCATATCCGCTCCCTGTGACCTCATATGTGTGCTGTCCGTCATAAATCAGCCTAACAGTCATCTCATTCTTGGTCAAGGTTCCTGTCTTGTCAGAGCAAATGATAGTAGTGCTTCCCAGGGTCTCAACAGCAGGCAATTTTCTGACAATGGCATTGCGTCTTGCCATCCTGGACACACCAATAGCCATGGCAACAGTTACAGCAATAGGGAGCCCTTCAGGTATGGCTGACACAGCTGTAGCTACAGCCACCATAAACATTTCTGATACCTTTGCACCCATCCATATCCCTATTCCAAAGACAGCGCTGGAAAATCCTATGACAACTATGCCTATAAGCTTGGCAAATCGCTCCAATTTGTCCTGGACCGGAGCCTTAGCCGTTGATACTTCTCTGACTTGCTCTGCGATCTGGCCCAGGACCGTTCTGGGTCCCGTTTCCACAACAACGCCCCTTCCTCTTCCGCTCACAGCAATTGTCCCCATAAAGGCCATATTTATCTGATCACCAGGCGTCAAATTAGCCTCTTTTATAGAAGAGGTTGCCTTTTCGACAGGGATCGATTCGCCAGTCAGCGCGGCTTCTTCAATTTTCAACTCAATGGTCTTGAACAGACGAAGATCAGCCGGCACCTTGCCACCGGATGCCATTACTACAATGTCACCGGGAACAAGTTGCTCACCGGTTATCTCTTTCTCCTTGCCTTCTCTCACCACCCTTGCCTTTGGGAGGACCATCTTTTTAAGTGCCCTCATGCTCTCCTCTGCCTTGAATTCCTGGATGTACCCGATAATTGCATTAAGGATCACCACAGCCATAATGACACCGGTGTCTATGTATTCACGGAGAAGGAATGTTACAATGCCAGCAACGATGAGGATATAAATCAGTGGACTCTGAAACTGATGAAGAAGAATTTTCAGTCTGCGTAATTTCTCTTCCTGGGCAAATATGTTCGGTCCAAATTGGGCCAGACGTTCTTTAACCTCCGCATCAGTCAATCCTTCCTCAGAGGTTCTCAACTCCTGGAATGTTTCTTTTACGTCAAGCTGGTACCAACTCATTCTTTACCTTTCCTTAAGTATTCAAGGATTGGGTTATCGCTCTTATTCCATTAGGTCTCATTATTAATAGTGTTTCTTTGCTTCTTACCCGGCTATAAATGGTGAAAGAAGACCATCAATTTTCAAGAAGAGAAAACGCAGTACCAGAATGGTTATGATGAGCGGAACGATAGCTAAAATTCCACCCAAAAAGTATCTTCGCAATACGGTGTTTTGTTTCGCTCTAAAAGACATACCGCTTGTTCCGAATATCAGGTGTGTTTGAATTCAGGAAATCCACTTCCTACATTTCAGGCATCGCCTGACTTCGGGCCAAAATTATCCGATTTTCGGAGTTTGTCAAGAGGATTCGGTAGGGCAAAGTTGAGATCAAACTTGTTATAAAAGAAATGAGAAGTATATAATACGGAACACGGT
Source organism: uncultured bacterium (assembly GCA_965369445.1). GTDB lineage: Bacteria > Zixibacteria > MSB-5A5 > MSB-5A5 > SM1-73 > SM23-73-3. Next base: position 17,353 of record CBDUQU010000017.1, on the reverse strand, counting down.
AAATTTAGGGGAGAATAATCCAGTGGCTAACTCTTGTCGTTCCTGTACACCCAGATTTCCGAGAATTGTCTGGTCTGTCTGATATGAATCCTCTGCAGCCGAATCAGCTCCAGAATGGCCATGAAGGTGACCACCATCACCAGCTTGATGGGCGTATCGGAGAAAAGCTCGGCGAACACAAGTCCATCTTTCTGCGCTAGACGGCTCAAGACATGTTCGATACGTTCTTCCACGCCCACTTTGGGATAATCTATGGTGTGGAAGGTCTCCTTTGGCTGGGTATCCAAAATCCTTTTAAAGGCGAAGATCAGATCGTGTAACGTAGCTTCGACCAAAACTTCGTCCTCGGGAAGCTCACCCAAGAAAGAGACGTCGGTTCTGGGAAACCAACGGGATTGCTCTTCACCTTTTGCTTTTAGAATCTGGGCGGCCTCCTTGAACTTTCGATATTCTAAGAGCGCTAGGACCAGCCCTTCGCGCGGGTCCTCCTCTTCCTCCTCATCCTGGGTCCTGGGCAGAAGCATCCGCACCTTTATTCTCATCAAAGTGGCCGCCATGACGATAAACTCGCCGGCAACATCCAGGTTCAACTCTTCCATCAACTCGATGTATTCGAGATATTGCTTGGTGATGCGAGCGATGGGAATATCGTAGATGTCTACCTTATCTCTCTTTATCAGGAAGAGAAGAAGGTCAAGCGGCCCCTCGAAAGCTTCCAGCTTAACGGAGTATGATGTACTACCTTCCTGCCTTTGCGTTTGAATCGATTCCATACTCCCCCTCGGTTCTTTCTCAGTTGCGTCGGGATATTGTTATCCTGACGCGGTCAGTGCTCAGACCCTCTTCGAGAAAAACGAAAAGTGGGACAGATCCACTTTCTCTCTTCTCATTTCACCCAGGAGCTGTGCTTTGTCTACCGCGAACTTCTCGATGGCTACAAGGAGCATCAAATCTGTGACTGCTTCGAGTTTCTCTATGCAAGACCGAAAAAGCTCCGCATGGTATCCTGGTCGACTCGCAAAGATCGGGCACACTTCTTTTAACCATTTGCCGTAGGGATGCGACCAAGAACACAATTCCCCGTAAGTCCGCTTCACCGCCTTTTTCTCTTCAAGATCAAGAAACCCAATTGCATCCAGTTTTGCTCCCATTGTTCCTGTCTTCCTCGTTGCAATTCCGATCACTAATTCAAACAAGCTCCGAGTCAAGATCAAAGAACTGATATAGGCAGTAGCCATGATGGACGCTGCTATCCAGTGGGTTTGGCTGCGGAAATACAGCAGTAAGTATTTGCGCGTACTGCCATCCTTCAGAGCTTTTGAGACATCCATACTCAGTTCATCCTCGCACTCACCTTCGCGCTCGACATACTCATGGAGCAGCTGAAGCCGTCTTCTCAATTCTGTCTCGGGGAGGGACTTCAGATATTCTAAGTCGATATCTGAACCCTCTTCCCGTACGAGTCGCTCAAACACTTTGCAACAGGCCAGCACATTCGAGACTCTGGTCTGCTCAACAAGCCCCTCTTCTATCGTCTCAAAAAACGGCCTTGTGACGTAACTATCTAACCAGCGGCCGAGAACCTCTTTATGCTGCCTAATTGAATCCTCCTGGCTGTGATTCATTCTGATTTTCATCCTGTGCTGCGTCGGGATATTGTTATCTGACGCTTTCTACGCTTGGGCATCGGGCCCCTACAAAGAACCGGACAACAGAGCGTAAGTTCGCTCTCATTCGATAATTCTTGACTCCGGGCTGGACAGACGATGAATGATAATACGTCTGTCGTTTTTTGGTGTCAACAGCTTTCTTATTTTCTCTTCAATAGCGTCATAATAGGATTTCTTTATTTGGACAGAGCCATAGAGACTCCAGCCCGTCTCGGAAGTTCTGGGTGTGAATAACGGAGTCAAAACATTATGCGCCCATTCGATTTCCCATATATAAGGAATAAATCCACCGTGAATATAGTATTGAGTCCAATTATAGATCTTCATCAGGAGGGAGGCTTTGACAGGAAAATCAACGGCATCTTCGTTACCCCTAACTAATTCGACGAAGACACTTCCTGGTATTCTTTCAATTTTCCCGCGATCATCAGTGATCCTATCTATTCCGAAAATGTTTTTCAAACGGATTTCGATTGCCTGCCTTAGTAAGAAGATTGAAGTCGGACGAACCGCAAATTCGCCCATACTGCTTTCATATATCCGACTCCGTAGAAGCATTTGAGAAGCTGAAAAAGCCTCCGCCGAATGAATAACATTTCTTTTGCCCCATTCATAACCGGCAAAAGTACCCCTAATATGATAATTTGCGGAATCGAGAAAAACAATCGTTTCGAAAGTCATCTCTTTCAGAAGCCGCAGTTCATCCAGCACCTGAATCCTATTACCTGATTTCTTCCAGTGAGCACGTGCGTTTGAGAAAATTCTCTCGAAAGATTGCATGAGGGCCAGTAGCTCGAATTTCGTCCATCGCTTAAGATCCTCAGCTTTTATTTTTTTTGAAAATAACTGCTCTGCAATGTGTTCATCGCTACATTTCTTTGCTTTGGGAAACCACTCCGCATAAACATCTTTGAAATACTGTAAGAGACTGTTGAATTTTGTCTGCAACTGTTCAACATTCAAGGAGGTATTCTTAGAGTCTACACTTTCGAGTAAACGAAAGAATTCCTCAAGGGCGGCTGGTACTTTTTGTCTTTGATAATTCATGTTAGCTTCAGACAATCGAGATTGTCCCTCACAGTTGCGTCGCGATATTCTTATCCCGACGCTGCCACCCCATTATCTTTTTCAACTCTTCCTTGCTTATACCGGCTTGTTTTAAGATTTCAAGTAGCGTCCCTTTTGGTAAATCTCTTTTATGAAGAGGAACAACCACTCTTCTTTTCGTCTCCGAGTGGTAGTAAACATGATGGCTTCCTTTAATCCTATCAAGTACGAATCCATTCTTTTCAAGTACCTTGATGGCTTTCTGAGGAGTAAGAGATGGGAGTTTAGGCATGGGCCTCTACCGTTAGGGTATATTCCAAAGTTGCTTCCTCTGTCGGTATCTCTTCACCATGCTCTTTTAAGCTCTCTATGTATAACTCAATAGCTTCCTTTGCCATCTTTATCGCTTCTTCTATTGTGCCCCCATATGTAACACAGCCGGGAAGGGAAGGAACTATTACCGTATAACCCCCCTCAGGTTCTTTTCTGAGCAGAATTCTATAGCTTAGCAATCTCATTTTGACTCCTCATTGTATTTATTGTCACAAAATTCCAACCAGACAGATTTATTATCCGTTTTGAGTTGCGTCAGGAAATTGTCCCAGACGGGCACCCGTACGGGCGGGGGTTTCCGTTATCCCGACACTTTCAGTGCTTGGGCATCGAGCTTACAATGTCCCGATGCAACGGAGATTGCTTCGTCGCTACCGCTCCTCGCAATGACGGACGTCACATCAGCTTCATAGCCTTCCTTACGTCTTCCATAGTCTTCTGCGCCTTGGCTCTGGCTCTCTCCGCTCCGGAAGCTAACACTTTCTGCACGTAAGGCAAGTCTTTTTCCAACTCGGCCCTCTTTTCGCGGATCGGTCTCAGGGCACTGTTGGTGGCCTCCGCGCAAATCTTCTTACATTTCACGCATCCCAATTCCCCACTGGAACATCGCCGGTGAATGGTCTTGTGATCTGGATTGTAGATCGTGTGCAGAAGATATACCGGGCACTGGTCGGGATGTCCCGGATCACCCATACGTATCTTGGTCGGGTCGGTGTACATTATCGAGATCTTCTTGGCGGTCGACTCTGCGGATTCTCCCATGCATATGTGATTATTGTACGACTTGCTCATCTTCCTATTATCCGTGCCCAGAATTCCGGAAAACTGGCTCAGTTTGCCTTGAGGCTCGGGAAAGACTTCGCCATACAATCCATTGAATCTTCTTGCTATTTCGCGGGTGAGCTCGATGTGGGGAAGCTGGTCTTTCCCCACTGGTACCCAGTTGGCCTTGTAGATCAGAATATCAGCCGCCTGAAGCAAGGGATAGCCCAGAAAACCGTAACTGTCCAGTCCCAATTCCACGCTCTTCTCTTTGTATGACGGGACCCTCTCCAGCCAGGGTATGGGGATTATCATCGAAAACAGGAGATGCAGTTCCGCATGCTCCTTTACCTGTGACTGAACGAATATGGCGCACTTCTCCGGATCCAGACCTCCGGAGATATAATCGATGGCAACGTCGATGATACTCTGTTTCAGTTCAGACGTGTCGTTAAAATCAGAAGTTAAGGCATGCCAGTCCACTATGCAGCAGTACATCTCATAATCGTTCTGCAGTCGAGCCCAGTGCCGCAGCGCGCCCTCTAAATTTCCCAGATGCAGCATTCCTGTGGGCTGCATGCCGCTTAAGATCACCTCTTTTGCCATACTATCCTCTAAAGTTTAAAGTTCAAAGTTTAAGGTTCAAGGATGATCTCCGAATCTGAGAGCCCAACTCATGAAGTTCAAACTTGGGAAACGACAGCGAGAGCTTGCTGACCTCCAGGTGTAGTTCACACAGCTTCTGATAAACATCCAAATCTTCGAAACTCTTAACCTTCCCCTTCATGGGCTATCTTGTCTTCTGTCTTTTGCTTTTTGCCTTTTGGCTTTCACCTTTCACCGTAGACCTGAATCAATCCAGGAACAGGTATTGCTTCCACCTCTGATCAGAGATTCCCACGAATTGCTGAATAAAAGTTATGTGAGTTGGCCGCTTGGGCTGACGCAGAAGCTTAAGGCCCGCCTGGTCCGGTGCACGGTTACCCTTAATGTTGTTACATTTTATGCACGCACAGACTAAGTTCTCCCAGGTGTCCCTGCCGCCATAGAGTTTGGGCACCACGTGATCCACGGTCATGGCTCCATGATCTGCGCCGCAGTACTGGCACCTGTGCCCGTCCCTCTTGACTATATTCTTCCGGGTAAGGAGAACTCTCTTGTGAGGAACGTGAATGTAGAAGCCCAGCCTCACCACGCTGGGCATGGGAATTGCCAAGGAGACAGAACGAATTTTGTACCCGTCATGCTTCTCGATGATCTGCGCCTTACCCAGAAATACTAAAACCACGGCTCTCTTCACCGAGCAAATCGAGAGCGGCTCGTAGTTTTGATTCAGCACCAGGACGTTTCTGTTCAGCATTCCCCAACCTTTAAGCCAAGGGCATCCCTAATTGTCCTTAAATGTAAGAAAAATCAAGGACATGTCAACGATTTTTTGACTCTCCGCCGCATCGTGGGCATATCCGAAACAGGCCTAACCCCAGAATGATCTGCGTTTCCGCAGGCGGCTGCCCCTCTTTGATGCACTGGCATTAGGGAATACCGATGCCGTCCAAGGTATAAAACCAGCGGGCAAGGATACCCGCCCTACCAGTTTGTCAGTTCCTATGCCTTCTTCACCGGGACGTAGATGTACAGGTCCAGCTTGCCCTGATCCGGCTTGAAGCTGTCATCGTAGAATTCGAAGTCGGGGCCACCGGCTCGCTGGTAGCCGGATTGAGGCAGCCATTCGTGGTAGATCTGCCGAAACGCCTGCTTGATCTCTTTCAGGTTGCAGGGAAAGACCACGTAAGTCTGCTCCGGCACCTCCCAGGTTTCCATACCTTTAGGGACGTCTGATGTGTCTTGAACCTCGAATCCGGCAAGTTAATCGAACTCACAGGTCTTCTCATCGTAGTTGTCCATCACACCGTAACAGACATTCGGGTTCACCTTGTGTTTGACTTGCGCAGTCCTGGGCATGAACTTCTCCCACAATTGAGGTATCTCGTTCTTCTCATTCTTGCCGCGGTACTTCATGCCAGCGACAGTGAATGTGGACCTGGTGACAATTTTAGGTTCCATTTTCATACTCCTTGTTTCTCCTTTCTACCTCTCTGAAGAATCTTCCCATTCGGCGTAAAGCCTTTCGAGCTTTTTAGATAACTCTTCCTTCTCTTGATTCAACTCTATGAGCCTCTGCCAATCGGTATAAACCTCCTCAGTCGCCACCAGGTAGTCTATCTCCTCGACCTTCTGCTCTAACTCGGTGATTTCCTTTTCAATCTGAAACAGACTTCTTTTCTTGATTTTGGGCTTTGTCTTCTTAGCTACAGATCGCTTTTTTCTCTCCTTTTTCGCTAACTCCAACTCCCTCTTTTTTTTCTCTCTCTGCTCTTTTTTCTTTTCCTCGTAATGGGAGTAGTTGCCCAGGTACTCTTTCAGGCTGCCGTTTTCAAAAGCATAGATTCTGCTTACGATCTTATTAAGAAAATAGCGGTCGTGCGAAACCACGAGAAGCGTCCCGCCGAATTCTGCTAAAGCATTTTCCAAGACTTCCCTTGAAGCGATGTCCAGATGATTGGTCGGCTCGTCTAAGATAAGAAAATTGGGTTTGGAGAGGATCAGCTTTGCCAGAACCACCCGGCTCTGCTCTCCCCCGCTGAAGCTTTTGACCTTTCGAAAAACGTCGTCGCCGGAGAATAGGAACCTGGCCAGAAAACTCCGCAGGTCTGCCAGCAGCATGCGGGGGTTCGCCTTCCAGATTTCCTCTATGACCGAGCTGTCCATATCCAGACCCTCGTGTTCTTGATCGTAGTAGCCGACGTCCAGATTCGAGCCGGCATTGAACTCTCCGGACGAAGCGGTCTCATTTCCCATAAGGATTTTCAGAAAGGTGGTTTTCCCGCAGCCGTTGGGACCGATCAAGCCAACCCGATCGTATCGTTCGATTGAAAAGTTGGCATTCCCAAACAGCGCTTTTCCGTTGAATGCTTTGCCCAGGTTCTCCGTCCAGACGAGTGCCCTCGACGTCCGCTTGGTGGGAGAAAAGGATATCTTCATCTTCTTCGATTTGGTCTTCGGTTTTTCCAACCGTTCGAGTTTCTCGAGTGTCTTTCGCCGGGACTGTGCCTGCTTGGTCTTCTGTCCGGCTATGTTTCTGCGGATGAAGTCCTCGGTGCGGCTGATGTACTCCCGCTGAGCCTCATATTCTTTCAGACCTTTGTCCAACCTCTGCGCTTTTTGAATCACGTAAGATGAGAAATTGCCCACATATCTTGTGATCTTGTTATCCTCAAGCTCCGTCACCTCACGAATGACCCGATCTAAGAAGTAACGATCGTGCGACACCAGGACCACGGTTCCGGGGAACTCCCCCAGATACTGCTCTAACCATTCCGTCCCCTCGATGTCCAAATGATTGGTAGGCTCGTCTAACAGAAGAAGATTTGGCTCGGACAGAAGGACGGATGCTAAGGCGGCTCGGTTCTTCTCCCCACCGCTCAAGATATTGACGCTTTTGTCGAAATCCTCCTTCCTGAAGCCCAGGCCGTAAAGGACTATCTCGATCCTGTTCTCGTAGCTGTAGCCACCCTTGTTCTCGTATTCGAGCTGCAATTTCCCGTAACGGTCTAACAGCTTTCTCGGATCTTTCGCTGAGGACATTTCTGTCTCTAAACTTCGCAGCTCATCGTGGAGTTTCAGAAGTTCGAAGAAAGGTTTGAGCATCTCATCAAACAGGGTGAGATTATCCTCCAGTTGATATTCCTGGCGCAAGAAAGCCAGTCTTAGGTGTTTGCTCCTGACAACCTCTCCCCTATCCGGCTCCAGCTCACCCGTGATGGTTCGAAACAGAGTGGTCTTCCCTGCCCCATTCGATCCTAACAGCCCGATCTTTCTCCCTTCCTCGATCTGCCAGGAGATGTGGTCCAAGACCAAATCCGCTCCGTAGGACTTTGAGATGTTCTTCAAGCTTACCAGAGTCATCTTTGCTTCACCTTGCTTGAGCGCTAAAAAATAAAGGCGCGTGCTGATAGAATAACACGCACAGGCAATTCAGTCAATACCGTTGTTGAGGAACATCAGCGGAAGGCAACTCGACCTGGAGTGTCTGCCCCTACGGGTCGTATGACTTCAGGCAGACTTCAGGTCCGGCTGAAGCCGAACACTCCAAACCCCATTTGCCTAGCCTAAATTCAAGACTGTAGCCCTCGGGGAGCGTCTGCCCCTATAGGTCGTATGACTTTGGGCAGACCTAAGGTTCCCGCCAGAGGCGGGGACACTCCAGTGGCTCCCTTGTCCTCTTCATTGGTGACCAACGGGGGAAAGCTCTAACTCTTTTCTTCGGAGACTGTGTCTTTCCTTCTGCTCCTGGCCAGAAACATCTCCACGGCTAAAAGAGCGGCGGCCATCCACAACAACGTCTTCCACAGTTCCTTGCCGAAGCGGGACTGCAGAATGGACTGCTCCATATCGTCCTGAGGTCGGATGTAGAAGAGGGGGAAGCCCTCCAGGCGCTTCTCGACCTCCGATATCTCTATCTTTTCCGGATCGGAATCTTTGGGATCGATGTTCACCGCAAATCGATCCACCGCCTGCCCCCTGGTTGAAGAGGAGATCGATAGGCGTACATCGTATATGCCAGGCAAGTAAGTCTGGTCTATTTTCAAGATCAGCTTATCAGTCTGAAATGACGGTTGCAGAGCGATTCTTTTCATCTCCGGAGTGAACAGCTCCACTCCCTTTCCGGCCAGATCGGCGCTGAGTTCCCTGGTCACCTTTGAGCTCACCAGAATATCCTCATCCAGTCTGGAGAGATCAGAGGCAAGATACTCCACCGCCCGGTTTATCATCGGAACGAAGAATGGATGCACCACCAGATCACCCTGGCTTTCATCCAGGGATGCAGCCAGAAGCAGCGCCTTGCCCGCTCCTAAGCTTCGTTCCAGAAGTGCCGGTTTTCCCACATTGAAGCGAATCAGGCTTTTTGCTTCCCCACTTTCAGGCAGCTCGAAGATGGAGGAGAACTTGATGACGGGAAGTTTCTCCTTTTCCACTCCCCGATATATCTGAAAAATGGGATGACTTAGATCGACGTTCTCAAAACTGAAAAAACCACTGACGCTTTTGATGGGCGTGAGGGCGCCCTGCACGTTAAGCCCGAAGAATCTCTTAATCAGTTGCCCGGAGTAAAACTCGGGATCTATATCGTCACCCAGGACGAAAAACACCCCTCCACCCTTCCTGACGAAACTCTCCAGGTTGGTGAGTTGGACGTCGCTCAGCCGTGAGAGGTTCGAGAGAATGACCACCTGGTATTTGGTGAAATCGACCGAGGCGAGAGCAGTCTTACTTAATTGCGTGATCTCCTTGTTGACGTCCTTCGCATTCAGCGGATTCAAGGCCAGGCCCAAGTGATGGGTATCCCTCGGCCTTTCGCCCACCAGGAGCACGTCTATCTTTTCCGGAATCTTAAAGGTGAAATATCTACGGTTGTCTATCAGCAGATCATCGTCACCAAGCTCGAAGAATCCAGTATGAATCCCCGGCTCCTCAACGGTCGGCATGAGCTTCACCGTCGCCTTGCCGTCTTTCTCAATGTCAACGTCGGTCTGGCTCACCCGCTTCCCGTCCAGATACAGTCCTACCAGAAGATCACGCGCCGGGTGGGAAGTGAAGTTGGCGATCCTGGCGGTAATCTCAAAAGGCTTTCCCCTCTCTATCAACTGATTGCCGAAATCTATCTCCTCTATGCACAAATTCTGTTTTTCCGGAGGAGAAACGTCCACCAAATAGAGCTTTTCCTTCTGGCTTGGGGAAGAAAGAGAAGCGGGATTGACACCGGACCAGCCGGATTTGTCCATATCGGTGACCAGATAAATCTCCTGGTTTAAATTCTTGGATTCTTTCAAGATGCCATAAGCACTCGCCAGAGCTGCGCCGACGTCTGTCTTTTCGGCGGAGAGTCGCGCTTCTTCGTCCAGATAGCCCACCAGGTTCCGGAAATCACGGGTAGGTTGGGAGTTGACGGACATTGGCTGCGAGCTAAATAAGATCAGGCTGGCTTCATCTCCCTCCTTGAGCTGCCCCAGTATCCTCTTTGCTTTTCTTTTCGCCAGATCAAAAAGCGATCCGTCCTTAGTCTCATAACTCATGCTGTAGGAATTATCCAGAAGTATCATCACGGAGGTTTTCGCATGTGCTCCCATCCTGGTGGCAAAGCCGCCTCTGATGGCGGGACGGGCAAATGCAGCCACCACCAGCAGGATGATCAGAGTTCTGATGATGAGCAGGAGATACTCCTTAATCTTCACCCTCCTCATTCGGGTTTTCTCCAGAGACCTTAAGAACAGAAGGGAGCTGAACAGAATTTCTTTCACCTTCTGCCGGTTGAATATGTGAATCAGGAGGGGAATAAGGACAGCTGCCCCTGCCGCAAAAAGTATGATGGGATTAAGGAAATTGAACATAAGCGAACGATGGTCTCACCTCATCCCCTATCGCCTCCTCTCCGTATCATGTCGAAGATCCCGCCAAAGGCGGGAGAGAGGGGGAACAAAGGGGGGAGGTCGTCGTTTCTTGCCCGATAGGAAGTAAGTCGGATATGTCCGGCCTCCGGCGGGACTATCCGACTCATTACTTCGTCCGAAAGTCCGTACGGACATTTCGGACCCACTGATTTTCTGGTCTAATCCTCCATTCTGACCTGGCCGTTCACATGGACTTCAAAAGCTTCCTGGCTTGTTTTCTTTCTTCGAAACCACAAGGGAGGCCGAGTGCCTCCTGCAAGGAGCGTCTGGCCCTGGATACGTCTCCCCTTTCCTGATACGCCTTGCCCAAAGCCAAAAGCACCCTGCCCCGGTACACAGGCCTGTCTTCCATAAACTCCGATATCTCAAGAAAGTTGACCGCGGAATCTATCTTGCCAACGTTGAAAAAAGACTCGCCTAACATAAGGTAAGGAATAGGCCTGTCGGAGAACTCGTGAACAAAGGCTTTGGCAAAAAGCAATGCTCTTTCAAAGGTTTTATGAGCCTGTTCAGCTTCCCCCAACTTATGATGAATGGTTCCCAGACCGGAATAGATATCGATCTTGGCCTGAGTTTTGGGGCTAAGACCTTCAGCCTGCTCAAAGTGCTCTTTGGCAAGGAGAAAATCTTCCTGGACCATCTCCAGTTGGGCTAACTCGATGTAAGAATCCACATAGGTAGAATCCAATGAGATTACCTTGTGGTAGTAAGATTTTGCCCTTTCGTATTCGCCTTTCAAGCGTTTGATATTTCCCAGAGTGTGGAGATACTCCAGATTCAGAGTATCTCTATCGAGCACCTCCCCATAGAGCTTTTCTGACGAATCATAGTCTCCGCGGAGATAGTGCACGTACGCCAGACTGCGGAGTATTCCCACATCCCTGCCGTACAGACTTAACATGTCCTGGTAAACTTCAATGGCTTCATCATGATGACGGTTATTCATCTTCATTTCAGCCACGTGGTACAAATCGGTGATGGTGTCGCGGTATCCTTCCAGAAAGATGAGCCATTCCTCCTCCAGAGCAGCTAAGTCTTTTTGGTACACTTCCTCGATGGTCTGCTCCAGGGTGAGATCGGTGGCCTTCTTGTACAGGAGTCTGAATCTGTCCAGATTGTAGGTCTTCACCAGGAACCTCGCAAACGAAGAGGATTCCCAGAAGGCCACGTCTTCTGGCTGTCTTTTGTAGTTTCTGGTTATCGTCAGCTCGCGCAGAGGAACCCTTCTTCCACTGGCAATTATCTTTTTGGTGAAGTGATGGGAAAGGGAGAAATAGTTCCCTATTCCCTCAGCCAGCATGGGTGGGGCGTATCCCCACAGCCGGTAGAACATAAGGAATCCCACACCTGGGGAATCTATGCTTCTTTCAAAGAGATTATAAACGACGTAGACTTTGTTCTTCACCGGATCAAGTCCGATATCGAATCGGTCGTCCCAAACGATCTCGCTGGCCCGGCATGGCAAAAGAAAATACTCCATCCTGTCCATGGCCGGTTGGGTAAATCCGAAGACCCCCCGAAAGCGTCTATACTCGGACTCGCCTTGACCCTTGATCCTCCTCCAGTGCAGGTCAGCCAGAGAATTGAGAATGTAGCGGAAGAAGAAATGAGAGCTGGGAAGCTCATCCCAGTCTTCGGCTTCCTTGTCCCGCGTATCCAGGCGGCAACCCGGTTCGGGTACGTCGGTTATCCTGGGGGTCAGAAAGACTTTGAAGGATCTCCCCTCCTTGACCTCAACCTCACCCAAAAGGAACATCTCTTTGTCCTTGGCCAGAACTTCCGTGAAAATGGTCTGGGGCCGGGGAGGTAGAGTGACAAGATTTAAGTCGAGCATAACGTTTCCATCGCCCAGCACAGTGGGAATTGCTGAGAGGGTAAAATTAGCCTGAAAAGAAGCTGTCTCCACCCCGTTCAGAAGCTTTATCTCTCTTTCGTCTATTAGCTCGAAACTCCCGATGTCTCCCGATGCCCCCTCCTCTACCCTGATCTTAAGAAGCACTCCGGACGCACCATACACGGACCTCAGACCGGCCGCGAAAAGAAGAATTAAGAAGATCAATGCAATCGTGAAATGCGCTTTTTTCATTTTCACCTCAAGAGTTTCTTGCCGTTAGGGAAAACCCGCAAAATCGAATTGAAACCTGCCCTTCATGATTCTCAGGTGAACAATCCAGCGGCTGCCATTCTGGTAACTTCGAGCATGCTTACGTCATTTGACCAAGCTGCGAAGTACCTTTAGATTCTCGATATCTTTTGCCGTTCCTCCCTCTTTGGGAGTCTCAAGAATCTTGGGAATCTTTTCCCACCTTTTATCGTTCATAAGCAAACGAAATCCTTCCAGCCCGATCTTTCCCTCTCCGATGTGCTGATGCCGGTCCACCCGGGAGCCCAGATCTTTCAACGAATCGTTTAGATGAATAACCTTAAGCCGGGAAAGATCGATGATCTTGTTGAATTCCTTGAAGGTCGCCTCATAGGTTCTCTCGGTGCGAATATCGTATCCGGCGGCAAAGGTGTGACAGGTATCGTAGCAAACTCCAAGTCTTTCGCTCTCCTGGACCTCGTCGATTATCTCAGCCATGTGCTCAAAGCGGTATCCGATGGCGCTTCCCTGACCGGCAGTCATCTCCAGACAGATTTTCACCCTGAATCCTTTGGTTTTCTGATGGAGTGTGTCTATGGACCGGGCGATCTTTCTTATCCCCTCCTTTTCTCCGCTCTCCAGATGCGCACCCGGATGCATCACCAGGTACGGCAGCCCGAGAAGCTCGGCACGGTTCAACTCGATCAGCATCGCCTCCATGGAGAGTTTATAAACGTCCTCTTTTGGGGAAGCTAAGTTTATCAGATACGCGTTGTGGCCAACCACAGGAGATATCCCCGTCCTCTTCTGGCTTTCCCGGAACTTCTTCACATCTTCGGAGGTGAACTCCTTTGCCTTCCACTGATTGTTGTTCTTGGTGAAAATCTGGATTGTGGCACAGCCCACTTCCTCTCCACGCAGGAATGAGTTGAAAACTCCGCCTGATATAGACATATGAGCACCGATCAACAGCTTTCTCGTCATAAGCTTTGCCACTTCTTCCACTATCTAAAGGTAATAAGCAACCCCACCTATCTGGTCAACTCTCATCCGCTCCATCCGTTTAATCCGTTGACCATTTAATCCGCTTAATCCGTTGACCGTTTCATCCCTTGACCTACCACAACCTTTGCCTTTTGCTCAAATAGGAAAACAGAGCATAGTCAAAGGGAATAGATGTATCGAGAAGCACGTAATCGATCAAGCTTTCCCGGCACTCGAGGGTATACCTGTCGACTAAGGCTTTGAATCTTTCGGTATATTCCTTTCTTATCTGCCAGGGGGAGGTCATCAGCTCCTCACCCGTCTCCAGATCCTTGAAAACGGCTAACTCCGGGAAGGCGAAGGTGCGCTCCTTCGGGTCCAGCACGTGAAAGACGATCACCTCATGTTTTTTGTGACGGAAGTGCTTCAGACCGGCTATCACCTTACCGGGATCGTCAAACAGATCGGAGATCAAAATTATCAGCCCGCGTCTTTTTATCCTCTCCGCCATCTGGTGTAAGGCTGTGCTGATGTTGGTGGTCTGGGAGGCTGTTAGCTTATCCAGTTCCTGTAAGATCACGTGCAGATGACTTCTCAGGGCAGACTTGGGAGGAATGTACTTTCTTATGTTCTGATCGAAGAGGACCAGCCCCACCGAATCCCGCTGTTTCAACATCAGATAAGAGAGGGCTGCGGATAAGTAGCAGCTGTATTCCAGCTTGTTTACACTGTTGGAGCCATAACCCATGGAACCCGAGGTGTCCAGAAGGAGGTAGGCCTTCAGGTTGGTTTCCTCCTCGAACTCCTTTATGAAGAACCGATCGGTCTTGGCATAGACCTTCCAGTCGACGTTCTTCAAGGGATCACCGGGCATGTATTGCCTGTGCTCGGCGAACTCCACCGAGAAGCCGTGATAGGGGCTTTTGTGCAAACCGGCGATGAACCCCTCTACCACCAATCTGGCCTTGATCTCCATCCCCGACAGCTTGGAGACCACGTCCGGCTTTAAGAATCTCCGGTAATCCTCTGGCATTCTATTAACATACCTTTCACAAACGCGTAGCCGAGGTTTCATGCCTTGGCTGCCCCATTTGGGCCTACGCGCTCTTTGCACACTCTTGAGAGGCTCGCAGGCCTAGAAGGCTTGCCTGTGCGCCGCTGACGAACTCCCGAGCAACGCGTAGCCAGGGCTTCCAGCCCTGGTCGTCAGTTACCTCTCCTCTATTTTCCTCTCCAGAGCATCCCCCAGTTCAGATCGGAGGCTTTTTAAGAATTCCACTTCTTTCTGTGCCTTTTCCACCTCCCCCTTCTTGAGATAAGCATAACCCAAGTTATAGTGAGCTTTGGTATCCCACTGGCTTAGCTCAATCACCTTTTTGAACTGCTGGATGGCCCGATCGTATTCCTCTCTCCTCAGATGAATCGCCCCGGCATTTGTGTAAGCCCTGGTATTACCGGGATTAAGCTGGACTGCTTTCTCATATTCTTCTAAGGCCTTATCTAAGTCGCCTTGATTCTGATATGTAAAACCTTGTCTGAAGTGTTTCTCTGCCTCTTTCTCTTTGTTGGCGCAACTCAAAAGCCCAAAGATCAAAAAAAGAGCCAAAGAACTCTTTAGAAAATCTCCCCACCTCATAAGAACCTCGTTATTTGAGATTTGCCTTTCAATCCGTGAGACATATCGGAAGAGGGTTCTTCGAACCTTGATCATCGACCTTCAAGTCTCGAAACGAGCACGGACGCCCGGACGGGGGCGTATGCCGGGGCGTCTGCCTGCCCGTCTGGGCTTCGCCACCGCCAAACGAGCCTCGATAACTATTCTTCCTTCACGTCCTGCAGCAGCTTTTCGATGATCTCCATGGTCCCCACGCCGTCCGCCTCGGCGTTGAAGGAGGTCACGATCCGATGTCTTAAAACCGGCTTTGCCGCCGCCCTGACGTCCTCCGTGGAGGGAGTATACCTGCCATCTAAGATGGCTTTGGTCTTGGCTCCCAGGATCATGTATTGAGAGGCCCGCGGCCCGGCGCCCCAGGTGACCCAGTTTTTGATGTAGGGAAGTGAGTTGTTCCCACCCGGCCTGGTGCTGCGGGCCAGCCTGACCGCATAGTTTACTACGTGATCTGATACCGGAACCCGGCGAGCAAGCTTTTGCAGCCTTATTATCTCGTCTGCTCCCATCACCTTATCTAACTCCCAATCGTAGGCGCTGGTGGTCGACTTGACGATGGTGTTCTCCTCCTCCTCCGACGGGTAGTCCACGTAGATGTTGAACATGAAACGATCCAGTTGAGCTTCCGGAAGCGGGTAGGTTCCCTCCAACTCGATGGGATTCTGGGTGGCCAATACGAAGAAGGGCTCGGCCAGCTTATAGGTCTCGCCTCCTGCGGTGACCTCATGTTCCTGCATCGCCTGGAGAAGCGCTGCCTGGGTCTTGGGTGGGGTGCGGTTGATTTCATCCGCCAGCACGATGTTGGAGAAAACCGGCCCTCTGACGAACTTGAAGGTCCTCTGGCCGGTGGAGACATTCTCCTCGATGATCTCCGTGCCGGTGATATCCGAGGGCATCAAATCGGGAGTGAACTGGATTCGATTGAATTTCAGTTCCAGGATTCGCGAGATGGTTGAGATCATCAGGGTCTTGGCCAGTCCCGGCACCCCGATCAACAGACAATGACCGTTGGACAAAAGCGCAACTAGAAGCTCGTCGATGACCCTCTCCTGCCCCACGATTACCTTCTTGATTTCGTTCTTTATCTTATTTCGTGCTTCATTCAGCTTCTCTACTGCTTCCAAATCCTGTTTCTCTGCCATGTTTTCCTCCTAAGTGGTCAATAGTAATATACATCCGAAGCATGAGGAAAATTGAGAAATTTTTGAAAAATAGCCCGTTTGGAGGCCCCTGTCATAATGATCGGACCGAGTCAGTCTCCCTTCAGCTCACGATTGCAGATGCAATGTACCCCCGGACGGAAATGCGCTTGGTAACGGACGGGGGCGTCCGTTACCAACGAAGGGCGGGAAAACTGGATTTCTCGGAGGAAAGGATGAGGCAAAGTTGGGCGAGAGTTTAAGAATCTCTTGACAAAGAGTGGTGTTTCTGTATTCTACGATTGAATAGGGTTGATTGATGCCGAAGAGCTTTTCCCCTTTTTGCTCTTCCCGGGAACGAAAAGCGGGAGGTGCATTCTGGAAACTCTATTGTTAAGCATCATCGAAAATCCAGGGAAACTTAATTTTGGAGGTGCAAGATGAGTAAATGGCTTTCCGTTTTACCGTTTGTGGTGATATTGGCCTTGGTCCAGGGCGGTCTTGCCCCGACGGAGGTGCGGTCAATACCTCAAGGCGCCTGCTGCTATCCCGACGGTTCTTGCGTTGATTTTCTAGATTCGGCAGACTGTGGAAGTCAGGGTGGCGTATACCAGGGTGATGGAACCAGTTGCGCTGGGGTCGAATGTGTCCCTCAAGCTCAAGGCGCCTGCTGCTATCCTGACGGTTCTTGCGCTGACAATCAATACCAGGCACAATGTGAAGCTGACGGTGGCACGTATATGGGCGATCAAACCAGCTGCGCTCAGGTCGAATGTGACCCTCAAGCTCAAGGCGCCTGCTGCTATCCTGACGGTTCCTGCGCTAACGATCAATACCAGGCACAATGTGAAGCTGACGGTGGCACATACATGCGCGATGAAACCACCTGCGCTCAGGTTGAATGTGACACCGACGTGAAGGACGAGACTGGAGGCAGAGAAAAACCCTCTGAATTTACTCTTCTTCAAAACTCCCCGAACCCCTTTAATCAAGCCACGAAAATAGAATTCACTCTGGCGAGGTCGGGTTTTGTCAGCCTGAGCATTTATGATATGTTGGGAAGAAAGGTAAGGACCTTGGCTTCGAAACATTTGCCCTCGGGTTATAAATCTGTGCTTTGGGATGGGAGGAATGATTCTGGAGAAGACGTCGCTTCG
>CBDUQU010000016.1:0-30248 GCA_965369445.1 uncultured bacterium | reverse complement strand
AACCATAGAAAAATGGCCCGGAAAAAAAGTTCATTTTTTCCTTGACAACGGCACAAATGTGCAGTATGTTGTCGTCGGAGTTTCTTAAACAACTAACGGTTCACCACTCATAGTTCCCAGCGCGTGCCTCTACCATGAACCATGAACTATGAACCATGAACCGACAAAGGCGGGAGGCTAAAAATGAAGGTGGAGAAGCTTTTACGTTACGGTATTCCGCATACGGTTATCGAGAGTTGGAGAAAAAGCCAGGGGGAGAATCTTCTCCCGTTGCAAGCTATTGCTGTGACCAAGCACAATCTTTTGAACGGGGCAAGCTTAATCATCTCCGCACCCACTTCGTCAGGCAAGACCTTCTGCGGTGAAATGGCAGCGGCGGCAAGTCTGTTCAAGAGAAAGAAAGTTGTCTTTCTTGTTCCCCTGAAGGCCATCGCCGAGGAGAAATACTCCGACTTTTGCCATAAGTACTCTGAGTTAGGCATAAAGGTTGTCATCTCCACCCGCGACCGGCAGGAGCATGACAGGTCAATCGAGAAAGGAAGTTTCGATCTGGCCATCATGATCTATGAGAAGTTCAACCAGCTTCTGATCAAGAACATGGACGTCCTGAAGCTGATCAGTCTCCTGGTGGTGGATGAGCTGCAGATGATCGCTGATCCGAGTCGCGGACCGGTTCTGGAACTGGCCCTGACAAAGATCAGAAGCTCAAAATACTCCCCGCAGATTCTGGGCTTGTCCGCGGTCTTAAGGGAGGTGGATCAACTATCGTCCTGGCTCGGCTGCCGGCTTCTTTTCGATAAATCCAGGCCGGTGGAGCTTTTGCAGGGGGTACTACTTGATGGGAAATTCCATTTCAGGAAGTACAACTCCGGTGAAGAGGGGACTGACGAACTGGTGGCCCTGGAATCAGAGCAGTCGCACGAAATCCTCTTCGCGAACTTGGAGAAACTGCTTGAAGATGGAGAGCAGGTTTTGATATTTCTGAAAAGCAGGGCCGATTGTGAAAAAGGCGCCTTTCTCTTCTCGGAAAGAGTGAACCTGCCTTCAAGTTCGGGTGCAATCGAAGCCTTATCAGAGCTGGAGAATACCACGTTGAAGGAGAGGCTCGATTTGTGTCTGCAGAAGGGAATAGCATTTCACAACGCGGATCTAACCTCAGGCGAGAGGAGGGTGGTAGAACGTTTCTATCTTCAGGGAGAAATCAGGGTGATCTTTTCTACCACCACTCTTGCCCTGGGGATAAATCTTCCTGCGAAGACGGTGTTCATCGAGACGCAGAAGTTCGAGAAGGGGGAATATTCCGGCAAACCGGTCATGCTGCCTATAACTTGGAGCGAGTACGAGAACATGTCCGGAAGGGCGGGTCGGTTTGGCCTGCAGAAGGACTTTGGGAGATCCATCATCATTGCCCAGAACGACTTTCAATTCGATGCCTTGTGGGAAGGATACGTCGAAGGGGAGGAGGAGAAGCTTAGCTCCCAGCTTCTCAAGAAGGAGTTGGGAGACGTTGTCCTCGATCTGGTGGCATCAGGTGTGGGAAGGACTCCGTCTCAGCTTAAAGACGTCCTGAGATCTAGTTTCGACACCGAATCGATCCTGCAGGTTGAAGGCCAGATCGAGGATAAGCTGAAGCAGTTGCTCGCTGAGAATGTTCTTATCGAAAACAGACGAAGCCTGTCTCCCTCCCGGCTGGGCCGGCTGTGCGCGTTCAAGGGAATCTCCACTGAGACCGGACTTTGCATCAAGAAGAAGTTGGAGGCAGTGCCTGATCTGGACTCCTTCAGTTGGTTCTCTTCCGTTCTGAACACAAAGGACGGTGAGGAGGTTTACATAAACTTAGGATACTGGGAAGAGCAGAACCGGGTGTATGAGAGAGCACTTCAGGGGAGATACAGAGACACCTCGCCCGCTGACGAACAGATCAGATTGTTTTTGGAGAAGAATGCAGGCTTTTCATCAAGAGAAAACCGGCTGGTGAAAATATGCCTCCTCCTCTGTGACTGGATGACCCCGGTCTCAACTCTTGATCTAGAACAGAAATACTCTTGCCGTTCCGGGCAGATCGAGCAGATAGCAAAAAGGGCAAGCTGGCTTTTGGATGCTGCCTGCGGAATGGCAAGAATCCTGAATTCAGACAGAAAGCTGGTCCACTTCCTGAGGCGGCTTTCCCTGCAGGTGGATTTTGGAGTGGATGATGCGGGAATTAAATTGGCACGTTTGAGAGTGTCTGGTCTGGGAAGAGACTACGTCTGGAGGATGGTTAGGGAAGGGTTTGCTAGTCCTACGAGAATCAAAGATGCAAAGCTCGAAGAACTTGAGCGGATGATTCCCGAAAGAGTGGCCCGGAGATTGAAGGAGGCAGTAGAACAAAGACCGAAACCTTCAAGAAAGAGGGAGACCCTTGCAGGTAAGAGCAAAGGTGCAAGAACAGAAGAGATGAGCCTGGTGATCGACGGAAGCCCAGTAAAGGATAAGTTCCTGATTCTGGTAAACGGAAGAAAGACGATCCTTCCCGCCAAGAGCTTCAAGTATCTGGTGAAGTTAGTCTGGGCGGCTTTCAAGACCGAGGACGGGTGGATACACAAAGACGATCTCGAGCCGGGAGACAATCAGACCAGATACGTGTACAGGTTGAGAAAGCAGATAAAGCCCAGCCTAGACCCCGGTCAATCCATGATAGAGAACAACCGGCTTGGCTCCTACCGCCTCAGCGTTCCAAAGCATAAGATAACGGTTAATCCATCCACCCTTGGGAAGAATCCTGACGCGGAGATTAAGGATATGGCAAGACAGCTTCTTGAGTTGATGAATAAGCCTGAGAAACTCATGCCGAAATCTACGAGGCAGGCTAAGATGCTCTCGTGACGGAAGAATAATCTGTATTTTAACTCCGTGCGCCTCAAGGGACAAAAAAAGCCAACCCGTTCGGGTTGGCTTTTGAAAAATATGCGCCTTGAGGGAATCGAACCCCCGACCCACTGATTAAGAGTCAGTTGCTCTACCTAGCTGAGCTAAAGGCGCTTCACACAATTATATGCCCTCCTACGCCTTATGTCAAGAAATTCTTTGAAAAAAGGGTGGTCGAAATGGGCAAAAGTTCCACTGATTACCTAAATGCGCTGATTGACTCCTTGCATGACTCACCTCTGAAGAGCTGTCTCGAAAGCTTCTACTTCGATTGTAAGGTGAAGAACCTTGCACCAAAGACCATAGACGTATATGGCGAGAGGTTGCGTAACTTCCATCGATTCTTAGAGTCGAAGGGCATAGAGTTCGAGAAGGTGGATACGCCATCCATTCAGTCATACATCCTCTCCATGAAGGGAAGGGTCTCCGACTACACTGTAAATGGAAGAATCAGGGTTCTCAGGCTCTTCTTCAACTACCTGGAGAGAGAGAACTTCTTGGGCAATGGAAATCCCATGGCGAGGATCAAGCTGATTAGAGCAGAGAGAAGACTTCCCAGGATAATCACTGTGGAAGAGATGCAACAGGTACTGCGTGTTCCCAACAGGAGGACATTCACTGGATATCGGAACTACGTCATGCTTCTCCTCTTCTGGGACACTATGGTTCGCTTGGGAGAGTTGATGAAGCTCAAGACTTCGGATGTAGACCTTAAGGCTGGAATGATCAAGGTGTATGGGAAAGGTCGGAAGGAGAGGTGTATCCCGCTGGGAGCTCAAACCATCAAGACCATACACTATTTCAAGGCGAAGTACAGATCTCGCATTCAAGGGGAGTATCTGATCTGCAAGGCGGACGGTCAACCGCTGCCTATGAAAGGGGTAGAACGGATCCTCGAGAGGATAGGGAAGAAAGCTGGAATCAAGCTGTCCCCCCACCTCCTCCGCCACTCCGCTGGAACCTTCTGGATAAAGTCTGGTGGTTCCTCTGCCATCCTTCAGAAGATCCTGGGACATACGACTCAGAGTACTACCCAGCTGTATATCCACCTAGCTGGGTCGGATGTCAAGGAGTGGCATAACAGGTTCTCTCCGGGGGATAGGGTGGGGGGGTAGTGCTGGTCAGGGCGTAGTCCTAGCTTCGCACAAATCGATCCACTTCCTTTTACCTTCTGAAGCTAGCCAGAATCCTAATTGTCCGTATTAGTCTGTAATAATCCGGTATTGTCCGGGAAAAACGAGGGCCACCGGATGCAAAACCGATGCTTCGAAAAGCCAAGGATCGCTAACTTATTCAATCCAAAGCGGTTAATCGCGGGCACCTCGGTCTGACGCATCGACATTCCGTTTCAATCAGTTTTGAGCAACCCCTGCCTGATAACAGCGTATTGCGGGAATACTCTTCTGTAGAATCGTCCCGGGATCATTAAGCTGACAGTGTTTAGCATCTGGCTGAAGAGAAAAAAAGAGAACCGGCAGGTCCGTGCGAGAAATGGATTTCCCGGAGAGCGATCCAAAAAATCGTTAGCCTGAAGTGAGCAATGTTCCAACAGTGGTTTAACGAGAGATGAGGCATGTCATCAGGGTAAAAAAACTAATAAAAACACTTGACAGGCCCACGCAGGTATGTATATTAGCAGCAATGATGCTTTAGTGTTCCTGTGAGTCGCCTCATAGGAGGATTGCAAGGGGAGCAGTCATTGACAAAAGGGCCTGAGAGGATAGCCCGACGTGCGTTTACCCAAGAAGAGAGCGGCAAGGCAGAAGAAGCTCTCTCTTTGTAGCAGAAGAACGGAATGGTACAGTTTAGCTGATGCGGAACCGGTTTCGCAGAAACTGACATGAGGAGTTGGTTTGCAAGACACAATCCGCATCAACGCGCGAACCTCAGAGTTGGATGACAATTGATGCCCACGGATGTCAATAGAGGGGTCGTCCTAGTGGAGAGTAGAAAAACACTTTTATCCCTCAGGTGGTTGAGCAGTTCCGAATCGTTGGCCAGAATAGTCGGCGGTCAACTCGGTGGGGGCCGTAGACTTGCTGTTTGCGCTTTGCTCCTGTGTCTGGGATTTCACTTCTCTCTATTCACCGCACATGCGCAAGGGCCGGGCTTGTACAAGGACGGGAAAAAGATCCTTGATCTTGGAGAGATGGTTGATTCCTCCTTCCAACCAGCGGCGGCTCCGCGCTTAGAGCAGACCGCGGGGATGAAGCTGTTCAGGGAGGTTTTTGGGGAGAAGATGCCGTCAAAGGACACTCCACAGAAAAAGTATATCCGCTTGGTGCTGGAGTGCCGCGATATCGTCGAGAGCATTGCGTCCTATCGTGACAGTGACTCGGCATTCATGGACGGAATTGGTCGATTGCTTGTCTTAGAGCAGAGACTATTCCAGGCCAACAAGCTGCTTCTCGACAAATTCAGTGAGATAGAAAAGAGTCTTAAAGACAACGGATACCCGGCAGAAAAAATCGATCGGCATGTCGAAGTAGTCGAGGGGCATACTATCGTCGCCAATCGTCTGTCTGAGTTGCTGGCGAACCTTCGGTCGGCACATGATTCCAATGACCAGGCTTTTCTCGAGTTTCTGATTCAAGAGTTGAAGCAGTATTTTATCGATAATGTATTCAGGAAAGATCCTCCTTTGCTCAGCTCCCAGCCGTTGCCGGTGATGATGGAGGTCAAGAAAGCTCCAATTGTTGAGGATCAACTCCCCCCAGCCATTCCTTATCCGACGATATCCAAAGACGGCCCCGATCCGGCTGACCTGGACCCCACGATAGACGTTCAATTCACTGACGAGATCATTGCTTTGGCCGTTTCACTGAATAATTCGCCGGTTGAGATGTATAACTATGTGAGGGACAACTTTGAGTTTGAACCATACCTGGGTTCCCGAAAAGGATCACAGCAGACTCTAACTCATAGGCGCGGCAATGATTACGATCAGGCCTCGCTTCTTATTGCCCTGCTTCGGGTATCGGGAATCCCGGCGCGATACGCCACGGGGACCGTCAAGATGACGATCGATCAGGCCACCAACTGGCTGGGCATCCAAGACAAGAGGAATGCGGGAAGCATTTTGACCACCTGCGGGATGGAAGGCATCATTTATATCGTTAACGACGATACCGTGGCAATTAGCTGCAGGCGGGTCTGGGTGGAGGCCTGGATTCCGTTCATAAACTATCGCGGCGCCATCAACGACAGCACCGGTTTCATGTGGGTGCCCGTGGATCCGACTTTCAAGCAGTATGAATATACGCCTGGTATCAACTTGCTGGCTGAAATAGACTTTGATGCCGAGGCATTTGTGTTCGATTATATTTCAACTTTCCACTCGGAAACACCAATAGAAATGTTTAGAGAGATGCTGCTTGATTCATTGGCCCTATATCACCCGGGGGCGGATGATGAAGACTTAATAACAAGCCGAACCGTAATAAAGGAGACCGACGGCATTCTGCCCGGCACTCTTCCTTATACGCTTATGTCGATGGATAGCACCTTTTCGGAAATTGCATCCAACAAGAGGTACTATATAGAATTCCATCTTTATGATGGTTCCGGGATGGATCTGGATTACACCATCAGCCTGCCGGAGATCGCAGAGAGACAGGTGACCATATCGTATGTAGGCGCAACCGCAGCCCACCAGGAGATCATCGACACCTCTGGAGGGATTTTCAACGTGGATCTTCCTTATCTGGTTGATTTGAAGCCGGTATTGAAAATTGACGGCTGTGAGGTGGCACGCGGCAGCGGCGACGTGATGATGGGGACCACCCATTATTCAGACATGCACTTTACCGCGCCGACCGGGGCTTCCAATCAGATCCCCACCGTGTCCAATGTAATCATTGCCGGCAATTACCAGGGAATCGGTATCGACACCGAGGATGCCTTTCCCTCCTTCTGGGACCTCCCTGAGACCTCCTGCGACGAGGAGTACTTGGGGCAAGAAGTCCACCAGACCGCTTTGACCTATTTGAATAACGTCGACGTGGCCGGAGACGAGCTGTCTGATCTGATGCACCAGGTGGTCACCAACGACGTGTCCGAGGCGATCGTGGGAAACACTATAACAGTCCTTTTCAGTGGCGGGTCGCCCATATCCTTCGAATGGACCGGAATGATCGTGGATGCGGACCGGAAAATCATCGGGCCGTTTTCCGTCGATGGCGTCGACAGTAGGTGTGATTACATGCGTCTGGGAGGTGCTGACGGCTCGATTCAGGAAAACGTGCTGTTTGAGACCAGATTCGAGCAGGAGGCGATATCGGCGATAAAGATTCTGGAGCTGGCCAGCGATTCGGGAATAACCATCTGCGAGATCACCACCAGTATCGCGGCCGACTGCCCGGGAATCGATCAACCCTCTCACGTTATTACCGCAATCAACAACGCTCTGGCCCAGGGGCATCATGTTATTATTCCGGAGAGAGGGTTTACCTATTATCTCTGGACCGGCACCGGTTGGATTGATATTGACCCGGCAACCTGCGCAGCCGGCTACATTATATCCGGCGGGCAGAACGGTGGCGCCACAGTGCAGGAATGGGATATTACCTATCCGGATTTGTACTGCATTGAACCCTCCAAACCAATCACGATAACGCCGGTATCGGCGAAAGGATTGTATTGCGCGGAAAGCAATCAAAAATGGGTTTTTGCTCCCCAGCAGATAAAATACTGGGGCAAAGACAAAGACGATAATTGCGAGTTATTGGACACAAAATACAAGCAGTTTCCTGTCAAGTACACAATAAAGTACATCGCCGACAAATGGGGGCCTGGTGAGTATACTTTTAGATGCGGGTCATACACGACCGACTGTGGCTGCACGATGGTCGACACTACCGTGACGATTGTGAAAGCATCCGTTGCTGGGTATGTCTACGGGGAATCTGGGCGCAAGATAGACAATATGGACAATCTCTCTAACCCAGCCAATGTAATTAGTTCAGGCTATATGAAGTTCAAGGCGACAGTAGAGCCCTCAGCCGTAACTGACAATCTTTATTATAAATGGAGTATACCAGGCGATGGAGGAACTTTGACCGATCCTGAGGGGCCCGGAGATAGTCATCTTGAAGTGAAGTGGGATGCTCCTGACGACCATGAGAAGAATATAACTGTGACTTTCGAAATTAAAGAATCATCGTCCGGGCCCACAATATGCACGAAGACAGTGAGACTCCGAACGATCCGTCCTTACGTGGTAGGAGTGAGGTTCGTCTCTCACTGGGGTGAGGAACAACCCATTGGAGATAGCAAGGACCCAGAATACGATGCAACAGAGGGTGTAAACGACCCTGCTTGCTATGTGAAAGGCAGCTGGATACGGGTACAGGTTGATTTAGCAGGCGAGGAGGACGATGATGCAGTGAACAACTTGACCAAGAAAACCACGATCAAGGTCACAGCCGAAGCGACATACGGGGGCACAAGTAACCAATTTGATGAAGGTTCAATCGATGATGTCAACACTGAGAATTGGGCTACCCCGGATTTTGGGACGGTTGAAATCGTCTCAGACGATATCTTGCCGGACTTGGTTACTGAATATGAAGATTTTGAAATGCATTGGACCTTCAAAGTTGTGAATTCATCAGGCAACTGGGTCATAGCGTACCAAGAGGAGGCGGGTTACAGCCACAAGACAGTGCATAAAAACGCGACGGGCGGCAGAATCTATGGTTTCTACTTGATATATGAGGAACATGAGTTTCCTGACTGGGCGAATTTTAGGAGGCTAACACTCGATTATGCCTGCAATTGGGCGAAAGGACAGAACCAAATAGATCCAATCCTCCAAGCTCTATTAGACAGTGTCGAAGCTCACTATCGCTACACCGTTGGTGGCAATTGCTGGTATCTGTCGAAAGAATTTGATCACCTATGTAAATGTCTCGGCATCTACTCAAAGTTGCACAAATGGTCTGCTGATCCTGGAGCTCCAGAGGTCGAGGATATGGTGACTATGTATCCGAACCAATTTGAACCTATCGGGCCATTAACGTGGCCAGAGTGGCAGACTGGACTCGGCGACGGAAGTAGTCCTCTTCATGGATGGGGGTATCATGAATGGGTCGAAGCGAATGGCAGCATCTATGACCCCAGCGCAGGTGTCAAGCAGTCCGGTACTTGGGGAAATTATGAAACCTCTTGCTTTGACCACTACGGAAAATTGAAAACCGTTTCTCCGGATACGTACGAGATTCAAGACAACCAGCCAGGGCAATCCGTAGGCTGTGAGGCTGAGGGACATCGACTTCATATAGATGACGATGGATGGCCTTCGTACGCACCAGGTTTCACAGGACCCCCGCACGGCTATTGAGGCTATCTGTCTGCGGCACTAAGTAGGAGCAAGACTATGAAACTGCGAATTAGAATGATCTGCCGACACAGTTGGATACCTCTGGTCGGTAAGCTGTCCTCTTTGGCCTTACTGTTTCTGTTTACCTGTCACGTTTCTTTGGCATTGGGTCAAAAGAAGATGACATCAGCGGAGATTAGCGAGGATCCAATGATGAGTCGAGTCACGCTTGAACCATTCGTGCGTTTTTACAGCATTGGGGCATTGATTCCACATGCAAGTGCCGGAAGGTTTATATTGACTCCAGATATTCTTGATGAATGGGCAGAATTAAAGCCGCGGATCGAAGATCTAGCAGGGGCAAAAGAAAACGGACGTGCCGCTGACGCAACGATCTTGCTCGCATGTGCAAAGTGGCTATTCGATAGTGATACAAGACGAGCCGTGAGTATGGCAAACTCAGTAATTGAAGACTATCCGATGGCAACAAGTGTTCTCTCGATAAACCCCTACGATCAAATCTGCCCGGTAAGATTGGACATGAACTGGCATATTTATATCCAAACATTGATGCGCGGGGAGAATGCTGACAGTGCCATATTGAGCAAAAGGGAACGAGTTGAGGCAATATCACGGGAAACATATGTCGCACATATGAGGCAGTACCCCGTTCTTGCAGCGGATGTGGCCGGTTTGTTCATGTACTTGATTTCGGAAAGCCATAGGACGACGCCCGCCGGTGAAAAGATCCTAAAAGATATATTATACAGACATCCATACGATCAGATGCGCAGGGCAAAAGAGGCGGACAAAGAAACCGCGATCAATGAACATTGCCCAGATCTAATGAGTCTGATGCGCCCAGAGGTTGCGGCAGGACTCCACCTGATGAGACACCACGAAGCTCTTGGGGATGCCGAGCAAGCAATAGAGGTAGGACAGAGTCTTGTAAACGCCGTTTCCTCGGACGGGTTTTATTGGCAAATCAACAAAGCTCTCGGTGATCTATATCTCGATGATATGGAAGAAGGACCGTCACCCGATGCGGAAAGGCAATATAGAGTTGCGCTTGACGGCTACTTGACCGAAATCAGGCAGAAGGCTTCTCGAAAGGCCGAATCCGGAGATACTCGTGGGCTCCCATTGGAGGCGTGGGAGAGTACTATCAAAGAGTTCAAGAAGTCCATTAGCGAGGCTGGTGGGGTAATCGTGATAGACGCTGAGGAACTTCGAGCAATCATCCCTCCACCTGAAGGCGAGGATACAACCAGTCTTACAGACAGCCCAATCCTCAAACAACTCAAAGAAATCCGTTCGCGGAAGGGGTTGCTTGCGGAGCCGGTGAAAAGACAGGCGGCCACAACTGAATTGAAAGATACGTTCTTGAACCAAGTCAAAAGGTCCTCCGCCGATGAAGAAAAGGATCTACTCCAACAGCGTGTAGTCCTCGCCGTGGGGCTTGCGCAACTCGCTGGAGGTGAATCCGACGCCGAAACTCGGGAGATGATCTTGACAGCAATGCGAGAGGTTGTTAATGCTAAACATGCAAAAGAGTTTGAGAAGAAGAGTGAAATAGATGATGAGATGCGCCAGAAGGTAGACCAACTGATATTGCAGATCGCTGGAAATGAGAAGATCGAAGGTGCCGTGCCTGATCCTCTTGCGAATTTGTCTGATTTGCCAGGTTCTGCCTTGCTTTATGCATCGCAACGTTTCCAGGAACTATATCTCTCTTTAGATGCAAAGAGGGCTATTGTGAAAGCCCTAGCCAATGGCGAGAATCCAATTCTTTATGATTTCTTTGTTGGCATCATCCTGGGTGCTGAGGACGAAAAACTTACGAGATTTGCTGTGCGAGGCATAGAGAGAATAATAGAGAATGCGGAGATCGATGAGAGT
Organism: uncultured bacterium; assembly: GCA_965369445.1. Lineage (GTDB taxonomy): Bacteria > Zixibacteria > MSB-5A5 > MSB-5A5 > SM1-73 > SM23-73-3. The sequence goes on along the minus strand of CBDUQU010000016.1, from coordinate 19,123 downwards.
GGGATAATCGAGGTGACAGGGGAATAGCACTGCTTGCCAATTGTTCGACGTTTGAATTGGAGGTCTACTACTGTGATACGCAAATGCGGCCTTGAGAAAACAGTCGTGGCTGCGATAGTTACGCTATTGACTTTGATCGTCGCCCCGCCTATTGTGGGCCAGGAATCGGCTCTCACTGATGGCATCAACTGGCTGGTTGTCAACCAGGATCCTTCCGGACTATGGGGAACAGACAAACAGACACCGTTTCGGGATGCCACAGTGGTGGTTGACATCCTCAGCACCCTGAGCGCCGACTCAGCCACAGTTGGCGCTGGACTAAGTGCGATTAACTCTACTCTGACCAATTCTACCGATTATCTGGCTCGAAAGATCATCGCTATCGCGTCCTGCAACGACGGGAACGTCTATAGCGGCACCACTGATAGCCTTGCCAACATGCAGAATGAAGATGGTGGTTGGGGATACCAGGTAGCTTATGGCAGTAACGTCCTTGAAACGGCGCTGGCTTTGAGAGCGCTAAAGACCGCATCGTATTCAAATATGACCGTATTGGGCTCTGGCGTTAGCTACCTTACGTCAGAGCAGAATCCCGACAGCGGATGGACATTTGTTGCGGGCGATTCAAGCCAGGTGTTCTACGCAGCTCACGTCATTATCGTTCTGGCGATGCTTGAAGGTGACTTCAGCGTAACCGATCAGATTCAAGGCGCTGTAAACTGGCTGAAAACTCAGCCTCATGGTGACGGCGGATTTGGCACCGGCGGCACCAGCAATCCTTATGAAACCGGTTTGGCACTGGCAGCCATGGCTAAAGGCGATCCGTCTGCCCTGGAGATCACGGATGCTTGGAGTTACCTGGAAACCACACAGCAGGGAAACGGCAGCTGGGACGATGATGCATACCGCACCGCCATAGCCATATATGGTGTGATGCATATTGCCCCTGACCTGGCAGTCGGCACGTCTGATATCGTTCTCTCCAATCCGATGCCTTCGGACAGCGAAATCGTAGTCATATCAGCTACCATTCACAACCAAGGCGTGCTTGACGCCGATAGCGTCTTGGCTCAGGTTTTTGATGGTCATCCTGATCTAGGCGGGACACAGATCGGCACCGATGTGACGATCTTCAATCTTGCTTCTGGAAGCGACAGCACAATTCAGGTCGAGTGGGACACCTGGCGCCTAGCCGGTGATCACGATATCTATGTTCTTGTAGATCCCTTGAACGAAATCCGTGAGCCGGACAACCTTAACAACGTTGGCACGAAATCCGTTCACGTGTACTTCCCACCTGACTTGATCATCTATCATCTTGGGTTCGACCCACCGGAACCGGAAGCAGGAGAACAGGTCATAATCAAGATCACGGTGAAGAATATCGGAGAAGTTACAGCAACCGATGTTTCCCTGCAAGTGTGGGATGGTGATCCCGATGCTGGGGGAATTCCGCTTATGGGATCGCCATATATAATTTCGTCCATCAATCCTGGTTCACAGGTTATACTCAATCTGAACATGGGTGGTTACTTCTCCAGTGAAGGACCCTACGACATTTACGCCTGCGCCGACCTGGACAACACGATCAGAGAAATAAGCGAGTTTAACAACTGCAATTTCGACACCCTGTGGGTTGGGCCGCAGCCATACCCGGTGGGATTGTACGCCGGACTAAATCTATTGGGTTTGCCTTCGACACCAGTGGGTACCCCGACTTCGTTCACAATGATACCGGAGATTCCCAACTGCAACGAAATCGACGGATGGGATCGGATCTCGCAGATGTGGATCAGTGCCGTGGATATAGGCGGAGGCACGATTATTGGAGATGATTTTGGCATCGAACTGCGGGACGGCTTCTTCGCCCGGGTAAGCCTACCGGGCCTTGCTACTTTCTTGGGAAGGTGGGTGACCGAACATGGGAGCACCTATTTAGAATCAGGTCTCGATATGGTATCCATCCCCAACGGGGATGCGTGCTATACAGGATTCACTCTGATTGATGACATTAATACCTGTGTGGAGGCGCATTCGTGGGACGGCAGCCTGCAAGCATGGGTATCTGCCATCAAGATCGGTGAAGGCGAATTTGCCGGGGAGGATTTTGCGGTCACCCAGGGCTACGGGTACTTTGTCAAAGTGGATGCTGCAGGCGATTGGACCACCAGAACCTGCGATACCATTACCTACCTACCCGATTTGCAGATCACCGCGAGCGATATCTGGCTCGATCCCAATCCGGTAGTGAACGGGGACACGTTGGTCATCTTGGCGAACATGTATAATATAGGTACGGATACAGCCTACTCGCCATGGTTGAGCCTCTCTTTTGGCGATCCTGATGCAGGAGGATCGATTTTTTGGGAGACGCAGCTGCCTATCGATATTCCTCCGGGAGGTTACAGCAACTATTGGGGAGTCCAGGGAGTAATTACAGGACCACCCGGCTTTGTGGACATATATGGAATCGCCGATTACTATGACTACATCGAAGAACTGGATGAGAACAACAACAGAGCGTATCAAACTCTCGAACTTTTGCCGGCGCCATTGGCCGGACCGACTCCGCCTGCTGGAGACGACGAATTCTCGGTCCGACTGATAGGAACACTAGAAGGCAAATCTTTAAGACTCAACCCAGAACTCATTCCGGCCCCTGTTCAAATAAGCTCCTTGCCTCCAGCATGGGAGGAAGGCCCGGTCGCAAAGAGGTCGCCGAAAGCCTCTATCTCTCTTACCGCGACGAAGATTGAGAATGTTGTCGCAGGAAACCATAGTAGTTCTTCAGTGACCGTCAGCTGGATCACCGATGGGCTTGCTGATGGATGCGTCAATTATGGCACCACGCCAGCTTTGGGCTTCGCCAAGTGTGAGGGCGAACCTGGCAGCGAAATACACATGGTGGTGTTGGATAACCTGACGGCGAATACGCCTTATTACTTCGAAATAGTCTCCGGTGGAATTGTGGATGATAATGACGGTAACTATCACTCATTCACTACGACTATGCCCGGCGCGGGTGTACCTGCCATTATCTATGGTCGCGTCAGTGAAGTGGGTACGGGCTTGCCGGCTGCTGGCTTAATTGTGTCTGGCAGGTTGGAGCGTGGAGGAATCAGCTCGTATCCTTTGACCGGACTTACGAATTCAAACGGCGTATGGCTCTTGAACCTGGGTAACCTGAAAGACCCAATCTCCAACGACGTGCTGTCTTGCGAAATCGGAGATACGATTTTCCTGCAGCTTCTGGGGGGAAATGAGGGCCAAGGCGCGGATACGATAGTGATCTTGGGCGCCAGCCCTCAGGATTGTGGAGATCAAGAGATCGGCATCAGCACCGGGGTGGAGGAGCCAACCGGGCCGGCAGCGGGGCCTCTACCAGAGCGCTTTTATCTCTCCGCCAACTATCCGAATCCCTTCAATCAGAGTACGATCATCAAATTCGGCTTGCCGGTCGCCGGTCACGTTGAGTTGTCAATCTACAACATCGTCGGCCGGAAGGTTGTGACTCTTCTAGACCAAGATTACCAGGCGGGGAACCACGTGGTCACGTGGAATGGTGAGAATGCTGACGGACGCTCGGTTTCCTCGGGGATCTATTTCTACCGGGTTAAGTCGAGAGAATTCACGCAAATAAGAAAGATGGTGTTGCTGAAATAAATGTTGACGCAAGTTTCAATGCTGGAGACGGTGTTTTAGAGACTGTCTCCTGTCCGTGTGGGGGCGGGGTCTACTCTTGAAACTTTAAGCAAGTCGTGGCGCATGGCATCGTGCGAAGGTGTAAAGGAGTGACAGATGAGTAAATGGAAAGTGATTTTGGCGCTCCCGATTCTGGCTGGCTTGCTGATCGGCCTCGCCTTTTCGTCCGCTCTCGACCAGATCTCTAACGTGCAGGTTTCAAATATCACCAGTTCGTCTGCCACCATTACATGGACCACTTCGGACACGACGGACGGGTGCGTACATTACGGTCTCACCACTGCATTGGGAGATACGGCCTGCGACCCAAGACCGGATGATGACATTCACTATGTGGTGATCTCGGGTTTGCCTGCTGAGACCACTTACTATTTTGAAGTAATCTCAGGCGGGATAACCGATGACAACGGGGGCGCTTATTACACGTTCATCACTACGGATGTCGCCAGCGGAGTTCCCTATGTCATCTTTGGTTATGTGCTGTTGCACAATGGCTTGAGTCCTACGACAGCGACGATTCTCAGCGTGCAGGTCAAATCAAATGGTGATTCTTCCTATCTCCTATCTGACCTGACCGACACCAGCGGCGTCTGGTCTTTAAACTTAGGCAACCTCAAGAACGCGGCGGATGGTACGGTCCTATCGTACAGTACCGGCGACAGCATCTTCGTCGATGCACAAGGTGCTGCAGATGGGGTTGGGCAGGATACGACTACGGTTTCGGGATCAAGCCCGCAGTATGCCGGGACTATCATGTTCCCCAACCGGGAACCAGTCTTAGAGCCGATCGGCTCGCAACTGGTGACTGAGGGAGATACGTTGGAATTCAGGGTGAGTGCCACGGATCCGGATCAGGATTCGATAGGATTATCGGCAGAGAACAGGCCGACCAATTCCAGCTTCACAGATTCCGGCGATGGAGCGGGCTCATTTGCGTTCGCCCCGGGCTTTACTCAGGCCGACACCTATTATGTGACCATTATTGCCTCGGATGGATCGTTGTCGGATTCAGAGGTGGTGGAGATAGTCGTTGCTGAGGCGGGGAACCAGTCCCCGGTCCTGGATTCCATCGGATCCAAGAGCGTGGTGGAGGGCGACACTTTGGAGTTTGGGATACATGCATCGGACGTAGATTTAGACTCGATCATCCTGGATACTTTGAATGTCCCTTTGAATGCAGCGTTTGTAGATTCCGGCAACGGAGGGGGTTCGTTTACCTTTACTCCTGACTTCACTCAGGCGGACACCTATTATGTGACGTTCATTGCCGAGGATACAGTCGGAGCGACAGACTCGGAAGTGGTGGAGATAGTGGTGCAAAACGTTAATCGGCCCCCGGTTCTGATCTTGGATCCTTTGATTGACAGCACTGATGTAATTGTGGGTGATACGTGCATTTTACACCTCTGGTCCACCGACCCTGATGGTCAAAGCCTCACCTTGAGCACCGATATCCTGCCCACCAATTCGGATTTCTACGATAGTGGGAACGGAAGCGGTCTCTTCAGGTTCTACCCGAGGCATATGCAGGAGGATTCAGTATATCATGTGACCTTCATTGCCTCCGACACCTTCCTCGCTGATAGCCAGACCGTTGCCATGAGAGTGATAATCACCCATGTTCCTGGTGACGCCAACGGAGACGGATCAGTAAACGTTGGCGATGTAGTCTACTTGGTCACCTATCTCTATAGGAATGGTCCTGCTCCTTTGCCCGAGGATGCCGGAGATGCTAATTGCGATGGGCCAATTAATGTGGGTGATGTGGTTTATCTGGTCAGCTATCTCTATCGAGGTGGACCGCCACCAGGTTGTTAGGATCTTGCGATACTGGCAAACGGTCGCCTAAAACGTGAAGACCCCGGCTCTAAGTGGGCTGGGGTTTTTCTCAAGGAACGGCGTTTCAGTCTGCACATTGATTTCCCTGAAAAGCCGAAGTCAAGGCACAAAACCCTGGACTCTGTATCAAACAGGAGGAATCCAGACTGATGTACCAGAGTGTTTGGAACACGGAATGCTCGCGTGACTCATCCGCCACCGGAGGCAAAACGGAAACAGGCTGGCATCCACCATCCGCAAGTTGTTGAATTGGAGACAACTCACTGAACGGATCGTCGGGATGCCATCCCGAAGGTCAGAGATACTTGCTGAGCAAACGTTGTCTGAAGCAAACTAAGCCGTTTTGGCTGCGCCTAACGTCATAATCGAAAGGAAATTGTTAGAAGAAATAACCATCCCTTTGCCGCTCTTCAAGTCCTCTCCCAACTCCCCCCACCTCCGGTTCTTGGAATAAATTCAACATAGAGAAACAAAAAAGTTGATTTTCTTCCCCCGGTTTGCCCTAAGAATGTCTATAATACAGGTAGCGGGGGATATGGGCTGTTCAGATGGCTCACGCAAAAGACTGTGATCAACTTTGGGCAAGAGGGAGGAAAGATTGCGACCGGATTGTAATAGAGTTTTGATGAAGGAGAATCGAAAGCTACGTCTCCTGCTCCTGATTCGAGAGATCAAAGCAGGAGCAAGGGAGAAGATTACCCAGGCACAGATGGCAGAGGAGCTGGAGGTAACGGAGAGATACACGCGAGAACTGATTCGATTGCTCCGGAGGGAGGGCGAGATTCGAACATGGAATGCAGGTCCGCTGCGGGATGAGAAGGGGAGGTTTGTGAAGGCTGGCAGGGCGAACGAGGAGCCGCACTTCATCGGGACACCGCTTCAGTACTACTTCCCGGAGCAGCTGTCTGTAAAGGACGAATTGGACGCTGTAGAGGGTAAATTGAGTCACAGACCGTTAGGAACCGAAAACCCAAATCAGAGGCACGTAGAAAGGAGTTCAGTTCCTTTCGGTGGCGCTGTACCAGACAGCTATTTAGACCCAGAATCAGTCGAGAAAGCGGGAGTCAGTTCCGGTGTACTTACTACTAATAAGTATCTAATACCTTTAAGAGAACCGGAACCGGAAGTTGTTTTGGATGAGGTTGTAAGAACAGCTATGGGGGCGGTGTCTCCTGAACCACATATATGTGTGGTGTCTGGGGGTGAGGGGGAACCTCCTGGGTCTCAACCCCACGGTAGCAATGGCACCGCAGAAAGTGGATCCAGGGAGGCATCTGCGGTAAGGACTGACGATCCACTAGAAGTCGCGAAGCAGCGACCTGAGGCACCCTCCCACCCCCTCCTAGACCTTATCCCAATCTTGAGCATGGAGATCGAAGAGATGACTCAGGAGCTTCTGAATTGAAAACACTATCCGCTTCTGCAGATATCCTACCTCAATATCCTATCCTACGAATACATCCCACAAACCTCCACTGCCCCATAACAGGATGTCGCCTTTAGTGTGAAGTCAGATCCTGCTGAGTGGGCGAAAGTAGTGAAGAAGATGACAGTACATGAAATAAGTGCCCTTGAAGAGGGTGCCTCTTTACCTAGCACTGAAACAAACGTCGCTGTACGGGCTTCTATTGAAGCGACAGAGGCATCCTCGTGTGTAAGCTTACGGGTACAGTCTCAGGGCAGAAAAAGATGTGTTGATTGCGGAGCAGAGATCACCTCCAGGGCTACCCGGTGTCGCAGCTGTGCCAAGCGAGGTTCCTTGCATCCCATGTTCGGAAGACATCACTCAGAAGAAGCTAGGAGAGCGATCGGGGTAGCCAAGTTGGGAGAACGCAATCCTAATTACGGCAAGAGAGGATCCGACTACCACTGCTGGAAAGGTGGTAAGACCGCAGATAAGGATGGGAGGGTCCTCCTATTCCGTCCTGATCATCCATTCGCTAAGGGGAGAGGATACGTCTTCAGATCCAGACTGGTAGTGGAGTACTTCGCCAACCACGTCCCCGAGTTCCTCGAGAAGTGTATGCCCTATATGATAGAGATCAATGGGAAGTATTACCTCGATCCAGAGAAGAAAGCTGTAATCCATCATCTGGATCATAGCAAGTCGAATGATGACCCGGAGAACCTGGCGCTCATGGATAATCCTCACCACATGAGCTACCACCGGAACCGTACCCTGGCACAGAAGACAGGTGAATTCAGCTATCGAATTCGGTCTCTGGAGATAGAGTTCGATCACATGATCAGGTTTGAAGGTACACGGGAGAATGATCAGATCACTTCCACCGATTCCGCCTTTGACTCAGAGATACTTGATTCTTTTCCCGAGATCCTCACCGAAGCCGCCGTTTGAAGCAGAAGGGAGCGAGGCATAGACGTAGCGGTTCTTTTCGCCACATACCTCCCTAATAATATAGGACTTTGTAGCGAAAGTCAGGTTGCGAAGAATGAGCCACAGGACTCACCGATCCCACAGTGAACGCTGTCGGGATATTTAATAGCAGGCGTTCACTCCCTCCGCATCTCATTATCTGCTGTGACATTGCGTCGTCCTCCTGAACGACGTTTTGGTTTGGTCGTGCCAAACAAGCAGTGCTTTCTCCCCTCTCAAGCTTCGCATCGCGTTAAGGTCTTGTGGGATTAAGATAGCCGATGGATTTCCAGGTACCGGTGGGGGGTGCCGGAGGTCCTTTTTGAACAAAGGCTCTCTCGCTGGGGTAGTGCGGGAGGAACGTGAAACCATAATCCAAGGAGGTTCTCACATGAGACCAACATTCAGACCAAGGGAATATAGGACGTTATTTGACTTCAAAGAAACAAAGTATGATACCTGCAATACTTTCAATCTATACAGGGGGTGCTCCTTTGATTGCAAATACTGCTACACGAGAAGAAGCAGGTATCGAAGCTTAGGTTTAGCTCCCAATTCAAACGTGATTGAAGTTCCCTCGAACTTCGACCAATTGCTTGATCGCGAGATGAAGAGGCTTTTCAACAACCGAAAGGTAGCACAGTTCGGAATCCGACTCTGTAAAAGTTGGGAGGCCTATATCCCGCAGGAAAGAGACTACCGACTTGTACGCAGACTGCTAGAGCGAATCTTGAGCTATAAGGCAGAAAACGGGATCGAGGAGATACCCTTTACTCTCATAGTCAACACCAGAGGAGTACTAATCGATAGGGACATAGACTTGTGGAGGCAACTACCCCACGAGATCAGATTCAGTTTCTGCACAATAGACGACGACCTGAGGAAGAAACTTGAACCTGGTGCGCCTTCTATCAACAGAAGATTAGATATGGCCAGAAAACTCGTTGACGCGGGATTGAATGTTGCATGTGATATTCAGCCGAAGCTTGAGGGAGTCACCGATACAGAAGCTATCCGGCAAGAACTAACCGGGAGAGGAGTAACGAACATTGATGAGGGAGAGCTACTGTACTACACAGCACGGGACGTACAGGCCTGGCTGAGGTAAGTCGCAGTAGTCAAGACCTGGTCGGACATTCGGAATCACGAAAATGTCACAGAGGGCTGGAGTGTAAGGTCATGATAGGCAATGACATATAGAGGGAGTGAACGGTTGCTATAATACTATAGCGCTGCGTTCACTGCGGGTGCATGTCATTCGGCTAATCGGCTTCCGGAGACTTCATCATCGTCTCCGATTACCAAAAGGCGGAAGGATTGGTTACTTAATCCTGACCGGGTTCGTGAATGCTCATCCCAAGGCCTTAGGCTTGCCTGAGAAGCCCTTTGAGTTGAACATAACTCCATCTCCGAGAAGCTATGAGTTACTTCACAAGATGTTCTCTGTCATGGATGAATCCACCAGAGAGGAGATGGGATTTCAGATCATGTGCGGGTGCATAGGACAGGCGAATGCCGTCATCTTTCAGAAGTACATGCAGGAGAACTATGAGAAGCCCATTCCGGGCAAGCAGATCTTGACCAACTTCGCCAGGCATAAGAAGGACATCGAAAGACATTCCGATGGAGAGCAGACCAGGATGGATCTGCTCAAGGCTACCTGCACGGACATAATCATCCATGCCAGGGAAAAGCAGAAGCTAGCTCCTCGGGAGACTAAGAATCTGGCAGGCTTCCTGAAGACCATACCAGCGGACCTTGCATTCGCTGTGATCAATGAGCTGTTGGAGAGCAACCTGGAGAATATCTACGAAGGGGTTGCCAAGGACGCTGAGCTGACAGAGAAGCTGAAGAGTGCTGTCCGAGGCAACAGGAAGAAGCCAAGAATAGATGATGTAAAGGAAACGCAGAATGAAAACGTATCAGCCCTCAGTCATTGAGCCTTACCAGACTCTGAGCAATGCCATAGTGATGCTGCTTAAGTCTGAGCCCTTCTATGCTCATATCATTCAGCAGATGTCCAGAGGCTTCGATGAGAAGTTCCCTGCCTGTGCTGGAGTCTGGATCAAGGATGCCATCCCTCACCTGATCATAAATCCTCTGATGTTCGCAGAGCTCTCTGTGGACGCGAGGGTGGCAGTACTGAAGCATGAGATCTATCACGTCCTGCTTCTTCACCAGTTCAGACAGAAGGATAGAGACAAGGAGGTCTTCAACTACGCGGCAGACATCGCTGCCAATCAGTACATATCGAAGCTCCCGGACTGGGTTCTGACTCACCAGGAGTTCGGGTTCCCTGCCGAGCTTACCGCTGAGCAGTACTATGAGTTGCTCATAGAGGACGCTGAGACGATCAAGATTCACGTTGGAGTCAAGAAATGGGATGACCACTCCAGGTGGGCTGAGGGAGACACAGACGTACTCGTAGGTCAACAGGTGGTGAGATTCCTTGTTCAGGATGCTGTGGGGAAGTGCAGGGGACGTTCTCCCTATGAGATGGAGGAACTCCTCGGAGAGATACTGAATTATGGAGTTTTACCCTGGTTCATGATCCTCCGGATGTTCGTAGGCTCTGCCCAAAAGGTGAATAGCGGCTATACCTGGAAGAAGGAGAACAGGAGATTCGAGGATACTCCGGGTAGAAGGAAGAAGCATCGACTCAACCTTCTAATTGGCGTGGATACCTCCGGAAGCATCTCCAATGAGGAGTTGAAGGAGTTCTTCGGAGAGATTCACAGGATCTATCAGAATCCTCTTAACGAGATCACTGTGGCTGAATGTGACGCGGACATTCATGCAGTTTACAGGTATCGAGGCAAGCCTCCGGAGAAGGTAATCGGTCGAGGAGGGACAGCCTTCCAGCCAGTCTTAGACTACGCATCTAAAGAAATGAAGCCTAGGCCGGATGCAGTCATTTACCTCACCGATGGCTACGGTGAAGAGAATCCACGGATAAAAGGGAGTATTCCCATCTTGTGGGTTCTAACGAATGGTGGGAGGAAGCCCAAGGTTGGAAAGGTGATCGAATTGCCGGCAGGAGGAATGTGATGTCCACTGGAAAGTATCGCTGCAAGACGTGCGGAGCTCCCCTGGAGCTATTTGTCATCTTGTACTCTCGACACCTTATCGATGAGCACTCCGGAGAGGTAGGAGAGGCATACGAGGAGAATGTTCCCGGAAGCAACGAATACCATGAAGTTCAGTGCTCTGAGGACGCTGACCATGAAGTTGGTCTAACCCATTAGAAAGGAGGAAAGTGACATGAACCTGAACAGACTGACTCTGATAGGAAGGATCACAGACGATCCGGAACTCAAGAAGACCAGGAATGGTAAGTCCTACACCCGGTTCTGTGTGGCCACCACCGAGTTCTTCAACGGCTCTGATGGCAAGAAGGAGAACACCGAGTTCCATCAGTGTGTGGCCTGGGAACGGAAGGCAGAGAATATCTGCAAGTACGTGAAGAAGGGACAGGGTATCCTGGTTGAGGGACCGATCAGAACCAACACGTACACCGACAAGGACGATGCCAAGCGATCCATCAGCCTGCTAAACGTGTTCAACGTCCAGTTTGGCACCAAGTCCAAGAGCACCAAGCCCTCGGATAGCCCTGTGGATGAATCAGGCGAGAGTCCGGAGAGTGTAGACGGAAGTAAACCGGCAGAAGAAGGATTGGACCTGCCCTTTTAGCTTGATCCGGCAGGGGAGAGGTTGAACGGGATCAGGGGCATCTATCTGAGTAGGTGCCCCAATGAACTCAAGACGACAGAGTGAGGAAGCCCATGATGACCTATAGAAAGTTTCTCTCATTCCTGGTGCCAGGATTCAACCAGCCAGTGATCAAGCTGCTGTTGATTATGATAAGCCTGGCCTTCTATGCAGTCTCCCTGGACGTGATGAATTCTCTGGTGATGATTATCAAACGCAGGTTGAATCATCTGATGAGTAACCTGGGGAACGAAGAGCCTCTGGAGCGAGAACAGGGTTAGAGAATAGCCCCTGGAAAGGCGAATCATCAGGGAGCAGCTGATTCCCTGCACCAAACCGGGTGCTTCCAAGCATGTCGTTAGTAGACAAGAAGATAGGAAGGCTGAAGACCCACTGATTAAGAGTCAGTTGCTCTACCTAGCTGAGCTAAAGGCGCGCCAATCGATTATATGAGTTATTACGTCTTATGTCAAGAAAATCTTTAAAAGAGAGCTGCTCTCAAGTTCTCGCAAGAAGAAAGCAAGGGGCGAACTTTACGGTCTTAGTGGCGTTTGAGGTCGGGAGAAATAATCGTTTATCATCAGCACTTGGCGGGAGTTAAACAAAAAACGACGAAATTGTCAAGGAGAAAACAGTGCGCTTTCTCAAGCCTTGCACCAGGACATAATGCGACATCCCGAGAGGATAACAATATCCCCTCGGTACGCAAGAACTACGGCATCCTTAGACTGGCGGCTACCGACGCCAGTGTCCCTTCACCCATTTGTAGCCGCGGGGCGTTTGCTTCCAGTGTCCGGGAACCCAGTGACCTTTGGCTTTCTTTGCCCAATGACCGGCGACCCAGACGTACTGCCCATGCGACCATGTCCAGTGTCCTTCAATCCAAACAGCCTTTGGACTTGGGCGAGGGGCTTTGACCTCCTGTTTAGGTGGCGGCGGTGGCTTGGGAACATATACAATGGCGGTGCAGCTGAGCAGGAAAGCCGCGAGGACGACGATGCTCAAGACTGCAAAAAGGAATTTCTTCACATCCCCCCTCCTTTTTCTGCTTTGAGCCTTAAATTGCTTCCTTTAAGCTATTTTCGGCTCCTGAGCCGTTTGTCCTTATGTTTCGATCAACCTTTCTGTTGTTGAATCCGGAAAGGAACTTGAGAAAAATCACTCCAGCAGGAGTTCCTCCAATTGGCCGACGAGGTCGCCGAACAGCTCGATGGTGGCGTTCACCGGTTCAGGTGAGGTCATGTCTACCCCCGTCTCTTTCAGCAATTCTATGGGATAGTTCGATTCGCCCGCCTCGAGCATTTCGATATACCGCTTCAAGGCTCCCTTATCACCATCCAGGATCTTCCGCGAGATGGCTGTGGATGCTGCCAGGCTGGTGGCGTACTGGTACACGTAGAAGTTTCTGTAGAAATGCGAGATGCGGAGACAGGAGAGATCATCCAGTGAATCCACCACCAGATCAGGCCCGTTGTATTTCTGGTATATTTCCCGGTAGATCTCTCTTAGAGATTTTGCAGAAAGAGCCTCTCCGGCTTCTGCCTTTGCATGGGCCTCCTTCTCGAATTCGGCAAACATCACCAGGGTGTAGAAGGTTCCCTGTATCATCTCAATGTAGTAGTTCAGCAGATAGATCTTTTGGGCTTTGTCCTCGGTGTTTTTGAGCAGATAGTTCATGAGAAGCGCCTCATTCAGGATGGCGGCCACCTCGGCGGTGAATATGGACGAGCCCCCGTAGATGTATGGTTGCTTTTTTCCGCGCAATACCCGGTGCATATTGTGTCCCATCTCGTGCCCCAGGGTGAAGACGTTGTCCAGAGTGTTATTGTAGTTCATAAGCATGTAGGGGTGAGTAGAAAAGGCACCCCACGAATAACCGCCGCTACGTTTTCCCTCGGTCTCATACGCGTCTACCCATCCGGAATAGAAACCGTCCTTCAGATCATTGACATAGTCTTTCCCCAGGGGTTTCACCGAGTTCAAGATAAGAGTCACCGCAGAGTCGTAGGAGATGTCCATCTTGGCTTCTGGCACCAGGGGAACCCAGAGATCATACTTGTGCAGTTCGTCCAGTCCCATGACTTTCTTGCGCAGGCTGACATAACGGTGAACCGGCTCCAAGTTGTCGTTGACGGTCACGATCAGGTTATTGAATACGTCCAAAGGAATGTTGTCGGAGTGGAGCGCGGCCTCCAGAGCGGAGTCGTACTTTCGAGCTCGGGCGAAGACCAGGTCCTTGTTTATGCTGCCAGCTAAGTTGGCACCAAGGGTATTCAGATAGCCGAGGTACGACTGATTAAATGCCTCCATCGCATCTTTTCTGACACGCCGATCGGTAGACTCAAGGAACTTGGAGTAGCGCTGTTTGGTAAGCTCAACCTCGTTCCCCTCCTCGTCTATGATGGAGGGATATTTGACGTCGGCGTTGTTTATCATACCGAAGACCGTTCGGGGAATGCGAGCGACGCGACCGAACTGTGCCAGCAGTTCCTCCTCTGCGGCGGAGAGGGTATGTTCCCTTTTTCTTATGATGTTGTCGATATAATGGCCGTAAAGCGCCAGCCCCTTCTCCTGTTTCAGTAAATCATCGAGGAGACTCTCGGGAATGGCTAAGATTTCCGGCTCGATGAAGGAGAACGCCTGCTGAACGTTGCTTAACATGCCGGTGGCGCGGTCGGAAAGCTCTTGATAGTCTGAGACCCGGGTATCTTGGTCATACCTCATGTGCGCGTAGACATACGTCCGATCGAAGAGATTCCAGATGCTGTCCTGCATCACCAGGCAATCCAGAATCATCCTTCCGGACTCGGCCAGACGTCCCTTGAACTTCTCCATCTCAGGCAGAAGACTCTCCACCCGGGAGAAATCGTACTCCCAGAGGGAATCGGAAGCATAGATGTCCTCCAGCCTCCATTTGTATTTATCAGCTATGTCAGACCGCTGGGGGATTTTCTTGACCTGCGATTGACCGAAAACAGAGCCAAAGATAAAAACGGCCAAAACCGATGTGCATAACAGAACCTTACATCTCTTCTTCATTCTTTCCTCCATCAAGTTGAGGTTGCACTCCTCGTTAAGGACGTTATTATATACGCATTGGCTCCGAATAGCAAGAGAAAACCCACCCTTTTTGTGTAGGACCGGGTGGGCCGGGACCGAGAGAAACACCAGCACCTAACTTAAGTTAGGTGCTGGAATGTGTGACTTCTCCCCCGCCTTCGGCGGGAAGTTCAACATAAAATGGAGAGGGGTTCACCCTGCCCTTCGGTCCTGCACTTCGTCCTGAGACTCAGTATCGAAGGAAGACCTCAGGGTCGAAGGAAGACTCAGTGTCGAAGGAAGACTCAGTGTCGAAGGAAGATTTTCGGGATCGAAGGACACCCTGAAGGGAAATAAAGGGGGTGAGGTTATGGCTGAACTTTCTGCTTGCCAGGATGATCCACAGTCATTAAATTGTCAATTCAGAGGAAAATCAGCAGGCAGAGGAATCATAATAACACGAGGTTGCATAATGCGGGCGATGCTTCTAAGGGAGCCCGAGGCGATTGAGAAGAATCCTCTTCAGTTAGTGGAGATAGAGAAGCCGAAGGTCAGGGCTGGTGAGATTCTGGTAAAGGTAAGAGTGTGTGGAATCTGCCACACCGATCTGCATACTGTGGAGGGGGAGCTTGAACTTCCCAAGAAGCCTCTCGTGCCCGGACATCAGGTGGTGGGAGTGGTGGAGGAATTGGGTGAAAACGTCACCCGCTTCAAAAAAGGCGATCGGGTGGGGATGGCCTGGCTTCATTCCACGTGCGGAGAATGCAGGTATTGCCGGGAAGGGAAAGAGAATCTGTGTGAAAGCGCCCGGTTCACCGGCTACCACGTGGACGGGGGATACGCCCAGTACACAGTCGTGTCGCAGGAGTTCGCCTATCGCATCCCGGAGGGATTCTCCGATGAGCAGGCCGCGCCCCTGCTGTGCGCCGGGATCATAGGTTACCGGGCTCTAAGATTAAGCGAGATAACGCGAAAAGGCAGGCTGGGATTGTACGGGTTCGGCGCCTCTGCTCACGTGGCAATACAGGTGGCGATTCATTGGGGTTGTGAAGTGTTTGTCTTCACCCGGAGCGAAAAGCACCGGAAGCTCGCGGAGAGTCTCGGGGCCACCTGGACCGGACAGGCCAAAGATAAAGCCCCCAAGAAACTGGATTCTGCTATAATCTTTGCTCCCGCCGGCGAGCTTGTGCTGGATGCCTTAGGCGCTTTGGACAGAGGCGGAACGCTGACCTTAGCCGGGATCTACATGACGCCCATCCCTCAGATGGATTACCTGAAGCATCTGTACTGGGAGCGGACAGTTCGCAGCGTGGCCAACAGCACCAGGCAAGACGGAGAGGAGCTTCTGCGGCTGGCTGCCGATATTCCCATCCGCACGACGACTACCCCGTTTCCGTTGAAGGAGGCAAACAGAGCACTTCAACTGCTCAAACAGAGCAAGATAGACGGTGCCGGAGTCCTGGAGATTCCGCAGGAATAGTGGAGTCAAATGAGGAGGCCGTAGTTGCTCGATTCATCGAGCTGATCTACGGGGCTCTGACAGAAGGATGCCCAATGAATTGGGCAACTACGATCAGAAACACTGCAATCGAGTTCTGGTTCGGGGAGGAAACTACAGGGAGGACAAAAATGCGTCATCGAAATCTCTTGAGAAAAGACGATGCGCTGCTGGTGATTATTGACATCCAGACAAAGCTCTTGAAAGTGATCTTCGAAAGGGAGAGACTGGTTTCAAGCTGCAGGAAGTTGATTCAGGCGGTAGAGCTTCTCGAAGTCCCCATGGTGATGACCGAACAATATCCTAAAGGGATGGGGCCCACCGATCCGCAGATTTTGGAGGTTCTCGAGTGTGTTGGCGCCATGGAGAAGGTCTCCTTCAGTTGCTGTGGTGCGGAGAACTTCAACCGGAAGATAGCAGACTTCAAGAAGAAGCAGGTGGTCGTCATCGGGATCGAGGCTCACGTCTGCGTCCTGCAGACCGTGCACGACCTTCTACACCAGGGATACTTCGTTTACGTCCCTTATGATGCGGTAAGCTCAAGAAGAGAGGGCGATTACACAAACGCCCTGGATCGGATGAGGCAAGCAGGGGCGGTAGTCGGATCGGTGGAATCGGGCGTCTTTGAGCTTCTGGAGAAAGCCGGTACCCCCATTTTCAGGCAGGTCTCCAAATTGATAAAATGACGCCTCAAACCTTTCCATTGTTCGCTCAGGAATGGTAATGATTTACCTGTCAACCCATCTGGCTGGTTTCATGTCAGCTTAACAGATTCTCCCCACGCGGATCAGACAGAAAAGCCAAATAGACAAAATAGTCCCTGGCGGCGTACCCCATGTCTTCCCCGTTCACCCCAAATGGAAGACTTTTCTCGGCCTTCTTGGCACAAGTAGGTTGGTGTATACCCTGACGACACTCGCATTCAAGCTAAACGCCTGGCTGAAGACTTCCGATCAAGTGGTGGTATTAAACCGTAGATATCCGGACAGGAGTGAATGGACACTTTTGTCAGTTGGCTCATTTTTCTCTTGACATGTCAGCGGATGTGTGTATTATGATAATGGGTGACAGCCGACAATTCTTATATAGCGGACCGAATCTAAATGCAGCGCAGCTCGACAAAGGACAGGCGGACTGAATCGCCGTCGAGTTGTTAGTCAAGGCGGAACTTAAGGGCTGTCCGAAGTGTTCTCTTCTGGTGCGATCTTTTCCTGCGCTACAAGACAGGCGTGCAGGAAAAAGCGGAGGTGTGTCTCTACTTTCGGAAAGCAGGGTCGAGGTAGGGAGGGCTCAGTTGATTTAACCTATTAACCATCTTTTCTCAAGAAAGGAGGTAGTAATGAGGCCAAGAATGCTTGCATTTTTGGTGGTCTTCTGTCTCGCCTTAGGATTCTTGGTGGCCGACGGGCTTTGTACCACCGCCAAGAAAGTGTCCAAGGATGGGAAGGAGATTAGGCTGGTCTCCGAGGATTACTTACCCCCGGAAACGATGGATGCCGTTAGGGCTCCCAGCAAGTACTCCACGGTGGGTTTCAAGGACGAGTCGGACTGCTACAACCTTATTCCGGACCCGGAGATCCCCGTTGTGGCCGAGCATGATCTGGTGGGGAGTACCTGGTACGACTTCCAGAAGAACGGCTCCATGGGCCGGATGATCTCCGCGACTACCGCGGGATTGGGCGGTTACCGCCACATCTCCTAGATGTGGACTGCCGCCTTGTATCCGGGGACCCAGCGCCGGGTCTACGCCAGGAGCAAGCCCTTAGCCGGTGCCTGGGGCACTCCCTATGAGGTGGGGCTGGGCACGGTCAACTCGGGCTACTGTAACCAGACTCACTTAAACGACGGGAACCCGGTGGTATTCTTTCACCGGACCGGGATAGGCGGCAACTACGCTTACATGGCCATAGCGGACGGCGCGGCGGCCAGCCCGCAGTACACCCGTAAATGGGATATCCCGGACGACCTGCCGGAAGCAGCATCGGTGGAGGCAGGAGCCTGGCCCAAGGGCGACGTGCTCTATGTCGTCGATGAGACGGTCCATCCTACTGCTCTCAACTATCTGCACATAATCGAGACCGAGGCTGCACTGGAGGCTGGAGTGTCGCAGTGGATCGGCTATCTGCGCTGCTACATAGACCCGGCCAACATCCAGAACCTCAAATGCCAGACCCCGACCATCTCTCCCGAGGTGTACAACATCCCGGCCAACACCGCCTTTCAGGATCAGGTCTACGGTTTTGATTTCTCCTGCGACGTCTCCGGGGTGGTGGCCACCAACAGGTACGGAGGCCTTACCGGAGCCAGGGTGACCATCGCGTACCTGCCTCCGGCCATCGCCGGTGACTGCGACCAGCAATACAACGTTGCCTACGCCGAGTGCATGGATAACGGGGACGGCTGGCTCGACGGAACGGACTGGCCTCCCACCATCCACGTGGTCGCCGACTACACCGGCGCCCTTGAGCGTGCTTTCCACGACGTCTCGGCCTGCTACGATTATGACGACAGCCTGCATTTAGTGTGGACCACGACAGGCTACGACCCGGCCAGCCCCGGCACTTATCAGCCGGGCGTTGCACGCATCTATCACTGGAGCAAGGAGAACGATGTAAGCATGATCGCCAGCAAGATCCAGGAGGGCGCCAACCCCAGCGCGCACTGTCTTAACGCCAGCAAGGTGAGCATCGCTCCCAAGCCCCCGGGATTTCACGGCGATTCGACTTACCTCTTCTGCATCTGGGCTCAGGTCGACTCCTCTGACCAGAGTGCCGCCGAAGAAGGAAACGCAGACATTTTCGGCTCGGGCAGCTTCGACGGCGGAGACACCTGGGGTAAGGTGCTCAACCTAACCGGCACTCACACTCCCGGCTGTGTTGCGGGCGCCTGCGTGAGCGATCACAATCCCTCTCTGGCAGTCAACATGGAAGGCGGCGATCTGCACATCGAGTACATATGCGACC
>CBDUQU010000015.1:0-30621 GCA_965369445.1 uncultured bacterium | reverse complement strand
TGTTTCATCATTTGTTGACCCATCAGTCCCCCGGTTCAAGGTCAAGCTTACTGGATCGTT
The DNA here is from genome assembly GCA_965369445.1 of uncultured bacterium. GTDB lineage: Bacteria > Zixibacteria > MSB-5A5 > MSB-5A5 > SM1-73 > SM23-73-3. The sequence goes on along the minus strand of CBDUQU010000015.1, from coordinate 30,561 downwards.
GGGTCTCATCCGGGAGACGCAGATGCAGGTTCGCTGAGCCCAAGTGTGCTTGTTCAATTGTCGTGTCAGAATGGGCGTATCTTCTTCCCCGGAGAGATTCTTCTATTATTGGCTGCGCTTTGCGTTTAGATGCATGAAACTCAGCAGCATCCTTCTGAAAAATCTCGGCTTGGACAGCCCTTTCGTTCTTGGTGGGGACGCTTTGATACTTTGTGGGTTGGTCTTGTGGGGACGTACGTTCATCTACCTTATCGGCAGGAATCGGAATCTCTTAACGATGCCAGAGACAAGATACGTTGCACGGAGGAGTTACCTAACTGACTCGGTGGCATGGCCCTAAGGGTGGGTGCATTTTTTCCTTGACAAAAGGGGCAGGAGGGCTTATCTTAAAAAGCGGAAGGGAATAATTCAATTTGGGGTTGTGCTTTACTGGTTGCTGGAACCGATCCCGAGAGGAGTATATCCGCCTCGTTTGCGGCATCAGGGAATACTGTCCCTACTTCAAACCTTCTGGATCGCGAGGTCCGGGCTTAACTTAAGGAGGAATATGCCATGATTTCCTATTTCCAACTCTCAAGAGCCCCGTAAGGTAACTTCGCCAGCGACTTTCTTGAGGGGGAGAGAATATCGATAACTTTGTTCTCTTTCATTTCGTGAGGAGGTAGAGAAAGATGAAAAAGAAAAGCGAAAGATTTGAGAGGTTAGCAATATTTGCGGTCGCAATAGCGTTGATGGTATCGTTTGTAGCTCTCACGGCAAGTACGGCGGACAACGATAGGTCACCGCTTACCACGAGCTTCAGGTCGGACGTCAGCCGCGTGAGCACGCCGGCCGGCCCCAGGCCCATATCTCAAGACCCGGTTATATGGGACAACGGCGGCTCAAACGCCGGTTACTACCTGGCATCGTCACAGAACGACGCAGTGTACCCGTTCGTCTCCCAGACCGCGGACGACTTCATGTTCACCGAGGATATGCTTGTCACAGACGTCCACTGGTGGGGTGGCTTCTGGAATGGCCCCCCGGATGAGGTAGAACCCTGCCCTTTCTATATTTACATTTACGCAGATGATGGCACCGGTAATGCCCCCACCGGTGCCGGGATGCCTGATCCCGCACCCACTGCCCTGGCCAGCTATTACTTCCCGGGAGTCTCGGGGCTGCCACTTGATCCTAACGGATACTATGAGTATGATGTGGACTTGAGCCCGCCTTTCTCCGCTGCCGCGGGTGTGAAGTACTGGATTGCCATCCAGGCGGATTTCCCTTACACGCCGCAGTGGGGTTGGACGGATACTGACGGGATACACCTTCATCAGGCGACGCAGGGTTTTCCTTTATTGGGCGTGGTCTTCTGGACCGACCTTGACCCGGCGGTCGACGTGGCCTTTTACCTAACCGGTATACCGGACGAGTCCTGGCCCAACCACAAGATGCACTTCCCGCAGTTGCCGGACGAGATCGGCTGGGACGTGAATGCCACCTGGCCCAAGACCCTGGCTGATGACTGGGAGTGTTCCGAGACTGGATGGGTCACAGACATCCACTTCTGGGGCTCCTGGAAGGATGACATGGTTTTGACTCCTATGCCATGGTTCATCCTCAGCATCCACGACAATATCCCTGCGAGTGTTGATACTCCCTGGAGCAGGCCGGGCCAAGAGCTGTGGCATTGGGAAGGGGAGGTCATGGGCACACCGTTCGACCCGCCCACCTACGAAGGCTGGTATGATCCCAACACCGGAGAGTGGCTCTGCAACGACCATATGTCCTACTGGCGATACGACTTCTTCGTGAATCAAGCTCAACCGCCGGCGGATTCATTCTTCCAGTATGAGGGTCAAATCTACTGGCTAAACGTCTCCGCGTTGAACATAGAGCCGCCATTCCAGTGGGGCTGGAAGAATTCGCGGGATCACTTTATGGATGACGCGGTGTATACGGACTTCGCTCCTGACGGGCCCTGGTTTGAGATGTACGAGCCGCCAAGGTGCAACTGGTTTGACGTCTACTTCGGCCCGATTGGAATGCCACCCGAAGACATGGGGTCGACCAATTACTACGGCCAGGGGTGGTACTTCTATGAGCAGTACCAGTGGTGGAACATGTGGTTCTACAATAACCCGTTCACTTACGAGAACCCCAAGCATATCTGGCTTGAATTCTACATCGAGCCAGTCGGTCTTATGGCCTTTGCCGAGTTTGCCATTAACTGGTCAACCGACATATGGTCTATGGAGGGTGAGCCGGGCAGACCGCCGCTGCCACAGGATGGAAATGAGGACCTCTTTATAGGGCGTCAGATCTTTGAGGTGTTTCCCGGCTCTAACACCATTGACTTCTGGATTCCCGACTACAACCCAGAATGGGTCTCCGTCGACTTCAGAGCAGAGGACGTGATCATCAACGGTTGGATCTGGCACATATGCGTGGGGACGTCGCTGGATCTGGCGTTTGTGATCACCGGTGTACCAGGAGAACCACCGGTGGTATGCGGCGATGTGAACAATGACGGCATAGTTGATGTCGGTGATATAGTTTACTTGGTTACCTACCTCTACAGAGGCGGCCCATCACCTATACCAATGGATTGTGTGGGAGATGTCAACGGCGACGGCGTCGTCGATGTCGGTGATATAGTTTACTTGGTCACCTACCTCTACAGAGGCGGTCCGGCACCTGATCACAACTGTTGCAACCCGCCTTGGGTTAAGTAGGCGTATTAAGTTCGTTGAGTTGTAGTCCGTAGGCGGGGCTTCTAGCCCCGCCTGCGAATCGAGTTTCGGGGCGGGCAAGGGTGTTCGCCCTACTGGCAGAAAGAGGAGTGCAAAAGCTTGCTTTTGCGACTTTCAAAACCGCATCAGCAAGCTGATGTACTCCTTTTAAGTTGACAGGTTTAGGTCGGGAATACCTCCGCGAGGGCATGTCAAAGAAGGCGGAATGGGTTTCTTTGGTGTATCTGCCCTACAGGTCGTTTGGCTTCAGGCAGACCTTGGTTCCCCGCCAAAGAAGTGCCCGTACGGGCACCCGAAAGGCGGGAACGCTCCAACGATACGGTGTCCATGACTGAAGCTACCCGACAATCCTTCTTGACAAAAAGGCAAAAGAGCTTATCTTACTAATAGCTAATGTGCCCCGGTTAGCGCTCCCATCTGGACAGCTAAGTGATTAAGTGACTGGTCTTTATGACGGAAAGTAGAAGAAAATGAAGAAAAGACTCATCGGCATTCTATTCTGTGTGCTCTTAATCACACCAGTTCTCTTACCTGAAACAGGTAAACCCAATGAATTGCAGAGTGACGAGAGCCCCTTCGACGGGTATACCCTGTTTGCTCCAGCCCAGTCCACAACCACCTATTTGATCAATATCAGTGGCGAAGCGGTTCACACGTGGAACAGCGATTACAACCCCAGGTTAGCTGTGTATCTGTTGGAAACCGGTCATTTGCTTCGTACGGCCAAAATGAGCGTCAACCCGACTTTCGACGGCGGAGGCGCCGGAGGGGGTGTCGAAGAGATCGACTGGGACGGGAACGTGGTTTGGGATTTTGAATATTCAAACGATCAGCATTGTTTGCACCATGATATTGAGGGGTTGCCAAACGGAAATGTCCTGATGATCGCTTGGGAATATAAAACCGCTGCCGAAGCCATCGCTGCAGGCCGTGATCCTGCCTTAGTGACCGATGCACTCTGGCCGGACCATATAATTGAAGTCGAACCGACCGGTGCAAGGGGTGGCAACATCGTTTGGGAGTGGCATGTCTGGGATCATCTAATCCAGGATTATGACCCGACCAAGGAGAATTACGGTGTTGTAGCAGACCACCCGGAATTGATCGACATCAATTTTACGGGAGGAGTCGACTGGAATCACATAAACTCAGTTGATTACAACCAGGAGTTCGATCAGATTATACTGAGCGCTCACGCTTTTGATGAGATCTGGGTGATCGACCACAGCACCACTACCGAGGAAGCCGCAGGTCACACCGGGGGGAACAGTGGAAAAGGCGGCGATATTCTCTACCGCTGGGGTAACCCGCAGGCCTACCGTGCAGGGTATGCAGCCGATCAGAAGTTCTTCCAGCAACACGATGCGGGGTGGATTGAGTCCGGTCTGCCTGGGGAAGGGAACATTCTGGTCTTCAACAACGGCGCTGGACGTCCGGAGGGTAACTATTCATCTGTTGACGAAATCGTACCTCCCGTAGACTCCACCGGCAACTATTACCTGACGCCCGACTCTGCTTACGGACCGGAAAACCAGGTGTGGATATATACGGCCGACCCCCCGGGTGATTTCTTTGCGATGAACATCGGCGGCGCCCAGAGGCTTCCCGACGGAAATACACTTATCACCGACGGGCCGCACGGTGTTTTCTTTGAGGTGAACCCCGGCGGAGACATGGTTTGGGAATATGTCAACCCATTTCCGAACCCGAATCAGAACAGAGTGTTCAAAGCCCTTCGCTACGCACCGGATTACCCCGGCTTGGAGAATCTCTTTCCCAACCAGGGTCCTGACAAGCCAAGCACACCAGATGGTTCAATCTCAGGAACGGTGGGAATAGAATACCAATATACCACAAGCGCTACCGATCCGGAGGGCGACCAGATCTATTACCTTTTTGATTGGGGTGACGACACGGATAGCAGTTGGCTTGGGCCATACACCTCCGGAGCAACAGCAGAGGCAACTCATCTGTGGACCGGCCAGGGCAGTTATGAGATAAAGGTTATAGCAAAGGATGAAAGCGGCGTCCTCAGTGAATGGTCTGATTCCCTGCCGGTAAGTATCGGCGTCCTCTGCGGTGATGCCAATGAGGATGGGGCGATAAACGTAGGAGATGTGGTCTATCTGGTCAGCTACCTCTACCGTGGTGGTGCCGAACCTGTACCAGATTGGTGTTTCGGTGACGTCCAGAACCCGCCTGACGGCATGGTGAACGTGGGCGACGTTGTCTATCTGGTTAGTTACCTGTATAAAGGCGCTACAGCGCCGACCATTGACTGCTGCCCACGTTAAAGGGACCGAAAGCTACAGGTGGGGTTGCCTCCGCGCGAACCCACCGGACAATAAACTTCATCCATGGCAGATTGTAGGGTGAGGGGGAAATGGATCCCTCTGGAGTGTCTGCCTTATGCTTATTGAATAATTGTTTGTGATGTTTGAGTGGGTGTTCCACCACCACCCTGTAATACGAACAGGGGTACACGGACGTGCCCGTCTGGGCAACCCCTGTTCGGACTGAAAGCTCTGTGTTGATTAAATAATTGATCACCATTAGGCAGACTTAGGGTTCGGCTAAAGCCGAACCCTCCAAAGAGTTGGTACCCGTGAACAGCCCTGTCGGCGCCCGCGTCGGATGGTCCCTCCCAGGGCGGAGCATATCCGAGGGTATGGGCTCAGGGGCATTTTTTCCTTGACAAAAGGGGCATGAGGGCTTATCTTAAAAAGCGGAAGGGAATAAATCAGTTTGGGCTGTATCTTGCTGGTTGCCGGAATGGACCCCGAGAGGAGTATATCCAGCCTCGCCCGCGGCATCAGGGGATGCTGTCTCTGCTTCGTAACTCCTAGGTCGCAAGATCTAGGTCTAACCAAGGAGGAGTCTGCCATGTTAGTCTATTTCCTGCCCTCAAAATTCCCCTGACGTAGCTCCGTTGACCTGTTCTCAAACAGCGGAGAGCAGATTGCTTGCTCTAAAAAACGTGAAGCAAAGAGTTTTGATGTCGATATTTGGGTATAAGGGGTAATTGTCTTTCAGGTTTCGCTTTTGCGAGACGAGATTGATCAACCAATCAACTAACCAACCAAATGAGTGAGAGAAACACTCAAATAGCGAGAGGTAGAGGGAAATGAAAAAGAAAGAAGGTTGGCGCTTTGGAAGACTGGTTGTATTGGCAATAGTGACGGCGCTGGTAGCATCCGTAGCCATAGCGGCATATACCACGGGTGAGCAGAAGTCGGAAGTCAGAATGCGCGCATTCACCGACGCCAAGCAGACGTGGCTGCGCAGTTGGGCCGGCCGCGCGACTAAGGACATTGTCTGGGACAACGGGATGTGGTACGAAAACGGGGGCGCGTCGCAGAACGATCCCATCAGCGGCTTGGACCCCATCATAGCGGATGACTTCCAGTTCGCGACAGACCAACTGGTAAACGACGTCCACTGGATTGGCGCTTACTGGAATGGTCCCCCGGATGATGGCAACTTTGACTGGGAGATCAAGTTCTATAACGATGTCGGTGATGGCACTAAACCAGGCGCGAATATCGCCACCTACACCTTTGCCAACGCCAATGTCAACGAGACGTTCATTAGTGGGACTCCTGGTGGCACTAACTGGTTCTCCTACTCGGTTGATCTGCCAACTCCGGAGAGCTTTGGCGCTGGCACCAAGTACTGGATTTCCATTCAGGGCATTGGCGCCTACCCGCCTCAGTCAGGCTGGGGCATGCACTCGGATCAGATCCTGCTGCATGAAGCCGTGTTCAAATCCGTCTATTTCGGTTTTCCGGACTGGACCAACTCGTCAACCGTCTTTGGCACAGCACACGACATGTGCTTCCAGTTGACCTATGAGGAGGAGTGTGACTGGCAGCCGGGCGATCCTCACAAGATGCACTACCCGCAGTTGCCGGATGAGGACGGCTGGGACGTGAATGCCACCCAGCCTCTGGTCTTGGCAGACGACTGGCGGTGTTCGGAGGAAGGCTGGGTCAAAGACATCCATTTCTGGGGTTCGTGGAAGCACGGCATCGAGGGAACGATTGTGGGTTTCTGGCTAAGCATCCACTCCAACATCCCGGATCCGGACGGTCCCGGTCCCGGTTACAGCATGCCAGGCGAGACACTTTGGGAGCTCTATGTTGAGGACTTCGGCTTCACTCCCATCGATCCGCCTACCATGGAAGGGTGGTATGATCCTTCCACGGGCGAGGTCATCCCGAACGATCATCAGGCTTACTTCCAGTACAACATCTGTCTTGACGAACCAGACTGGTTCTACCAGTACCCGGATACCATCTACTGGCTGAACATCAGCGCGATCGTTTTGGAATATCCTGATGCAGTATGGGGCTGGAAGAGCTCCGAGAATCACTTCATGGATGATGCGGTCTGGGCTTACTGGGGCGAGTTGGATTGGGTGGAGATGTACGAGCCGGGAACTTCTCCTGGGCCGGTCATCAATCAATTCTACATCGAGTTCGGCCCGGATGGGATGCCCATAATGGCCGGCGGAACCGATTACTACGATGATGGTACATCGTTTAATGGGTGGTACTACTACTGGATGACCAACTGGTGGAATATCTGGTTCTATAATGACCCGTTCGATTTCGAGCGCTACAAGGACGTCTTTGTCCACTTCGTGTGGTTTCCGACAGATGAGCAATATTGGATCGAGGTTGCTTTAAACTGGGCTACCCCAGATTGGCCGCCGGGAGGCCCACCGCCTCTTCCAGACGACCAACCTGAGGAGCTGTTCATATGGCGTGAGTACATCCCGCTAATGGAACCGGGAATGCCTGTGGACTTCTGGTACACGATTGACCAGTACAACCCAGAGTGGGTCTCCATGGACGTCATGGGTGCGAATGTTGTCATCCCCGAAGGGATAATCGAACACCAATGTCTGCCGGCTGAGGATACTGTGTCGCTCGATCTGGCGTTTGTAATCACCGGAGGACCGCCGTGTGAGCCAAGCGTCGAGGCTTTTAAATATGTCTGGGATGAGGAGCAGCAACTGTGGATTGAGCTTGTGGATCTGGACGTGGGTGAGACTGCGGAATTTCTGGTTCAAATCCATAATGACGGAACCTGCTGTGATCTAACCAACATAGACGTGTACGACTTCATGGACGAGAGCTTAGAATTCCTCAGCGCAGATCCGCCTCCAGATCTGGTACAAACGGTTCCGGGAGGCACAGAACTGTTCTGGTCGTTCCCTGGACCATTAGCACCCTGTAACTGGATCACCATCACCATTGATGCAAGGGTTCTGGGACCGGTCTGCCACACCGATTCCAACTATGTATTCGTCGAAGCCTACTGTGAAACAGCAGATGAATTTGTAACTGACGAAGACATCGCGTACGTCCATGCCACCGAGCCGCCGTGGCCCAACCACAAGATGCATTACCCGCAGCTGCCTGATCCGGAAGGCTGGGACATTGTTGCGACCCAGGGCTATGATACGCATCCGGGGATAGTGGCAGCCGACGACTTCATGTGCATGGAGTCGGGGCCGATTACGGGCATCCACTTCTGGGGTTCGTGGCTGTATGACATGGAGCTACCTATTCTTGGCTTCTGGCTCTCCATCCACGACAACATCCCCGCGCCTCCATACAGCATGCCGGGCCACGAGCTGTGGTCAGCGTATGTCACGGACTACGAAATGGTTCCGGAAGGTGATAGTCCACAAGGATGGTATGATCCGTTTGTGCCGTGGTGGGAGCATCCCAACCACATGAACTACTACCGATACGACATAACGGACATCCCAGTGCCTTTCGTCCAGGATAGCGGAACCATTTACTGGCTGAACATTATGGCCGACCTTGGCCCACCGGGATACTTAGGGTTCCCTGAGCCGTATTTGTGGGGTTGGAAGACGTCAGGAAGTCCTCACTACGAGGATGACGCGGTGTGGGCCGTGTGGACGCCGCCTGTTTATGAGTGGATTCCGCTTACCGATCCGATCACCGGACTCACGCTTGACTTAGCCTTTGTGATTACCACTTCGGAGATTCCGGTGATATGCGGCGACGTGAACAACGACGGCATAGTCAACGTGGGTGACATCGTCTACCTGGTCAGCTATCTGTACAGGGGTGGACCGGCGCCGATTCCGATGTCGTGTGTTGGAGATGTCAACAACGATGATATAGTCAACGTGGGTGACATCGTTTACCTGGTCAGCTACCTGTACAGGGGGGGACCGGTACCTAATCCCAACTGCTGCAACCCGCCTTGGAAGGAGTAGGTAGGTTAAGTTCGTAGGCGGGGCTGTAAAAGCCCCGTCTGACGAATTTGTGGTTCTGACCGACAAAGGTACTAATTAAAAGAGGAAAGGTGGACGCTCAAAAAGGGCGTCCACCTTTTTGTTTTCTCTAGTGGCCCGATGAATGCGACACACATACTCAATTCGGGCGGGCAAGGGTGTTCGCCCGGTCGGCAAGAGGAGGAGTGCAAAAGCTTGTTGGAGCGCGGTGGAAATCCCGCCTTGCGGGGCTTTTGCGACTTTTAAAACCGCATCCCGCCGACGGCGGGATGCACTCCTTTTAAGTTGACAGGTTTAGGTCGGGAATACCTCCGCGAGGGCATGTCAAGGGAGGCGGAATGGGTTTCTTTGGAGTATCTGTCCTACGAGCCGTATGACTTTAGGCAGACTTAGGGTTCCCGCCAGAGGCGGGGACACTCCAAAGATTCGCTGTCCACGACCTCGGGCTCCCGACAATGTTCTGAGACAAAAAGGGCGGACGTGAAATTCTCGTCCGCCTTCTGTTTTCATGTTTTAGCCGATGGGAGGAATCGAACCTCCAACCTACTGATTACAAATCAGTTGCTCTACCGTTGAGCTACATCGGCGTCTTTAATACGTCCGCAGACGACAGTCCGCCGTCTGCGGCCACCACCTATCCTCGACCCCTTGTGTCCACTGTCCACCGTCGGCCGTCCGCTGCCACCACCTCTCCCAGCTCCCCCCCGGTCCACAGTCCGCTGCTCTTGAACCTTGCCCCCTTATTACTTTTCCTCCTCTTTCGCCTTTTGGGCCTCCTGGATGATCTTCTGTGCGGTGTCCCGGGGCACCTCCTCATAATGAGAGAACTGCCTGGTATGAAGTCCTCTTCCCTGGGTCAAAGATCTCAGAGAGGTCGAATATTTGTACAATTCAGCCAGAGGAGCCTGGGCTTTGATCTTCTGGAAATTTCCTTCCCGATCCATGCCTGAGATCTTGCCGCGCCGGCTGGACAGATCGCCCATCACGTCGCCCATGAAATCCTCCGGCACGATCACCTCCAAGTTATAAATCGGCTCCAGCATCACAAGCTTTGCCTTTGCGGCAGCGTTTTTGAATCCCATGGAACCGGCGATTTTGAAGGCCATGTCTGACGAGTCCACGTCGTGGAACGAGCCGTCGTAGAGGGTTATCTTTGCATCCACCACCCGGTAGCCGGCTAAAACCCCCTCCTCCATGGCGCCCACTATTCCCTTTTCAACTGACGGGATGTATTTGGAGGGGATGGCTCCTCCCACGATTTTATTCACAAACTCGAATCCTTCTCCCCGGGGCTGGGGCTCAAGCCGAATCCAGACGTCACCGTATTGTCCTCTTCCCCCCGACTGCTTTTTGTATTTTCCCTGGGCTTCCACCTTAGCGGTGACGGTTTCCCGATAAGGTATTCTGGGCTTTTCCAATTCAACTTCCACCCCAAACCTTCTCTCCAGCCGATCCACCATTATCTCCAGGTGCAACTCTCCCTGCCCGTAGATGATGGTCTGCCTGATGTCGGCGTCCACCTCCAGGATGAAGGTGGGGTCCTCCTCGCGCAGCTTGGCGAATCCGCTGGCGATCTTCTCTTCGTCTCCTCGATTCTTGGGCTTGATCCCCATGTTGATTACCGGTGTGGGGAAATCGATCGGGGGCAATATCACGGGATTTTTCTTGTCACAGAAAGTGTCGCCAGTTTTGGTGCTCTTCAATTTGACCAGTGCAGCGATGTCTCCGGCGTTTACTATTCCGATCTCCTTTCTCTCCCTGCCGTTTAAGGCATAAATCTGACCGATCCTCTCGGAGTCCTCACGGGTGGAGTTGTATACGTCCATCCCGGATTGGAGTTTTCCTGAGAATACTCTCAAGAACGTGAGCTCTCCCACGTGCGGCTCGGACACGGTCTTGAAAGCAAAGGCACATAGGGACTCATCCGGGCTTATTTTCATGACTTTTTCTTTGTCCGACTCCGGTACCTTTCCCTCAACCTGGCCCACGTCTGCGGGCGAGGGGAGGTACGTGGCTATTAAGTCCAGCAGGGCAGTGGCGCCGATATTTTCCGATGCCGATCCACAAACCACGGGGTAGATCGACTTATCAACAATCCCCTTTCGCAATCCCTGCTTTATCTCATCGTCGGCAAGCTGTCCTTTATCAAAGAACTTCTCCAGCAGCGCATCGTCTGTCTCAGCCGCTGCCTCTACGATTTTCTCCCGATACTCCTTGGCTTTTGCCTCCAACTCGGCGGGAATCTTATCCTCTTTCGCCTTTCCGTCCTTGTCGAAATATAGAGCTTTCATCCTTATCAAGTCGACGACCCCCTTGAAATCCGGCCCCTGGTCGATGGGAATCTGCAGGGGAATCACCTTGTGACCGAAGCTCTCCTTAGCCTGCTGCAGCGCCTTCTCGAAGTCGGCATACTCCTTCTCCATTCTGTTGACGAAGAAAATCCGGGCCAGCTTATACCTCTCCGCTATGTTCCACACCTGTTCGGTGCCCACCTCCACGCCCGCCTGGGCGGAGAGCACGATCAGCGCGGTCTCGACAACTCTCAGTCCTCCTACCACCTCCCCGATAAAGTCCTGGTAACCGGGCAGATCCACGATGTTTATCTTGTGGTTCTTCCATTCTAAGTGAAGCAAAGAAGCACCAATGGATATCTTCCTTTCGATCTCGTCATCGGTGTAGTCTGATATGCTGGTTCCGTCATCAACGCTGCCCAGCCGGGTGGTGACCTTGGCATCGTAAATCATGGCCTCCACCAGGGAGGTCTTACCTACACCCCCATGGCCGACCACTCCCACGTTTCTTATCTGATCAATCTTAAAGTCCTTCACAACGACCTCCTCAGTCAAGGGATTATCTTCTGTGCGCGGTTTTCAATAATACATAATAAACGTTTTTTGTCAACATTTCTTTGCCTCCAAAACCCTCCTTCTGCGCTTAACCTAAGGCATTCGCTGCATATGCCCGGAGGTGAATACAAAGTGGTCTATTCTGGAGTATATGGAAAGCTGCCGTCCGCCTTAAGGGTCGAATTTGCCCCAAGGTTTCGCTCTCGTCAAGAGGTGAGCTGTTGATAGAGTCTAAGGGTCTCCCTGGCAGTCTTTTCCCAGGAGAAGAGCCTTGCCCTTTTTAGCCCTTGCTTCCGAAGGGTTTGAAGAAGTTTGCCATCTGAGAGGACCCCATCAATGGAGAAGGAGATCTGCTCGATGTCGAAGGGATTCACGTAGACCCCCGCATCGCCCACCACCTCGGGGAGAGAGGTGGTATGGGAGACTATCACCGGGATGCCACAGGCCATGGCCTCCAGAGGGGGCAGTCCAAAGCCCTCATAGATGGAAGGATAAACAAAAAGGGAAGCACTGTTGTACAGCTCCGGCAGATCAGAATCGGGTACATAACCGCAGAAGACCACCCGATCTTCCAGCTTCAGTTGTTTCACCAGGCGGAATATTTGCTTGTACTTCCATCCCTTTCCTCCTGCCAGAACCAGAAGGAAGTCCTCCTTGGCCCGGCTCCTGTCATACGCTTCAATAAGCCTCCCTAGATTCTTCCGGGGCTCCAGAGTGCCTACATTCAGTATGAAATCCTCTCTGATTTTGTATTTTTCTCTTACCGTCTCAGTTTCGCCTTTGGGGAGAGGTCGGAACTTTTCAGAACATGCCAGGTGGATCACGTGGATCTTCTCGTCCGGGATTTCCAGATACTTAATGATCTCATTCTTTGTGCTTTCCGAATCCGCGATGATGGCATCCACTTTTTCTGCATAGCTTTTTATCTTGAAGGCATAGTGCCATCTGCCGGATGCAAGGGTAAACTCTCTGTAGGCTAAAAAATTCAAGTCGTGGATGGTCATCAACGACCTGCCATGGCCCAGAATATTCAGGTTGTAGTTGGGTGAATGATAGAGGTCCACCCTTCCGACAAGCCAATCGATTTTGGGCAGCTTCAGCGTTCCCCACAAGAGATTTAGAAGCTTATTGGGAAAGCGGAAAAACGTGCTTTGGAAATTGGGGTTCTCAAATCGGGGTATGGCTGATCTGAAATCCCGGTGGTGGCTGTAAAAGAGCACATATTGATTCTCCTGATCCAAGCGGCTTAAATGCTGGATAAGATTGAAGGTGTAGTTGCCCACTCCCGTTCTCTGCTTCAAAACGGAGCGCGCGTCGATTCCGATTCTCATTTTTCCCCAACGACAAATATGTCCTGAGCCCCATAGAGGGCTTGGGCAAGTCTTGCGCCGAGCATGCTCTTCACCCAAAAAGTCGCTGCTCTTCTTTTCAGGCTGGCGCTTCGGGTATCCAAATCCTCACCGGAGTCGGTGATATCAAAGCCGCCTTCCTCCAACAGGGCTCTTAAGAGCATCAGAGGATAGGGCCTTGTGTGAGTCAGATCCAGCCAGAAGGTGCAGGTTATCACCTGGAGATTTTCCGGGTTGGGAGTTATGACAATCAATCTTCCTTGTGGTTTCAATGCCTGATAACAATGCTCTAAGAATTCGGTGACCGAATCGGGGGGCAGATGTTCAAGCACGTGGCTGGCGAAAATTCCGTCATAGGACTCCTTCAAAGGGGAAAGGTAACTCATCGCCGATGAATTGAAAGCCTTGAGGTTTTTTATCACGCAAAGATCAATCATCTCTGGATCGGAGTCTATCCCTTCACCTTTTATGTCGTTTTGCCTTAAAAGCTCCAAGAACTCCCCGCGGCCGCATCCCACATCCAACACCAGGTCCCCTTTCTGGAAGTACTTGATGTATTTCCGTTGTCTTTGGGTGACCACCTCTTCTTTTCTGCGAAAACGGGAATAAAGAGAATCCATTGTCATACCCCCTAAACCTTCTGGCTTGCCGGACGCGGCTTCTTTAGCTCCGCAAAGGAGACTAAACCGAAAACGAACAAAAATGGAAGATAGACTCCCGCAAAAATAGGAATTATGGCCAGGATATGAAAGGAGCCAAACACAAAAAGAACAGGAAGAGGCAGCAGATTTGCAGCTAACACCGACATCCAGGTTTTTCCCAATTGAAGCTCGAAGTTTTTGGAAATCAGTCGTACCAGGATTCCCATTCCCAAAAGCTCGGTGGCCAAAGTGGCCGCGGCTGAACCGTAGAGTAAGTATCTGGGGATGAGAATGCCGACTTTTTTGTTCAAGCTGTTGACCATACAGGCTTACCGGTTACGATAAAAGAATTTGACCAGCGATCCGAGCATAGGCTGTATCAACCTGCCCCACGATCCCGGCAGTTGGTTAAGAGCTGCTTCCAGCAGGTGAATGTCCTCAGAGGTGAAGCTCCGGGTAAGAAACAGGCTAAGGACATATAGGGGCAGCGAGACGATCAAGGCCAGAATCAGCCCCGCTGGTCCCCTTATGCTCTCTGATAAGACTAATGCTGCGCATCCCATAAGGGCGGAGGCAAAGAATACGCGCAAAAGAGGCGTGGCGGGAAATGGCTGTCTCATGGATTTCTTGTACGCGTAGGTGATCAATAGCACTCCACCCAGGGATTGGCTCAGGCCAACGGCAAGGGCTGCTCCCTTTGATCCCAGGGCCGGGACCAGGAGCCAACTTGCCAAAAGGCTGACTGAAGCAGATAGGACCCCCACCCGCAGGACAACGTTTTGACGCTCCGCTGCATATAAGAGCATGTAGCTGGAGGTGCCGATCGAACCCACGGTGCCACCAAGGAGCAACACCACAAAAACTAAAGAGGCGGGTTGATATGAGGAGCCATATAACACCGGGAAGAGTTGCCCGGCGATGGCAATTCCTCCCAGACACAAGGGAAAGGAGAGCATGGCCAAGTATCTGGTGGAATTGGAATGAACCCTGGCAAGCTCCTGCCTGTCCCCTCCGCCATACACCTCCGACATCGCCGGAAGCAGAATGCCGGTTAAGGCACCGGGGAGAAGAATCATGGTGCGGCTGGAGAAGATGAAGGCCACGTTATAAAAGGCAATCTCCGAAGGGGTGCTGTAAATGCTTAAAAAGAAGATGCCGAAACGTTCCCAGATTATGGCATCTAAAAGCAGCACCACGAAGGCGGTGGCGGAAAACTTAAGCAACCTGCCTCCAAAGTCGAGCCCCGCTAGGCCTCTCCGGATCATGGAGAACTTCGTTTTTTTGTGATAGAGGTAGCTTGCAAAAAGGAGGAGGTTGACCACCGCACTTACCGCCACGAGCCACTCGATGGTTCCGCCAAAATAAATAACCAGAAGAATGATGATCACGGTAACCGGTGAGACCAACAGGTTGACTTTGGCTATCAGATCAAATCGCTGCAGCCCGCAGAAGAGGCCGTTGTAAAACCACATTAGACCCAAAGGCGGGATGACCAAAGCAGCCACCCTCAGATAAAGCGAAAGATCCGGATTGTTGTACCATCGGGAAATGGAGGGAGCCAGAAGGAACAGAAGCAGACCCACCAAAACACCTGCTAAAAGCTCAACTTTCAAAAGACGGCTGGCGATGGCGCCGATGGCGGTGAAGTCCTTCTTCCCCCAGTACTCCGAGACATACTTGGTGATGGTCGTGGGTATGCCCAGGTTGGCCAGAAGTCCCGCCGTGGAGAGAAACCATATAACGAGACTGTAGACGCCATACTTTTCTGGTCCAAGAAAACGCGCCACCACAACTGAGGCAATGAAGCCGAAACCCAGAGCTATAGCTTTTACCAGAAAGTTGTGGACGGCGTTCTTTGCTATTTTCTTCTGGACAGACAATTGCAGGTGGCTCTCACTTTGAGGTAAAACGTTGGTGGTGCCATTGAATCTGGTGCAGACAGTGTCCGGTCTTAAGGCCGATCAAAGGTTAATGGCGAATGGACTAAAGCGCCATGACCTTGTTTGGAATCTGGCCACCGAATCACCGGTATTGCTGCCTATCGCCAGGCATGAAAAACCATCCTATCGCGCTGGATGGTCTGCAGAAATGGCCTGCCGTGCTGTATTTTCCATTTGATAGCCCTGCCAAGCCTGAAGAAAAGAGACTTTTCTGTCACCGTCTTTACTTTGCGGAATCCAGCAGACTTAAGCATGGCCCTGACCGCTGCGGCATTTGGGCCGCACCAGTTAGTCGGATCGTTCTCTAATTCCTTTTCCGGATAAAACGCCACAACCGGTCTGTCATGCAGAAGCATATCGGTATGCGTCTCCAGTATCAATTGCTTGCCGGTGACGCTGAAGACCTTCTCAAGGGCCAACAGAGGATGACGCATGTGATAAAGCACGCCCAGAAACAGCACCAGATCAAACTGGCCGATCTTCTCCGGCGATATGTCAAGCACGTCCAACTCCATATCTTCGACCTTTGAATTTAGAATTCTTCGGGCCAGATCAAATCCTGCCTTGCCTTCCCATCCCTGGCCATCCCGGTAAAACGAATCGATGGCCAGAACGCGGCTGGCGCCGCGCCGCTCGGCCTCGAAGGAGAAAAAACCGTCCCAGGCGCCTATATCAAGCACAGATAAGCCACTGAGTTCTTCTGGCAGCTCGAGAGTCTTCAATTTCTCGGGAGTATCATCAACACCGGGTGTGACTACTCCATGCCCCAGGTCAATCCTGTGCCACCAGGTGACTTTGGCTATTTCCTTTTTGAGCTCCTCGGTGTTCACCATGTTTCCCTTCAGCGGCCTCGCGAAAGGTTTTCTCACTACTTAGCGACTGAACAGCTCTTGAACGCCCGTACTATTCTATCCCATTTGTCTTCAAAAGTCAAACTTTTTTAGACTGGAGCGAACCTACTTTGAGGGGGGACTATTTTGCAGAGAGCTTTGCGGGAGATTTGACCAGAGGGCGGCAAGAGCCCCCTGTGCCTGACCCGCTGTTGAAAGGGAAAAGGACGTAAGCCGTCTTGGAGTTTCCGAAATGCAGAGCCTTCGGGCGAAAGAGGCGTGTCCGGAACACCGTGTCGGGTAAAGTGCGATTTCCTATCGCAATTCGACTATGAAATAGTCATCCGTGGAAACGATTACGTGGTATTTCCCCAGCAATTCGCTAATTTTCTCTCTCTGAGGTTTATTTTTATAGTGTCTTTTTTCCCCTACTATGTATTTTGCCCCTTTGTGTTTCCTTTTGGCGATGGAAACATCATCGATATCGTCTGCGGAGCAAAGCCAGCCTTTTCTATGGCTGAGGTATAAAAGAGTGGGGTCTGAATTGTCCACTGCCATTATCAGTGCATCTTTTTCAGTTTTCTGCTGCACCTTCTGAGCAAGCCTATATGTAGGTGAATTCAAGTCCTCCGCTTTCACATACCTGTAGTAGCGGTAACAACCTAATATTGGGATGCATACCGCACACAGTGCGACGCAGCCAATCACAAGTCTCCTGGCGAAGGAGGACTTTTTGAACAGAGAATAACTGAAGTATCTTGAGAAGGTTTTGCCGACAAATACTGCTGCAGGAATGACGAAAGGCAACTGATAGTACTCGTGCACCTGGTTACCCTTTGCCACAATCAAAAAATATATTACGATTGAGATTAACCAGAAATCGAATACTCTTTCTTCACGGCTTGTCCGTTTTATGAATAGACCTA
Source organism: uncultured bacterium (assembly GCA_965369445.1). Lineage (GTDB taxonomy): Bacteria > Zixibacteria > MSB-5A5 > MSB-5A5 > SM1-73 > SM23-73-3. The sequence continues at coordinate 13,017 of CBDUQU010000015.1, read as the reverse complement.
TTACAAAAGCGACAAATCCCGCCCAGGTAAGATGACGTTCGGCAATGCTCTTGAAGAGAATTCTGTTATAGAATTCCGAGGTCAGAAGGAGTTCCCAGTTGCCCCATTTATCTGTTCCGTATTCCCAGATGCCAAAGGTTAAACCGTACTCAAGAAACACTTGGTGGGCGTGGTAGTACCATAATCCCACTGGGATAAAGATCAGTAATCCGTAAAGCCAGAGAGGCCATTGGGCAAACGTTCTCCTGTCGAATTTAATCCAGGCGAGGTACAGCAGTGGCAAGCCGAGATACAAAGTCGGGATCTTTATCAAACATGCCAACCCGATAAACGTGGCTGACAAAAAAAAGTACCTCCACTTCTCGCAAGTGATCCATTGAGAAAAGAGATACACTCCTAATACCGAACACATGATAAGCGCCGATTCCGGCATAAATGCTCGACTGAAATGAACGTTAAGCGGGATTATGCTAAAGACCAATGCTGCCCAGAGTGCGACACCCTGGTTAATGTATTTTCGAACAAGCAGGTACAATGCGTAGATGGCGACAAGCGAGAAAGCCAAGGACAAAAATCTTCCCAGGAATTCCCTTACCCCGAACATCTTATAAAATGCTGCAACGACAAACGGGTAGATTTGAAATTCTGTCTCAACGTATCCGGCTGAGCCGCCACCCCAGTCAATCTGAGGATAGAATAGATTGTAGCCATGCTCATAAAAATTCCGAGCAATTGCAGCAGTGTCAGCCTGTCGCCAAGAATGGTACCCCAGGATAGGAGAATTGACGTTATATAGCCTAATAACAAAGGCTAGAACTAAGATCATGTATATGGCATGTCTTTTCATAGCCAGTTCGTTCTCCTGACGCGAACGCGCCAATTCCATCTAACGTCCTGCGTGTTTGCCAAGGGCAAGGCATTTGGGTGGAGGATCCAAAACCCCAGCTTATCGAACAACGGCTGGGCCGCTTCACTTGTAGGCTTCATTGTCAAAAAAGTATCTGATCCCAATGGCCGCGTTCAAGCTGAAATCCGTGCTGGGCGCTAAATCGAGTATGGGAACAAGCTCGAGGAAAAAATCCAAAGGGGCCGTCCCGAGAAGGTAATCCATGCCTAATGGGACGCGCACCCCAACCTTGCTGTCGTCCTCAAACTTGATCCTACCGCCGATGCCATAATACCACGAGAGTTTGCCCCGGTTGATCCTGGTTGGACTAAGGTTGTGGTAAAGCAAATCCCCGTGGAGGTGCAAAGCGCTTTTCTTTTCGAATGACCAGGCAACTGCTCCGTCAATTGCTGTTCTGCTGCCTGTCCACTGCTTAGCGCTTATTCCTGTAGGTTCACCTATTATAATCCCCAGCCCAAAACCGCTATCCTGCGCCTGAGCAGTGCCACAGATCAGCAGCGCGACCGACGCACATAACATAATCGATCTGACCACGTTAAGCCTCCTTTTTGGCGCAGCGAACTATCGGTCCTCCGAAACATCCGCTGCGCATTCTTTCTATTCTATCCGATTTTGAGTCAGAAGTCAAGGCTTCCAACTCCGGGGAGCTGAAAGCAAAGGCGATCTGTTCAGCGTTCCTGCAGTTTTCTGTTGTTTTCAGCCGCCGTGGTTAAGAAAATCTTAAGCGCCAGATCGCTCAATTCCGGTGAACATCGGGCTTTAGCAAATTTCTGCCGTTTGGCCAATTCTGTCCACGCTGGCGGCATATATTCCAGCCTGTGAACCATACCACCGTACTCATCAGCCGACGCATAAAATACTTTACCCACTCCGGATGTAATCAGCCGGGCAAAGCACATGGGGCAGGGCTCCAGTGAAGTGTAGAGAATGAAACTTTTCATGCCGTCAATCTCACGGAAGCGCTCTTCAAACCTGGTTATCACGTCCATCTCAGCATGTAGATCGCTCCGGAAGTGAGGGTTAAACACCCGGTTGTGCCCCCTTTCAACGATCTCACCATTTTCGCGAACAAGAACCGCGCCAACGGCAAAATTCCCTTCCTTGCCGGCGGCGATGGCCTCCTGCAATGCAATTATTATAAACGGATCATCCGGATACTCAGGATCAGGAGCGAACGCCTTAATCCTTTCCTCGAGTTCCTTCAGCGGCGGGATATTCATATCACTACGTGTTCAATCGAAAACTCTGGTTGCGGGCGACGAACACATCGAACCCACCAGTCAAACGATCTCCAGCAGCTCGATGTCGAAGGTCAGATTCTTTCCCGCCAGAGGATGGTTGGCATCCAGCGTCACCGATGATGCGGAGACCTTGATCACCGTGGCTGGAATCTCCTGGCCATCCGCCTGATCGATGCGCAGCCGCTGGCCGATTTCCGGGTTCAAGTGAGCCGCAAGTTTGCTCCGTTCAATGACCGCGATCATCTCCTTGCGGTGGAGACCATAGGCCTTCTTCGCCGGGATTTCGACGGTTTTGGACTCACCCGGCTTCATTCCGATCACTGCCTGGGCAAAGCCGGGGACAATCCGGCTTTCGCCTATGGTAAATTCATAAGGCCCGCGCTCAGCCGAGGTGTCAAATACCGTCCCATCCTCCAACCTGCCCGTAAAGTGAACCCTGACCATATCGCCCCTTTTGGCTCCTGCCATTCTTTCTGCCTTTCGTTTTGTGCCCATTGTACCTCAAAGAATTAGCAAGCCTGTGGGGGCGAACCTTCAGGTTCGTCCCGCATTCTGCGGGATGGAGCTGAAGCTCCGCCCCTACATTCTACATCTGTTTCAAAAACTCCAGCACGAAGCTGGCGCTGTTATCTGCGGCTACCTCAAAGAACTCCTGTAACTCGTCCCTGGCAGTGGACGAGCCGGAGCCGCCGGCTAAATCCGAGCACGATCTGACCACCAGAACAGGAACTCCATTTATCCTTGCCACCTGCACCACTGCTGCCGATTCCATGTCCACGATCTGGGCATTGAGCTTCTCCTTCAGCCACATCCTTTTCTCAACCTGGTCTATGAAGGAGTTCCCGCTGGCTCCATTTCCACCCACTTTTATTTGCGGCGCTCTGCCAAGGATTGGTTTGAATTCTGGGTTCACATTCTTCGCCACCTCCAAGAGGGTCTGGTCCACTGCGAAGAACGTCAACGTGTCTGACAACTCTTTTTCCGGGATATGCGCGCGCAGCGGATGGGTGGCGAAGCCCTCTATGTTATAGAGCCCATAATCATGAGTTACCCAAGAGTCTGGGATCACGATATCACCGATAGCATTTTCCGGGTCTATCCCTCCGCAGATGCCGGTGAAGATTATCTGTGTGGGTTTGAATCTATCGACCAGAAGCTGGGTGGTCATGGCGGCATTGGTCATTCCAATATCCGAGTTGACCACAATAACGTCCTTGCCTTCGAGTTTTCCTATCCAAAAGACTCTCCCCACCGAAAACAGACTGTCCTCCAAATCCATCTGGCTTCTCAGAAGCTGCCCCTCCGCATCAAAAGCATACATGATGGCCACCCTTCCCTCGAAGCATTGGTCTCCGCAGGAAAAAAGGAGGAGGGTGACCGTCAAAATAAAGAGAAGCTGGCATCTCCTTTTCATTCGGTACTCCCTGAAGCCGTTGTTGCAGTATCGTCGAAGATTACACGTTTTTCAGTTTATGAGATTGCGCAGGAAAAGTCAAGGCTTTTTGAGCTTGAGGCAGTGCGTTTTTGATGAGGAAGCTTTGTAAGAGTTGGGGAATGAAAGCAGGCGACAGAAAAGCAGCGGCAGGAGTGCAGAGATTCCTCGACTCTGCACCCCTGCCATCTTCACTAAACAGGACCACGCGTTATTTTGCTCATGTCGTCCATTACGTCGAACTGCTTGACGCTAAAATCGCTTAAGGCTGGGTGACCGGTCACCTTAGCCGCCAGCGGTCCTTCGAGGAAAGCCTTCACTGAGGCTGCATCTTCGAACATATAAATGCCCCCTGCCTCCTTTTCCGCCTCGTTCATGATCCAGATCTTCCAGCGGAGACCGGCAAGAGTCGCGAAATCGCCGGCAAGGGAAGAGGCGGCCTGCTCGTACTCGGCCTTTGTAACATTAAACTTGAAATTGATCTGCAGCATTCTTCCGGGCATGGTGGTTCCTCCTTTGGCTCTTTTGGTTTTTGATCTGTCGAGCCCGCTGACGTAGACTCAGCGACTGTCAGCTACACTTGTTGGTATTGATTTGCTCGATTGCCACCTCCTTCCCTTTACGCCAGCCGAGGGCGGGCGGATTATGGTTGACCTAGAACAACCGCATTCTTGCGTTTGCGCCATCAAACTAACGCAATATCCGCAGCGCAGTGGATGCTGTAGCCTGACGAAGTCGACCCTGCTCATCTGATATTCTCAGTTCTTCAAAGCGAAATCCTGGTTTGTCAGTCTATGCGTTTTCCCACGGAAAGTCAAGACTTTTTGCGGGCGTGCGAACGCCCGCGGAGAATAGACTCTGCTTGGGATGGGTGGAGAGGCTAGCCGAACAGTTCTTTTTCCACCAGCTCACACAGAATATGGCAGATGAAGATATGAATTTCCTGAATTCGGGGGGTGTTCTTTGAGGGAACTACAATCGAGAGATCGGAAAGCTCTTTGAGTTTTCCTCCGTCCCGGCCGAGAAGCCCGACGGTTTTCATTTTTTTCTCTTTGGCCTTATTTGCAGCAGTTATCAGATTAGGGGAGTTGCCGCTGGTGCTGATACATAAAAGCACGTCCTCCGGCTTTCCCAACGCTTCGATTTGGCGGGAGAATACCTGTTCGAAGCCAAAATCATTGGCGCAGGCGGTGAGAACGTAGTCATTGCTGGACAGGGTAATAGCGGGAAGAGCGCTGCGGGTGTAATCCGAAGATAGTCTGACCACCAACTCCCCTGCTAAATGCTGGGCATCCGCGGCCGAACCACCGTTGCCGCAGAGGAGAAGCTTCCCCCCGTTTTTGATGCATTCCGCCAAAGCGTGGGCGGCCTCGACTATCTTCTCGGAGAGCTCTTCTTTAACGCGATTCTTCAGTTCGATGCTTTCCTGAATCTCTTTTTGGATTAAAGCGACCTTGTCGTTTGTTTTGGGGTCCATGTTAGCGCACCTATATTACTTTTGTCTTCTTGTTGACGTGTATCGCGTCGGCGAACTCTTCGATGATGGAATCATCTTCTTCTAAGGAATTTCCGATTACAACAAAGCTGGCACCACTTTTCACCTTCTTGTATGCTACGTCCGGGTCCTTTACTCCACCTCCCACAATGATGGGGATGGAGATGAAGTCTTTCACCTCGCGGATGATCACATCCGGAACCGGATTGTCCGCGCCTGAGCCTGCCTCCAGGAATACGAATTTCATTCCCAGATACTCTGCTGCCAGAGCATGGGCTTTTACGATGTCCGGCTTGTTCCTGGGGATAGGCTGGGTGTCGCTCATGAACTGCACTGACGTGGCTCCGCCTGATTCTATTATCATATATCCGGTAGGGATTGGCTCTAAGCCGAATTCCTTTATCGCCGGCGCTGCCTTGACCTGCTCCCCGATCAAGAGATGCGGGTTTCTGCCGCTTATAAGCGATAGAAAAAGAATGGCATCCGCATGCCTGGATACCTGATTGGCATTTCCGGGAAAGATGATCACCGGGAGGCTAACGTTAGCCTTTATTTCCTTTACCGCCTCATCGAACCTGGTGGAAAGAAGCAGGCTGGAACCCACGAGGAATGCGTCAGCTCCTCCCTTTTCCGACTTTTGAGCCAACTCGACAATCTCCGATACGCTCATCCGATCCGGATCAAGCAGGACCAAGAATCCGGCGCCTTTTTCGTCTCTTACATCTAAGAGCTTTTGATAAATGGACATGGTTTTTCAGTTTGCAGTCTTCAGTTTGCAGTTAGCAGTTACCTTACCCCCTTCTCCCCCACCTTTGGCGGGATCTCAGATATGAGACGGAGAGGGAGACGAGGTTTTTGATCAAGGTAACAGTCTTTGTACCTTTATGGTATTGAGAACGCTCGTTCCAATGTTCCATTTTTGTACCCGATGGTTTTGTTTTTGAAGAATCTTACCATTATATCTTTTTCTGTGGCCAGACTGCTACCTGCAATATACTGATAAATGCGTTCCCACGTGACTCGCATAAATCTTCTTCGCTGGCTCTCGTTTATATGCCCCTTAAAGACAGCCTCAATATCCGGCTCCCGTTCTGACAACACCAGATTAATGAGATAGAAATCCAAATCCTGTTGTTGTGCCATCCAAGTGCCGAGTAGCCAGAAACGCAATAACTCATACTTCTTCTCATCTATTGCGACCGTTTTGTAGGGAGACTTAAGGACTTTTGAAAACCAATTATCTCCACCGGTTTCATACTTTTTTGGATTGCTCTCATTGCCGGGCCTTGTTTCGTTTGAAGCAGTTAATTTCGCCTCGATAAAGAATAATGCTTTGTCAGTCGTGATTATGATATCGGGCTCCGAACTCTTGTTTATTTCCTCACCAAATTCCCTTCTCGCTTTATTCAATTCAGACCAGCTGGTGTCTTCTTTTTGACTGTATGACCAATATGTGACATCGGACGACTTTATTGGGGTCCCGGTGATTGAACTCAGAAGGTCTTCAATTAGATTGTTTTTTTCGAGGAATCTGAAAACATTCCAACTAACGGCGTCCTCACTATTGTCCCGTGCCATCCGGCTTTCTCGTTTCGCCTCCATTATTCTAGCAAGCAGCTTTCGGTCGGGTCCTTCTTTCCAGAGCAGGTTATCTAATTCACTTGGGTATTCAAAGGTCGTTGGAGAGATAACGATATTGTGCTTTGGACACTTGAATTCATCCTTCTTCTTAAAAACTACTCGTTGTCTTTCTACTTTTTCATTGCAACCTTTAACGGGGCATTCAACTGTTGTTTCGGTGATTTCAATCCTTTCCTTCAACTCTTCTATGCCAAACATGTTCTGGGCTCCTTCAAACGATGGCTTCCTTCTACCTCACCCCCTATCTCCCCCTCAGGGTGAATCCCTCTCCACTTTGTGGAGAAGGGGACGCAAGGAGGAGGGGTTACTTGATCATTTTCTCCACAATCTCCGGCAAGCTATCCAATGCTTTCTTCAGCTTGGCCAAATCCTTTCCTCCGCCTTGAGCAAGATGCGGTTTGCCTCCGCCGGTTCCACCAGCAAGCTTGGATATCTCTTTTACGATCTCTCCTGCCTTGATTCCCTTTGATTTGATCAGGTCGTCGGTAACCACGGCCACGAAGGCGATCTTTTCATCCAAGATCGCAGCCAAGACTCCCACTGTAACTTTGAGCTTCTCCCTGATGGTGTCTGCCAACTCCAAGAGATTGTCCCGTGTCTCGGCTTCCATCTGATGGGCGATGACGCTGATCCCGTCGACCTTGACGGAGCATTCTGCCAGTTTCTCGATTCTGTTTTTGGCCGATTCCTTCTGAGCCTCTTTGACTTTCTTCTCCAACTGCTTGCCGGTCTTGACCAGGGTCTCCACCCTCTCCCTGAGATTCTCCTCTGATGTCTTTAAGACCAATGCCAGGTCGTCAAGAAGGTCCTTTTGCCTCTTCACTAACTGATAGACGCCTTCCCCGGTAACCGCCTCGATTCTCCGCATTCCTGCGGCGATGGCCGTCTCCGAGATGATCTTGAAAAAGCCGATCTCACCGGTGGCGTTGACGTGCGTGCCCCCGCAAAGCTCCCTGGAGAACCCTTCCACCTCCACCATGCGCACGATATCTTCATATTTCTCGCCAAACAGGGCCATGGCGCCCAGTTTCTTTGCCTCCTCAGAGGGAACCTGGGCGCACGTCACCGGGCAGTTCTGCCAGATTCTGCGGTTCACCAGATACTCCACCCTGGCAATTTCCGCCTCATCCATGGCTTTGAAATGAGTGAAGTCAAATCTCAATCTATCCGGAGCAACCAGAGAGCCGGACTGGTTTACGTGCTCCCCCAGCGTCTCTCTTAGAGCTTTGTGCAGAAGATGAGTGGCTGTGTGATTCCTGCGTATCGAATTCCTTCTGTCCATATCCACCCTGGCTACAACCTTTTTGTTCAGGACGTCCTGAACCTTCCCCTGAGTGACCTTACCCAGGTGGAATATGGTATCGCCCTCCTTCTTTGTATGATCAACCTCGAACTGGAAGCCTTCCGAAAGGATGACCCCGGTGTCACCCACCTGCCCGCCAGCTTCAGCATAGAACGGAGTGTTATCCAGAATCAACATCTGCTCGTTCGACGGTTCCAGAACTTTAGCCTCTTCCTCCACCTTTTCGTATCCCACGAATCCACTCTTGTGCTGGCATTCCACCAGGATTGGTACAGTAACGCCTGTGCCTGCTGATCGGGAACGTTTCCTCTGTCCCTCAAGTAGTGCCTCAAAACCCGGAACGTCCACCGACAGCCCCTTTTCTTGAGCTATCACCTGAGTCAGGTCCAGGGGAAATCCATAAGTATCGTAGAGCTTGAAGACCTCTTCTCCGGGAATGGTGTTAGATCCTTCCCTGCGGACTTTTTCCGACACATTCTCAAAGAGTTCCAGTCCCAGGTCCAAAGTCTCCTCGAATCTCTCCTCCTCTGATTTGATCACCAAAGCCACATGCTCCTTCTTTGCCTCGAGCTCGGGATATGTCTTTCTCATCAGATCCACCACCAGGCTGGAGAGCTGGTAGATGAAAGGTTTGTGGAGTCCCAGAAGCCTTCCGTGCCTGGCAGCTCTTCTTAATATCCTTCGTACCACATAGCCCTGTCCCTCGTTGGAGGGGATGGCCCCATCTGTTATGGCAAATGAAAGCGCCCGGATGTGATCCGCTATCACCCGGAAGGACTCCTCTCGGTCCGAGCCTTTATACGAAAGTGAAGATATATTCTCGATCTGCTTGATCAGAGGGACGAAAAGATCGGTGTCGTAATTGGAGTCCACGTTCTGCATGATGGCGGTCAGCCGCTCGAAACCCATCCCGGTGTCAACCACCTTGGCGGGAAGATCGGAGAGATTTCCTTTTTCATCCCGGCTATACTGCATGAAGACCAGATTCCACACCTCCACGAACCTTCCGCAGGGACAGTTGACCCCGCAATCGGGACGGCCACATTTGTATTTTTCACCCTTGTCGAAGTGAATCTCGGATGAGGGACCGCAGGGACCCACCTCTCCCATCTCCCAGAAGTTCTCTTTCTCGTCGAATCTTAAGACCCTTCCTTTTCCGATGTCAGTATACTTGTGCCATAACTTTTCTGCCTCATCGTCATCCCGAAACACCGTGACGTATAGTCTCTCCTTGGGCAGCCCACACACCCCGGTCAGAAACTCCCAGCCCCAGATTATCGCTTCTTTCTTGAAGTAGTCGCCAAAGGACCAATTACCCAGCATCTCGAAGAAGGTATGATGAGAGGTATCCTTACCCACCTCCTCCAAGTCATTGTGTTTTCCCGAGACCCGGATGCACTTCTGACAGGAAGCCGTCCTTTTGTGCTCAGCTTTCTTTTTCCCCAAGATGATATCCTTAAACTGGTTCATCCCCGCGTTGGCAAAGAGAAGCGTGGGATCCTCCCTGGGTATCAAAGACGAGCTGGGAAATATCTTATGGTCCTTCTGTTCGAAGAACTTCAGGAACTTCTCTCTTATCTGGTGACTTTTCATTTCTACTTATGTGTTAGCTGTCGAGTTTTCCTTCGAGCCATCCTATCTTTACGTTCTTGCGCTGGTCAAACTTGGGCACATAGGGCTTGATATCCAGAAGGGGCGTTCCGTCAAAGACGTCAATCTCTCCCACTTTCAAAGTATTTCCATCTCTCTCCAGAAGCCTGACCACCGATACTCCCAGATGATTGGGCCGATGCGGTGACCTGATGGCAAAGATGCCGTGCAACTTGTCCTCCAGAAAAGGCTTTCCTAATAGCGAGAAGCCTTTTGACTTATGGAAGGAGTAGATTATCAGAAGATGTGAGAATCCCTCCACATCGGTCAGCCCTTCGGCGTATTCGTCAAAAACCTCAATCGTTCCGACTCCTTCCGGCCCAAAAACTCCCTGTATGGGGATATCCTCCTTCTTGTGATAAGGGGAATGAATGATTCCAATCGGCTCTAGTTTGACTTGCATATCTTTTCGCAACTCGCAACCCCGCAGGGGAGCATGGTTTACCCTAGCCACATACTTCAACTTTGTTCTTCGTGGTTGGCAGAGGGAATTACGGGTGCCAGGGTGTTTTTGGCGATCTCATAAGAAAAGCCTCTTCTTAGAAGCAAACTCAACATCCTTCTTCTTGCCACTTTCGGTTCTAAGTTCTGGTATCTTTTCTTAATCTTCTGCAGGAGTTCCAAGGCTGATTTATCTTCGTCTTGACACAACTCCTCCGTGACCTGGTCTATTATCTCCTTTTCAATTCCCTTCTTCCAGAGTTCTTGTCTGAGCAGCTTTTTTCCTCTCGGCTTATAGGCGAGTCTCTCCTTGACCCAGGCGGTGGCGAATTCAGAGTCGTTAATTAAGTCGTATCCTTTTAGCTTGTCGATCGTGCTTTTGATGCTCTTTTCATCGAAGCCCTTGCTTTTGAGCTTATCTCTTATCTCCTTTTCGGTGCGGCGGCGGAAAGAGAGAAATTTCAGGGCGATATTCTTGGCTTCGTTCTCAGCTTTCTGGCTTAAGATCTCTTTGATCTTGAGTTCGGTCAGGTCCTCCCCTTTTTCCAGACCGAGCCTTACTGCAACTTCCTCGTCGAGTCCGAAGGCAAACTTACCGTCGAGGAACACCGATCGCCTGCGGGGGTTTTTCCTCTGAGCTTCGATTCGGGTAATGGTTTGTTTTTTCGCCATGGTCTGATGCAATCTTCATCTGCCAAAACCCTGGGAGCATAACGGGTTTACTTCTTGACCGGTTCTTTATCTTTTTCCTCTTTTTTCTCCTTGATCAGCCCCAGCTCCGTTCTTATTTTCCGGTCAATCTCCTGGGCCATATCCGGGTTTTCCATCAATAACCTGGCGGCATTGTCTCTTCCCTGTCCCAGCCTCTCATCTTTATATGAGAACCAGGTGCCGCTTTTGTCTATCACCTTCTGAGCTACGCCCAGATCGATCAGTTCTCCGAATCGGTAGATCCCTTTTCCGAAGATTATGTCAAACTCCGCGTTTTTAAAAGGGGGCGCTACCTTGTTCTTGACCACCCGGACCCGGGTGCGCGATCCCAGGATTCTGTCCGCCTCCTTGATGGAGGAAATCCGCCTTATGTCCAGCCTCACCGACGAGTAGAACTTAAGGGCGTTGCCGCCGGGGGTAGTCTCCGGATTGCCGAACATCACCCCGATTCTCATCCTGATCTGGTTGATGAAGACCATGCAGGTTTTGGATTTGCTGATGGTGCCGGAGAGCTTTCTCATGGCCTGGGACATCAGCCTGGCCTGCAGCCCCATGTGCGAATCTCCCATCTCCCCTTCGATCTCCGCCTTGGGAACTAAGGCTGCCACCGAATCGACGGCTACGATGTCCACCGCCCCACTGCGAACCAGAGTCTCGGCAATCTCTAAAGCCTGCTCTCCGGTGTCGGGTTGGGAGACTAAAAGGTTGTCAATATCCACACCAAGATTCTTTGCATAGGCGGCGTCAAAAGCGTGCTCGGCGTCGATGAAAGCAGCGATGCCTCCTTTTTTTTGCGCCTCTGCCATGATGTGCAAAGCTAAGGTGGTTTTTCCTGAAGCCTCCGGTCCGAATATCTCCACTACCCTTCCTCTAGGGACGCCGCCGACGCCTAAAGCAGCATCCAGACCCAGCGAGCCGGTGGATATCACCGGTATGCTCTCCCCCAGCGACTCTGTCCCCAGTCTCATGATGGAGCCCTTGCCAAATTGCCGTTCTATCTGGGTAACCGCCTGCTGTAAGGCCCTTTTCTTTTCCTCTTGTATGTCTGCCATCTTCCTCACCTCACTTTCCTGGCTATTTTAGTTTTTTTTTTTGAGAATCCCTTCTGGAAAATCTTAATCCTGTTATCGATCACAGTCTAATCCGTTTAATCCGCTGACCGCTTTGTTCCGTCCGCAGTCCACCGTCGGCAGTCCGCGGCTAATTCCGGGTGGTGCGGTGGGGACTATGAACTGTGAACCATGAACCCCATTAGTCCGTTCGCCGTCCGCGCCTTGGCGCAAGCGCCTTCATCCGCTTAATCCGTCCAGACGGACGCCCGTCTGGGCGCTCCATCCGTTGACCTATCCAACCAGAGGTATTCTCTTCAATGGCGTATAAATCGCCCCGCCAGGATCGAGCTGGCTTCTCATCACCACCACCTCATTTACCTCAATTTCTTCAGTCTGAAAACCTGAAGACGATACCAATTCCATCAGCTTCTCGATGTTCTTCGGAGATTTCACTCGCCCTATGGTAAAATGCGCTGAGTATTTCCTTTTCTCCTTTGGGAAACCGATCTTCTCCATCTCCTGTTCGATTCTTACTGCCATCTGGGAGAGTTCCCCCCCGCCCGAACCGGCTCCTACCCATATCACCCTAGGTCTTCTTGGATTGGGAAAAGCGCCCGTCCCTCTTAGACTCATGGTGAACTTTCTTGCGCCTTCCACGGCTTTCTCGGTGGCGGAGAAGACTTGGCTTATCTTCTCCTCCGAAACCTCCCCCAAGAACTTCAGGGTGACGTGAATGTTTTTTGGCTTAACCCAGGAAACGAAAGTGTCCGTTTTTTTAAACGGGGCCTGCAGCTGTTCGATTTCTCTCTTGATCCTCTCCGGCAATTCAACCGCAATGAAAGTTCGCATGAAGTTCCTATTTTGCATTAAGGTTTTTCCGCTTCATCCAGCCACTATCCGTTTCATCCGCTTAATCCGTTGGCATGAGCCGTACGGTTCATGCCGTTGACCGCCTTTGTTAAAAACAATCTCACCAGATTCAAAGCCGCCTGGACAGCTCTCTCTCTGTTGCTGTTTCGATCCTCCCCGAACATAAACTTCTGGGCAAAGGAATCGTTTTCGTGGGCGAAGCCGATAAACACCAGTCCTACGGGCTTCTGCGGCGTCCCGCCGGTTGGTCCCGCAACTCCGGTCACGGATAGGC